>DHTR01000105.1:13981-14179 GCA_002408725.1 Pelotomaculum sp. UBA5255
CGGGAGCGGGAGGTCCTCGTTTGTTAAAAACGTAAAACGAGACAAAAAAGCAAAAGCCCTACAGGGCTTTATTTTGCTGGTAGGGCTTTAACCCGGGAAATTCCCCTCTTTAATATAGGCCCTGAACGCGTCAAAGGCAAGACCGTGATAAGCACAACAGCAACGGCATAAATACCATTTGCAGGGCGGCGCAAGGCT
>DHTR01000079.1:0-5036 GCA_002408725.1 Pelotomaculum sp. UBA5255
CTTGTATTTGTTTTAATGGTGTAGAATGACAACATTAAAACAAATACAAGCAGTGTTTTTAGAATGCACCTAAAAGCGATAGGTCCGCGCCCGACTGAAAAAGCACCTATTCCTTTTAGTTTGCAATAATTGAAATTAAACACAGCATTTCCCCCCTAAACTCTTTCATTAAATTTTTCACATCTCTACTAAAGTTAAAAAGTAAAACCTTACCTCACCAATATCAGATAATGTCATCTTGCAACTGTACAATTCACGTTATTACATTTCCAAGGTCTATCGGAGTAAAAACCTAGTGCCAAATACTAAACATGAACTACAGAAAACCTCCAAATAATATTACGGCAATGATTAGCAGCCTTAATGCTTCCAGGGGAAGCGGCTAAATTATGTGGTACTTCGTTAAGCTCCCTTTCTAAAATAAGGACTTGCCCGCTACCCGGTTCCCAAAAGGCAACCTTATAGTTTTCACCACCTGCATTTTCTTCAAAAAAATTTGTAAGTGCATGCCATTCACATTTGTTGCTAGTAACATTATGAATTATTATTGTTAGCTTGAACTACATATTCAGAATAAGTGTTTCCTTTTCTTGTTTTACACGTGATAATTGTATTTGGTTATTTTCCAGTGCTTCTTGTAAATATCTCACATTTTCAATCATTTTATTTTTTAATGAAACTGCACCAGTCAATGAATTATTTATCCCGGATTGAACAATCCAATCTATTATGAGCCCGTCAAAAAAATAATCTGCAAAAGCGGTAAATTTTCCGATGTCAATGGATATTCCGGGTTTTAAACATAAGTCCAGATCTTTAAGCTCCCTTAGAAATATCAGTAACTTTTGTTGAACTTGATGAACGGAATCCCTGGCATCATTTATTCTTGAGTGTTTTATAGCTGTCGAGATAAGTCCTCCGCCCAACAAATCCCAAGTCCCCCAGCCTTGTGCGCTTTTCAAAGAGTCAATAACATGATTCACTTCTTCCAAAACCGCATTCCCGGCGGCTATCGCTTCCTTCAGTTCCCTAATATTGGATTGGATACCTGTTATTTCTTCAGAAATTTGAATGACTTCCCTAGCGACGGCGCTATTATTATTTAAAATAAAATTTTCTTTCTCTTTTAAAATATATTTGTGTTGTAATTCTATGTCTTTTAACTGGTTCATCTCTTGTTTAGTATCTTCTAACTGATCTTTTATAGCTGAAATTGAATTATTACATTCATCATACTTTAACTTAACAGCAAGATATTCCTGTCGTTCTTTTTCAAGCTGTTGCTCTTTGCTGCCCAATATGGTGAAAAAAAGACCTGTGAGGCTTAACCCCTCCAGTTTTTTAACATCTTTGCCTTCCTTCTGCAAAACATTCTCAAGTTTAGCGAACCTTGATTTTTCCTCAATATATTTTTGCTCTAAATCGTTAAGCACAGATAAGAGTTTTTGCTTTATTCTCATTTTCTCTTTTACTTCCATGAACCTTCTGTTGAGCTCTTCCACCTATCTACCCCTCCCAAACACAACTGCAGTATATTACCCGTCCAACCGGGTCATCGTTTACAAAGGCATCGCCCATAGTTTTATAATATTCGTTGGCGGCAGCCATAACCGCTTTTTCCTCGCGATGAGCAACTTGTTAGCAGGAAAACAATTAGCGTCAAGTAAAAAGAAAACTGCAGTTTTAATTTTTTTGGGTATCTTCACTAATAACACTTCTTGCCTTTAAGCAAACCCGTCTAACAAAACCTTAAAGGCAAGAAGTGTCCTTTTTTCGTCAAATAATTTTAAGGCGTAACTCACATCACCGTACCCTTTCATTAATACTGTACCAAAAACAAGTAGCTTGTTTCACTACCCGAGACAATAGGGGGCAACTTCTCTTGTCTGAAAAGCGCATTTTCAACACTTGATCATTTAACTCACCGGCAGCACCTTTTTCCTGCCAATTAAAACATCTAAATCAACGGTTATTTCTGCTGAATTCTTTTCTGAAAATGACTTTACCCTTTCCTCTGAGGTTGTCCATGTTAAAGGAGTCATTTGTACCAATGAATGAATTAATGAGTTATCAAGGTTCATAGTATAGCGTATTCTTAAACTATTTACACTATGTAAGTTCTCATTAAATAAGTCAACAGTCTCTACATTAGAGTAAGACTGCTTTTCAGATTGATCAAAAAGAACTTCTCTTAATTCTTTCAAATAGCCGCTTTGAGGAACAACTTTAATCACAAAACCATCGGATTTCAACAGTCTATTAAATTCGGCATAATTTGAAGGTGCCAGGATATTAAGAATAACATCAAACTGTTTATCCTTAAACGGTGTATTTGCAAGGTCAGCTACACACCAAATTTTATTAGTGTAGCTCTTAGAAGCTACTAAGATACCTTCTTTAGAAAGATCAATTCCTACTCCGGTTACTGTTGTTTTTGGATCAGAATTAACCATATTGCATAAGTTAGTTAGATGCGAACCCTCGCCACATCCCGTATCAAGTATAAATACTGTTCCTTTTTTCAGTACAACCTGCTTTTTTATTACTTCGGCAATTGCCTGAGTTAATGGTTCAAAAAAACCACCCTCTACAATAAGCTTCCTCCGTGCCTCGAAAAGCTGCTTGCCATACTTAGTTTTCACCGAGTGTGTGAGCAAGTTAATATATCCTTGCCTGGCAAAATCAAACGTATGATTGTTTGAGCAAATTAAGCTTTTTAATTCAAAAACCCTCATGGATGAATTACAAATAGGACACTTAAAAATATATTCAAAATCACTTACAAGTTTTACGCTCTTTATCTTTTTGGTCATTTTAGAAAAATCCCCTTAAATTCCATGACATAACTTAGTGCAAAGTATCAATCTCGCTTTGCAGCGCTCAGTTTTTTAAAAATACATTTCCCAAAGAAAGACCATGTTTTATAAATACTGGATGGTCGAAGCTACCCATATTTAATATTACATCCCGTATCTATGAATTTAGGGATAGTACATGCTTTAGCTGTTTCGCTCACCAAAACTGCTTTTTAGAGTCCGTACGCGAAGACAAATGCCGCTTAAACGACCAATCATCATCCCTAAAATCCCGCACATGATTATATCGGCTAAGAAGTTTAATCCGATTGCCCTAGCCGCCACGACCTTTATAATGACTAAAGAAAATATGAGTATAAAATAAATCCGGTCGAAGGAAAAAGTAATAAGTTGGTACTCGGAATAAACCTGCATAGGCACAAACCTACTCATCCAAAAACCAGCAACCAGACAGATAAAAAATGGGATCATAGCCCAGAACCAATAAAAAATACCCGATATAATGTCCTGATAGATAGATAGTCCAAAAAGCGTCAAAAACACCGCCAAAACGCCCGCCCTTATCCATATTTTGGCACGGCTCTGTTTCATAACCGCAGGTTTTCTTCTATTATCCTCCATATCCATAACTCTTTCTCCTACCTTTAACCATATCTATATTTGGCCATAGTATACATCCTTCTGTGGCAGTATATGTTTCAATGGTTATTACTTTCTTTTTACTATCCCATTGAACACTTGCCCCGAAATACTCCCCAACAAACCGTAGCGGAACCAGGGTGCAGCCGTTTGTAATTTTGGCCGGCACATCAAGGTTGACAACTTCACCGTTCACATGGGCTACCAAGCCTCCGATTCTAAGCTCTATTTTTCCGGCATGTCAAGCTATAGTTTACCATCCCGTAGCAATTATACCATATATTCCTATGTAAACTCACAACAAGAACTATCCTACTGTGACTAAAAACACCCCTTGAATCCCATCGGGTATACAAGGGGTGTTTAAAATGTTCATTTCCCGTTATTTTTTTCTCAGCGTTTCTTTCTGGCGCCGAAGCTTACGGAATCTTTCCGCCATCCTGATTTTGAACTCCTCGATTTCCAGGGTACCGGCAGGATTGGCGTTAATATTGAGTTTTTCCTTGTCCTCTTCTCCCAAGCTCACACCCCCCCGGCCAATGCCCTGTTTAGCTGCTATTCTTCGCTAATAGCGCTGGTGGGGCAGGCATCCACCGCTTCGTGGGCCAATTCCTCCATGTCTGAAGGTACTTCTTCCACAATATTATGGGCTTTCTCATTCTCATTCCAGTCAAAAATATCCGGACATAGATCAATACACGCACCGCAGCTGATGCACAATTCCTGATCAACTTCCACTCGCAAAGATAACACCCCCTGTCAGATTAAAAGCAGTAATAGTTTGGCTTAAAAGGCACAAATTATGTAGTCTACTATTAGTTTTTTGGAATAGTCACCTTTTTAGGACAAACCTCGGGCAAATCTTTTATAAACAGCTTTAGAATTTCAGGGGGAACCTGCATCAGCCGGAGGCGGGCGGCGCCCAGTTCATCACGGGGATCCCGCGCCAGCCGCAGGCCCTTGACAAACGCCGCCGGCCTTACACCCGCCTGGTCGCTAAGAGCCGCATCGCAAACGCCGCAAAGAATGCAGGAAGCCAGTTCTTCCAGCTTCCGGGCCACCTCCGGCTCCATACGTCCACTGTGGTCCGACCGGTTCACCAGCCAGGGGACCACCGCTTTAAGAGAACCAAAGAAGGGCTCCAAGTCAACCACCAGGTCCTTCAACTGTCTGAAATGGGATAAAGGCTCAACGGTGATCCGCCCGTTACTTCCGGCAGCTTCCCGGATCAAGGTCTGGCAGGCCAGGCGGGGAATACCGTTAATGGTAACGGCACACGAGCCGCAAATAGCGCTACGGCAGGAGCGGCGAAAGGAAAGACCCGGTTCCTGCCGCCAGGCATCGAGTAGAGCGTCCAGGACCGTCTGGCGCTCCTCCACCGTAACCCGAAATTCCTGAAAGTACGGTTCCCGGTCCACCTCAGGGTTAAAACGGCTGATTTCTAAGGTCACGTTCATTTCTAGTACCCCCTTTCCTGCGGTTCATAGCGGGTTATCGAAACTGTTCCGCCGCTGAATTCCGGACCTTTTTCTCCCCGGCAAGCGAAAGTGTGACAGAGCCAGTTCCGGTCGTCCCGCCGAG
>DHTR01000079.1:5252-9667 GCA_002408725.1 Pelotomaculum sp. UBA5255
TATAGTCCAGGCGGAAGTGAGCGCCCCGGCTTTCTGTGCGGCGTAAAGCTCCCCTGGCGATCAATTCACACAAATCCAGCAAGTATCCCAGTTCCAGGTAGTCCATCAGACCGTAATGATAGGGCTGCGCCCCCGTCGGGGGCTCCAGCTTCCGGTAGCGCTCCTTTAGACCCACCAGGCGTTCCACCGCGTCTTTCAGCTCGCCGCCCTCCCGGAACACGCCCACCTGCCGGGTCATCAGCAGGGTCGCCTCCTGCCGGATCTCAAAGGGGCTGTCCTCCTGTTTGCCCTGCGTGCAGCCGGCAAGCAGGGGCGCCCAGGCCTCCAGACAGCGGGAGACCGCCGTCCGGGAAAGGGCTGGCCAGGGCTCCTCCCCGGCCAATTTCGAAGCTCTTCGGCCGGCCCGGCGGCCGAAAACCACGGTTTCCAGCAGGGAATTGCCCCCCAGGCGATTGGCCCCGTGAACGCTCACATTGGCGGCCTCGCCGGCTGCTAGAAGGCCGGGTAAACTAGTCATACCCCAAACATCGGTGCGCACGCCGCCCATACTGTAGTGCTGGGCCGGCTCTATGGGCACAGGCGTCCTGGCAGCCTCAATTCCGGCATAGCGGGCGACCAGTTCCCTCACCTGGGGCAAGCGTTCCTCCAGCAGGTCCTCTCCCAGATGGGTCAAATCAAGATTTACGTACATTCCTTCAAAGCCCCGGCCCTCTTTAATTTCTTTAAAAATGGCACGGGAAACAAGGTCCCGCGGGGCTAGTTCCATTTTATGCGGCGCGTAGCGGGTCATGAAGCGCTCCCCGTTCTGGTTCCGCAGGTACCCACCCTCTCCCCTGGCTGCTTCGGAGATAAGGATATTTGTTCCGAAGAGCGTGGTGGGATGAAACTGGACAAATTCCATATCCGAGAGAACGGCCCCCGCCCGGTAGGCAATAGCCATTCCGTCCCCCGTGTTGGCATGGGCGTTGGTCGTTTTGGCAAAAGCCCGCCCGTACCCGCCAGTGGCCAGGATCACCACCTTGCTGCGAATGACTTCGAGCCTTGCCCCGGCCAGATCGTAGACCAGCGCCCCGGCAATCTGGCCCCCCTCCACCAGCAGTTCCAGCAGGTGCCATTCGGGATAAATCTTGATCCCTCTTTCAAGTGCTCTCTCATAAAGGGTATGCAGGACTACATGGCCGGAAAAATCAGCGGCAAAGCAAGCCCGCGGAAAACCCGCGCCGCCCAGGGAACGCTGGGCCAGGCCGCCACCGGGGGCACGGCTCCAGAGCACTCCCAGCCGCTCCAGTTCCATAATTACCTCCGGGCCCTCCGAGCAAAGCGCCTCGATGGCGTCCTGATCACCCAGGTAATCGCTTCCCTTGACGGTGTCAAAGATATGAGCTTCTATGCTGTCGTCCTCCCCCAGGACGGCGTTAAAACCACCCTGGGCCGCCCCGCTGTGGGAGCGGGTGGGATAGACTTTGCTCAGTACCGCCACATCACTTTTTTCTGAGGCAGTCAGTGCGGCCATCAGGCCGGCGAGGCCGCCGCCTACGACCAGCACCTCATGAATTAGCATGAAAATTCCCTCCTGAAGACAAACAAGAATATATTTAGAATAAAGTGGCCATGTTTTCCACATGCTCCAGAGCTAAAGCGGCTTTCGCCAGTGCCCCTGCCTTAAGCTCCCCCCACGGGCCTGTGGCCAGGGCATAAAATTTTTCTTTTAAATCTTCGGTCGTTACCGGGTTCTCCGGGTCGCCCCGGGGAAAATCCGTACGGCCATGGTAAACCCGGCCGTTATGGTTCGTTATTTCTACAGCTGCAGGCCATCGCGTGGGGTGAGCGGAATCCAGGGCGTCGTCCTGAACTAGCGACATCATGGACATCAACTGCCGGATTTCCGGGTCCGCCAGCGCTTCCGGGGTAAAGTCCTCCAGACCGCAGCGGCCTTTTTTTAAGGCTAGGGCCACACAGAAAGGCAGGCTGAACTTGGCCGCGTAGACAGTGTCCGGCTGATGGTTGGCGGTAATGTTCAGGGCCGTGCCGTATGTACGGATAGTCAGGCCTGCCACGTCAGACGCTTTGATTTTATTCCGGGCGGCTAATTCCAGGACCACGTCCACCGCCGGGTGAGTGTGGCGGCAGGAAGCGTGAATCTTAAAGGAGTTCTCCTCAACCTTATAAGGAGGACGGCCTAGACCGCCGGTAATTTTGTCCAGATCATAGGAAGAAGCCGTAGCCCGGCAAAATCCCCTTTCTCCCTCTAAGATACACGAGGCGCCGGTAAAACCCTCTTTTGCCAGCAGGGCTGCCAGTACACCGCTTTGAGCCGCTTTTCCCGGGTGCAGGTGTTTGGACATCGCCCCGTCGGCCAAAAACTCCCATAACCCGGCGGCTTGCGTTCCAGCTGTTCCCAGCGCCCAGACCATCTGTTCCCGGCTCAGACCCAGAAGCTTCCCCGCCGCAGCGGCTGCTCCAAACGTACCGCAGGTCCCGGTGGTGTGCCAGAAATAATAGTGGGAAGGAGTAACAGCCTCGCCCACCCGGATCGCCACCTCATAGCCGGCCACGATGGCCTCCAGCAGCTGCCGGCCGCCCGCGCCGGTCATTTCCGCGACAGCCAGGGCCGCCGGGATTACACCTGCGCCGGCGTGGATGATTGCAGCGCGGTGTACGTCATCCAACTCCACGATGTGAGAAGCCAGACCGTTGCCCAGGGCTGCGTTTAAACAGGAAGTCCTTTCCCCGGTTGCCAACAGCGTCGCCTGGGGAGATCCTCCCAGGGTCCTGATTACGACCAGCACTTTTTGTGAGGGAGCAAGCTGCCCGCCGGCAGCGGCTGAACCCAGCCAATCGAGGAAGGCCAGCTTGGCTGCCTCCACCGCGGCCGGAGGCAGCCCATCAAAATTTGTTTCCTCAATAAAACCGGCTAGCTGTCTTGAGATCAAAAGAACCACCACCTCTAATCGGTCTGTTATTTAAATTTTATGCTCCAATATTTCTTTGCAAAATCCATTCGACATTTATTTGTTTTAATCCTCCACAAAAGAGATTTAAGCCCCACACAAAGCTAATGGAGGATAGTTCCCCCGTGCCGCAAACGACGCCAGTAAAAAATGACAAACAAAAAAGCCTCGGCATGGGCCAGGCTTTTTTTCTGCCGTCAATTATCGCAAAATTGTCGTCAAGTAGAAAATATAAAGGCTCCCGTTTCCCGGAAGCCTTTCTTTCAATGGTCGGAGCGACACGACTTGAACGTGCGGCCTCTACCACCCCAAGGTAGCGCTCTAGCCAAACTGAGCTACGCCCCGATAGACTTAATGTGCAATAGTAATTGTACCTGCTCGGAGCCTAAAAGTCAAGATAATCTAGAAGTCTTGTGTGTTCATTCTGTGATAATGTCATCCTAAAATATTTCTTTAGAAAATGTCTGATGCTGTAAATTATAGTATAAGCAAGCCTTATTATTAGCATATTCAGCATGTTATTTCAGGTTATTTCAGATAACAAATGAATACTGTGAATTAATAAAGATCCAGCTCAATGTATTTCTCTAACTGCCTTACTTCAAAAAATTGAGCCGGAATTTGCACAACAAACTCACGTGTTGTGGTATCATATTACAGTCAGAAAAAATATACAAACGGGGGCCTTTAAATGTTGATTTCACTAAATATTACAATTAGATTAAAGCTTGCCAATCGCTCTGGAACACTGGCAAAAGTCCTGGCGGTGATTGCCCGGGAACGTGGGAGCCTGGGGGCCATTGACCTTATTTCCGCATCACCGCAATCCGTGACGCGGGAATTGATGGTTCGCCTGCGCGACAGAGACCACCTCTATGAAATGATCGCGGCACTGGATGCCATTCCCGGTGTACAGATTATCCATATAGCGGACAGGGTTTTTACGGAGCACCTGGGGGGTAAAATTGAAATAAAGGCCATAAGACCTATTACAAACTGGGAGGACTTATCCCTTGTTTATACACCGGGCGTAGCCGGTGTATCGGAAGCAATTGCCAGTGAACCCGACATGGCTTATAAATTAACCATGAAGGGAAACTCGGTAGCAATCGTTACCGACGGTTCAGCCGTGCTGGGCCTGGGCAATCTCGGCCCTGCCGCCGCCCTTCCGGTGATGGAAGGCAAAGCGGTTTTGTTCAAAAGATTTGGAAATATCAACGCTTTTCCTATCTGCCTCAATGTGCATGAACCACAGCAGATTATCGAGGCTGTAGCGGCCATCGCACCGGCTTTTGGCGCTATCAACCTGGAGGATATTGCCGCCCCCAAGTGTTTCGAAATCGAAAAGGAATTGTCCGGGCTGCTGGATATCCCTGTCTTTCACGACGACCAGCACGGTACAGCAATTGTAACTCTGGCAGGTCTACTGAATGCTTTAAAGGTGATCAATAAGGAAATCGGGAA
>DHTR01000079.1:9859-10586 GCA_002408725.1 Pelotomaculum sp. UBA5255
CTGTAATAAGCGGGGCCGGCGCCGCGGGCGTTGCCATAGCCAGGCTCTTAAAGAGCGCAGGGGTTCGTACCATGGTTGTGTGTGACAGGAAAGGAGCCATTGCCCGTGACCTACTGCCGGCTTCTCCGTCCAAAGCCTGGATCGCCGAAAATACCAACGAGCAGTGCCTGCACGGCACCTTAAAAGAGGTCCTTGCAGGCGCCGACGTATTTATAGGTGTATCGGGGCCGGGCCTGCTGAACCGCGATGACATCCTTAAAATGGCGGAAAAACCGGTGGTGTTTGCCCTGGCGAACCCGGAACCGGAAGTTGAGCCGGGGGATATCTATGATCTTGCAGGAGTTACTGCCACGGGGAGATCTGACCATCCCAACCAAATTAATAATGCCCTCGCCTTCCCCGGTGTTTTTCGGGGAGCCCTGGACTGCCACGCCAGGACCATTAACGACGAAATGTGTGTTGCCGCGGCCTTTGCGCTGGCCGGTATTATTCAAGACAGTGAGCTTACGGCGGAAAATATTATTCCTTCAATTTTTAACGAAAAAGTGGCGGCAGTCGTGGCAAAAGCGGTCATGACGGAGGCAAAGAAAACGGGTGTATCCAGGAAAGTTTTTACTGAGGAAAACGGCCATGAGGACAATTTTATCTAATACCTTGCAGGGTATATGATTAATTAAAAATGATCTATACTGGGGTGGATGATGCCATGAAACAGCGGTTTTTTTAT
>DHTR01000046.1:0-2158 GCA_002408725.1 Pelotomaculum sp. UBA5255
GTTTTTCCGCCAGGTCTAAAAGGGAGGACTGCAGGTCCCGGAGTATTCCTTTCAACTGGGCCAACTCATCCTTTAGATACATGCGGATGTCGAGGGCTACCTGGTCATTACGGCTGCGAGCCGTATGAAGCTTTTTGCCCACTTCTCCAATTTTAGCGGTGAGGAGTTGCTCAACATTCATGTGGATGTCCTCTGCTCCCACCGAGAACTCCACCCGACCCGCTTCAATATCGGCAAGCACCTCTTCCAGCCCGCGCACAATCGCCGCAGCCTCACCAGGCTCTATAATCCCGGATCGACCAAGCATCCGGGCGTGGGCGATGCTTCCCTGGATATCATATTTATAAAGCCGCTGATCAAATGAAATGGAAGAATGAAAATCCTCCACAAGGCGGTCGGTCTCCTTCTGAAAACGCCCGCCCCATAGTTTAGTCATATGTTTGCTCCTTTAAAAGAAGATGAAAGGCGGCCTGCCTTGTAGCAGGTTCAGGATTACCAAAAAAGGGAGTACAAAAACCGCAATGGTTAAAACCAGGATAAAAATCTTCAGCTTTTTATTGTTGCGCTGGGTCATGCTGCCCACCTCCCTGTATTTATATCTAATTTTAACATGTCCATTATTTTATGCAATCAGATCAAAGAAAATAAGAAGAGGCAGGTGATTTATTCCCTACCTCTTCTTCTACTTTTCGCTGATTGGATGTTCCAAAACCGCGCCCTCCCTGCTGTCATCCGCCAGGTGCTCCAGGCCGATGTTTCTAAGAATCTCATTGATTAACTCTGGTGTCACTTTTTTTATCACCTCCTCTTGTAAGAAAAACCATGCATTTGTGGAACATATTGATTATAACGCCCAATAACTGGAATGTCAATTATAGTATCCCTTGTTTTATTCATATATCACTTACTCCTTGTATCTTGTGCGGTATATAAACCTTTTGCTGCCGCACTTGGCGCAGCGGCAGCCCTTTGTCATCAGCTTCCAAATATCTTCTTCGTTAATATCTCCATAACGGTTAAGGTCTAAGGTAACGGTTTCGACACTATGCCTATTTTCACATACAAATGTAATCGCCAGTCTGCTCAATCTTTGATACCTCTCGCAACAGCCTTTTTAGCTAATAATATCTTAAAACCAGCTCTTTTAAAAGGTAATAGAGCAATAAAATACCATTTTATTGCTCATTTTAAAGAAAGATCATTAAAGTTAGCTTATGCTTACCCCAAGAATATAGAACGGTCAGTACGAATCAATTCGCACTGACCGTTTAGCAATCTTCTTTCAAAAGAATTCAGGAGGCTAGCGGAGTCCGGCCTTCTTCTCCATCATCGCCCGTACCTTCAGCGGCAGACCGAAAAGGTTGATGAATCCCTCAGCGTCCCGCTGGTTATAAACCTCTTCACGGCCGAAGGTGGAAAGTTCCAGATCGTAGAGAGAGTAAGGCGACTTTGTGCCGGCCGGGGTGCAGTTCCCCTTGTAAAGCTTCATCACCACGGTGCCGGTGACCCTCTTCTGGGTACTGTCGACAAAGGCGTCGAGGGCTTCCCGGATGGGGGCAAACCAGATCCCGTCGTAAACCAGTTCGGCGTAGCGGGCAGCCACGATCTCTTTGAAGTGCAGGGTGGCCCGGTCCAGGGTTAATAACTCGAGCTCCCGGTGGGCCTGGAAAAGGACGGTGCCCGCCGGAGTTTCGTAGATACCCCGGGACTTCATGCCCACCAGGCGATTCTCAACCATGTCGACAATGCCGACGCCGTTTTCACCGGCAAGAACATTCAGCTTCTCAATCAGCGCCACCGGGTCGAGAGCCGCTCCGTCCAGCTTGACGGGGACACCCTGCTCAAATTCAAGCTCCACGTAAGTAGGCTTGTCCGGGGCCTTTTCCGGCGGACAAATCAGGAGCAGCACGTCCGGTGAGGGTTCGTTCCACGGGTCTTCCAGGTCTGCTCCTTCGTGGCTCAAGTGCCAGAGATTGCGGTCCATGCTGTAGGGGCGATCCTTGGACACGGGGACCGGGATACCCCTTTCGGCAGCGTAATCGATGGCGTCTTCACGGGAGCGGATATCCCATTCCCGCCAGGGTGCAATAATTTTCAAGTGCGGGGCCAGGGCCTTTATTCCCAGCTCAAAGCGGACCTGGTCGTTGCCCTTGCCGGT
>DHTR01000046.1:2330-2584 GCA_002408725.1 Pelotomaculum sp. UBA5255
ACCTGGTCGTTGCCCTTGCCGGTAGCCCCGTGCGCCACGGCTTCAGCCCCCTCTTTTTGGGCGATTTCAACCAGCTTTTTGGCAATCAACGGGCGTGCCATGGAAGTACCGAGGAGGTACTTGCCCTCGTAAATGGCGCCGGCCTTCAGCGTTGGGAAGATATAATCCACCACAAACTCCCGCTTGACGTCTTCAATGTAAATTTTACTGGCGCCGGTTTTGATGGCCTTTTCGTTCAAAGGAGCCAGTTCTTC
>DHTR01000046.1:2836-3008 GCA_002408725.1 Pelotomaculum sp. UBA5255
TTTTCCTTTAGCCAGGGAATAATGATCGATGTATCCAGTCCGCCTGAATAGGCTAAAACGATTTTCGCCATGAGTCGTCTCCTTTTAAAAATGAGTTTGCTGTTAAGGTAAATCTATTCGCGAATTAGAGCAAAAGCGCCAGCAGGGCCTTCTGGGCATGCAGGCGGTTTTC
>DHTR01000046.1:3204-4837 GCA_002408725.1 Pelotomaculum sp. UBA5255
TGCAGGCGGTTTTCAGCCTCGTCCCAGACCACAGAGTTCGGCCCGTCGATCACTTCCTCCGTCACCTCTTCGCCCCGGTTGGCCGGCAGGCAGTGGAGGAAAATATAATCGGGTCTGGCGTGGGAAACCAGCTTCTGATTCACCTGGTATGGCGCAAACACCTTAATTCGCAGGGCCTTTTCGACTTCCTGCCCCATGCTGGTCCAGACGTCGGTCACGACCACGTCCGCGTTTTCCACTGCTTCCACCGGATCGTTGGTGATTTTTACTGAGATTCCGGTTTTCAGGGCATCCTGCCTGGTCAGGCCAACAATCTGCTCGTTGGGCTCGTACCCTTTTGGAGTCGCCACTGCGATGTCGATGCCGGCTTTAGCACAACCAAACAGCAGGGAATGGCAGACATTGTTCCCGTCCCCCACAAAAGCAAGCTTCAGCCCGGAAAGTTTGCCCTTTTTCTCCTTAATCGTCTGAAAATCGGCCAGGACCTGGCAGGGGTGCAGCAGGTCGGTCAGGCCGTTAATAACCGGAATGTCGGCGTATTCCGCAAGTTCCTTCACGTCGTCATGCGAGAAGGTCCGGATCATAATTCCGTCCAGGTAGCGGGAAAGCACCCTGGCTGTATCAGCAACACTTTCACCGCGCTGGATCTGTAAATCACCGGCACTCAGAAACAGCGAGTACCCTCCCAATTGATACATGGCCACCTCAAAGGAAACCCTGGTACGGGTGGATGACTTTTGAAAGATCATCCCAAGAGACTTTCCCTGCAGGTAAGGGTGAGGAACATTCCGTTTCTGCTTTTCTTTTAGTTCCTCCGCCAGATCAAGCATGGCCATGATTTCGTCCGGTGTAAAATCATGCAGACTTAAAAAATCGCGGCCCTTTAGATTAAATGTTTCAGGCACCACTTATAATCTCCTTCTTTCGTAAAAACATGAAAAACTATCCCCAAAAAATGGGAACCTGAAGCCAAAGTCCCCCACTCAGGCTCCCAGTTATAGAAAGAGTCAATCATGGTAATCCGGGCAATTTCCCGGGCTCCCCAGGGGTGTTGAATGATGCCCGGATCTCTTACAATTATACTTCATCTTTGCGAATAAATCAGGATTTTATCCAGTGGTCCGCTCCATGACTTGATCCAGGATTGCCAGCGCGCTGTCCACATCTCCCCGGGTAATCGTCAGGGGAGGAATAAAGCGGAGGACCTTGTTATTCACGCAGTTGATCAAAAGCCCCTTTTCCAGGCAGCCGTTTACAATTTCCTTACCCTCTAAGCTGAGCTCCATTCCCAGCAGGAGGCCCAGACCCCTGACTTCTTTCACGCAAGGGTATTTGCTCGCAAGTACCTTGAGCTGATCATACAGGTAGGCGCCAACAGAGGCGGCGTTTTCCACCACCCCTCCCAGCAGCATCTCTTCCATGGCCGCAAGTGCCGCGGCGCAAGCCAGCGGGTTGCCGCCAAAAGTGGAGGCATGATCCCCGGGCTGAAAGGCCCCGGCAACATCCTCCCTCGCCAGCATAGCGCCGATGGGGAACCCCCCTCCCAGCGCCTTGGCCAGGGTCAGGATGTCGGGCTCCACCCCGAAGTGCTGGTAGGCCAGGAAGCGACCGGTCCGGCCGAGGCCTGTCTGAA
>DHTR01000046.1:5126-5397 GCA_002408725.1 Pelotomaculum sp. UBA5255
GCTCCAGCAGCACCGCGCAGGTGGCTGGTCCGATGACCTGCTCCAATGCTTCCAGATTGTTAAAGGGAACGTATTTAAACCCGCCCGGCAGCGGCTCGAATCCCTTGTGGTATTTGGGCTGGCCCGTGGCGGTCACCGCCGCTAGGGTCCGGCCGTGGAAGGAATTCAACGCTGTGATAATCTCAACCTTTTCCGCGTTGTGCGTGATCTTGGCGTACTTACGGGCAAGCTTGAAGGCTGCCTCGTTAGCCTCGGCGCCGCTGTTGCAGAA
>DHTR01000046.1:5579-5974 GCA_002408725.1 Pelotomaculum sp. UBA5255
GCCTCGGCGCCGCTGTTGCAGAAAAAGACCTTATCCATGGCGGAATTTTCCACCAGCAGCCTGGCCAGCCGGGCCTGCTGCTCAATATAATAAAGGTTGGAGCAGTGGATCAGCGTGCGCGCCTGGCGGCAAATGGCGTCAGCCACGGCCGGGTGGCAGTGGCCGAGGGAATTCACCGCAATTCCGCTTACAAAATCCAGGTATTCCTTGCCGTCGGCGTCCCAGAGCCGGGCGCCCTCCCCCTTTACCGGAGCCAGCGGAACCCGACCAACATTGCGCATCAGGTACTGATCAACCAGTTCCATAATTTCCTTTGTATTCATCCTCATCCGCTCCTTTCTTTATAGACATCCAACCGCTGGAGTTTTCTCACTTTTCCACCATCGTCCCGACTC
>DHTR01000033.1:0-5161 GCA_002408725.1 Pelotomaculum sp. UBA5255
TTCATGGGGTCGGTCATCATTTGTTGGTGGCCGACAGATACATAGACGTGATTTTCTTGATCATTCGCTGCGGGGACAGGGTATAACGTTGTAATGGGCCGACTTTGGACAATGAATAAGGTCAGTGGACACACCTCCCCTGGAGGAATGTCCCCTTTTGATCCATCATCAGCCAAACACCATTCGATGTCCTGGGGGCAGCCGAAATGTTTTTCGATCTTTCTGCCTATGCCTTCAAGCCGCAAAATCTGCTCATCTGTCAGCGCTGGCCTGTTCTGCTGCTCAGGCAGGATCTCCTGTGCTTTCGTACCGCCGTCTTTTAAGGCATAAATAGCCTGCTTCTTGGTGGATATCTTCTTATCGATCACCTTGCCGTTACGTACTTTATAAATATCAGCATTCACCAGGCCGGAGACCAGGGCCTCACCAAGTCCGAAACTGGCATCAATGGATAACACCTTCCGATTGGAAGTGACGGGATCGGCGGTAAACAAAATTCCTGCCGCCTGCGGGAAGACCATCTTCTGAATAACTACAGACAGGTAGACTTTTCGGTGGTCGAAGCCATTTTGCAGGCGGTAAGTTACTGCCCTCTCGGTAAATAGCGATGCCCAGCACTTGCTGATATGCTTCAGGATCGCCTCCTTACCGATAATGTTCAAATATGTGTCTTGCTGGCCGGCAAAAGAGGCCGCCGGTAAATCCTCCGCAGTTGCGCTGGATCGTACTGCATAGGCATTTTTTTCTCCAAACCTTAAGAGGTGGCGGGTGATCTCTGCACGAATATCTTCAGGGATGGCTATCCCTTCTATGATCCTGCGAATCTCACCGCTGAGTTCACCGATTTTATCCCGGTCTTTCACCTTAAGAAGCGATAAATGAGCAAGCAATTCGTTAATCGACGAGGTTTCCACAATGATTCTTTTAAAGGCTTCAGTAGAAATACAAAAACCATCCGGTACGCGTATTCCTTCAATCTTGGCAAGTTCCCCCAGGTTGGCGCCTTTGCCCCCAACAACCATGAGTTTGGTTTGATCAATATCCTGAAAACCAAGTACAAAGGAGCTCATACGTTTCCCTCCTTTGGCAATTCCAGCTTTGATAATTTTGATGACATCTTTCAGGCTAAACGATTTACTGGAGTATTGTACTAGCCTATAATATACCTTTGAAATATCTTCTTTATACTCCGACAATTTCCTTTGTAGAGGTTGTTTTTAAGCAATGCCGGGGAAGTTTTAATGCTTATTTCCTGGGTCACATTCTGGCGAATCACACCACCGAACGCCTTTTCTGTGCGATATAGGTCAACAAGCAAGCCAGTGTACCAAGAATTAAATTATTTCTAAACAAAAGCAAGGTAAACGCGCCGCTTTTTTCCGTCCATGCAACCGCATTAGTCCCCCCATGGACATCAAAAAGCCATGCGGGGTTATTTCGCATGGTTTCAAATCAGACAATGACAATGTTACAGATTAAGACGGTATCCCGCGCGATATAATTGTCCGCGCCAAGCCCAAGCCCCGTATTTTATCTGCGGATTCGGTCCGGGCCGTTACCATGAGGATGGGAACGTCTATATTGTCCTTTAAGACTTTCTATCGCAGATTTTGAACAGACCATGTTTACCACCGGAAGTTGTCAGCAGTATCGATTTAATCAATGGATTGGCATTCAACTAAAGTAAACAAAATCAACTTAGACGATACTTTTCCCAGAAAACACCCCCGGGCTCACGTCCGGGGGTGTTTTAATGTGTTCAAAAGCTGCTGTTTTCTATCGAGTTAACAGCAATATTACGCTTGCGTTAACCTATAGTATTATTTTCCTGCCTCTAAAGCTAGGGATATAATCACTGCCGCTTCAGCCCTGGTGGCATTGTTCCCCGGTCTGAAGGTTTGATCACTGTAGCCGGTGATTAATCCGTTGGCAACAGCTATTGCAACAGGCTCTTTCGCCCAATCGGAGATGGCCTCATTGTCGGCGAAGCTTAACTGCCCAGAGGGGCCTGTCAGTTTGGCTGCTCTTATTACCATGGCTACAATCTGTTCCCGGGTAACCGGGTCATCAGGACCAAATTTGTTGTCCCCGTAGCCGTAGATAATTCCTGCGGCATAGGCGGCGGCAATGGATGCCTTGCCCCAATGACTTTCAGTGTCGGCAAATACTTCGCTATTATTAGCAGCCGGGATTTCCATGGCATTCACAAGCATCTGAGCAAATTCAGCCCGGGTGACTGTCTTATCAGGTTTGAAGGTGCCGTCAGAATACCCGTTAATTGCACCGGATCCAACCAGGCTGC
This sequence comes from Pelotomaculum sp. UBA5255, assembly GCA_002408725.1. Lineage (GTDB taxonomy): Bacteria > Bacillota > Desulfotomaculia > Desulfotomaculales > Pelotomaculaceae > DTU098. The sequence goes on from DHTR01000033.1 coordinate 2,303, forward strand.
GAATGGCATCTTCGGCCCAATGGCCTAAAATATCATTTAAAGCCGCAAACGGGACTTCCGGCTCTTTAGGTACCACAGGTTCAATACCGGTTTTGGCTTTTGCCAAAACCGCAAACTTGGCAAAGTGGTCTGTCGTACCACTGACTGTTCCTGCGGACCAATCTACTTCAATATTGTCCAGCATGTTCCAATTGCTTCCGTCCCACCCGAAGACTGCCAGCTCATCTTTTTCCTGATCTGCCTTGCTCTTGTCAAAGGGCAGGGTAATGGTTACGTCTTTGTTGAAATTACCGCTCTTATCCTTGCTGAAGTCAAATATGCTGCTCACCAGCCTGTATCCCTTAGGGAAGGTAAGACCTGAACTGTCTATTTTGGTGATGGTTACTCTGATGGTGGTATCAACGGCGCCCTTGGGAATTACCGCCTTGGCGTCATCCTTTCTTGCTGTGCCGCCTTTGCTGTCAATCAAGGTTCCGGAGGGGCTTAATCCGCCGCCGCCTCCACCACCACTGCCGCCTCCGCCGCTGCCCTTCTTAGCAACAGTAACGATGGCTGCAGGTGCCGCTTCGTAGACAGTGCCGTCATTGTAGGAAAGCTTCAAGGTATAAGTCTGTGCGTCTGCAGTATCGTTGTTGGCAGGGAAGCTGAGGGTCGCCTTTTGTTGCGTGCCGGTACCCGTGGTAACTGCAGTTATACCCGGGACAGCGCTTCCCGTTCCGTCAAAGGCCGAAATACGCAGGCCATTTTCCAGGCTTACGCCGGTCAGGGTAATGACGTTTGTTCCCCCCGCAGAAGGCATGTTGGCCGAAGCGGGGCTTATTGCGGAAACGTACGGGCCGACCCGGATATCAAGGCGTTTTTCCACAAAGCTTGTTCCGGTGTCGGAGTTGACGCAGGCACAGATTAAGGTCACTTTGCCACTCTGGCTTCCAAAAGAAAGGGTATTTTCGTTTATGGCAGCCGTTGTCCCGTAATTTTCCAGCGTCCAGCGGATTGATGACGGGTAAGCCTCAAGCTCCTCAGCGGTAAATTTCTGGCCATACTGGTCGAAGGTGGCCACCGCCAGCGTATTCAGAGACAGAACCGCATTTAGGGCTACGGATTGCGGAACGTTGTTCACACTGATACTGCTTAGCCGCCGCGGGGCGCCAACTTTCAGAGGAATCTTGTTGCTGGTAATGGTCTCGCCTCTGGAATTTTCACAGTCAGCGTAAATCAGGCTCTCTGCATCCTCTACCAGGGCGTGCAGTATACCCCCGTTAAGCTGGATGGCAGCGGGGTTGCTGGAATGCCATACAGGCTCCGGTAAAAACCCTTCCCCGTATTGATCATAGCCGGCAGCGGTGAAATAATGGTTGAGCATGGCATTTTCGTCTACCCGTAAAAGGAGATCCCTCGTCATTGCCGCAGTCAGCTGCTTGAACACAGGTTTCTGGCGTACTTTGACAACCACATTGCTTGCCGTTCTGTCGGCTGTTGGCGAATATGCTTCCAGGATGACGTCAGCCACAGAGGCCTCAGGAACCGTACCCTCTGGAACAGTCAACTGGTCCTTTTCAGCGTCGATGCTGGCGTCTGTCTGATTGTTTTCCGCCAGGCTCCAGGTAATATCGTCAGGGAGCTCTATGGGATCGCCGTGCTGATCCCGGGCCCGCAACGGGATCTGGTTCAAATCGTAGGTTGCCCCTTCCCGGGCCATGGGTGCGCCCGAATCATAATAAAGCTCATTGATATAGGGAAGTGCTTTTATCGTGACAGCCAGCGGTGGAGCGTATATGACCCCCAAGGGGGCACCCTCTGCGTCCCTGGCCTCGGTCGGATAGGAAAGGGTCAGGGTATCGGTTCCAACTACAAGGCCGGTCAGGATATTGCCTGCAATCGAGGCGTAACCCTCTTTCCCCAAAGTCCAATGATATTCGTCAGGATCCAGGATGAAAGAGTCGCCGTACTGATCCTGGCCGGATACTGTGAGGTCGGATAGATCGAAACTGTTTTTGCTGTCATCGTTCCAAATCAGCGCGGGGATAGTATCCTCGACAGTTATCTCCGCCAGATAGCGGGGAGGCAGCACGGTCAGGGAAACCCGGTTTGACTCCACCTCGTTGACGATGGCGTAAATCTGATAGGTGCCGGCTTTGTCGAAGTCGATCTCACCGGTGTCCTCGTCCACAGTAATGCCATCGGCAGCTTCAGCATACCACTTGATATCACTGGGGGTGAACGGTTCACCCTCCAGGTCTTCCGCAGTCACCGTAAGACCGGAGATATCGGTAGTGTTGCTGCCGTCGTTGAGATAAAATTCGTCAAAGCTGCCCGTCAATGTCACAGTTGAAAGAGGTACGGGTCTGATGGTCAGCAGGATTTCTTCGATGAAACAGTCATCGCTTATGGCCACCTTAGCGGAGTTAGGTGCGTATCTAAGGTAGAGCTCCATGTCTCCTGCGGGCTTCAGCGCACGTACGATGGGATTCCTGTTGCGGTCGGCGCCAATCTCGGCGTACTCCATATTGAGGTCGCCGTCTTCGTCCACCACCGTCCATTCCCCGTCGAGCCGGGCGTTAAAGCCATAGTACGGCACGTCCCATTCGTTTAAGGCCGAGACATTGATGCCGTCCAGCCGCTGAGACTGCTGTTCATAGAGGGTAATACTCTCGGTGTCCGGCACAAAACGCGCTGCCGGATAGAGTGGCACAACCTTTTTGGGAATGATGGTGGTGCCTTTGGAGGTATAGTTGAACAGGCCTCCGTAGGGTGAATAGGGCTGGCCGGAACGCAGCTTGTCGGCGGCAGGCTTAAAGGCGGAGTTGGCCATCAGGCCGTTGTCGGTAGATCTGAGATCCAGCCGGTCGCGATCGGAAT
>DHTR01000033.1:5361-5604 GCA_002408725.1 Pelotomaculum sp. UBA5255
ATCCAGCCGGTCGCGATCGGAATCGGGGCCCATAGCGTTGACGATTCTGCGGTCCAAATCCAGGATGGCGGAGTAGGCGCCGTCGCCGAAGGAGAAAGAGCCGTTCTCATTTTTCACGGATCCGGCGCCTTCGTCAGATGCCACGATACCGGCGGCATAGACCACCATGGTCTTATAGGTGACGCGCGCCGCGCCGGTATAGGGGATAGAGGTGGTGGAATCGACGATGCTGACGTCGATATC
>DHTR01000033.1:5777-5995 GCA_002408725.1 Pelotomaculum sp. UBA5255
GACGATGCTGACGTCGATATCGATGCCGGTATGCGGGGGCAGAGGCACCTCAATGGTGTCGCTGATGGACTGGCTATAGGTATCGGACTGGGCGGAAGAATAGGTTTTGCTAAGGCCGTAGGAATAGCCCACTTTCTGCTCCACCTTGACGCTAAGGCCGGCCAGGGAAACGACGGGGATGCCGATATCCACGCCCACAGTAGTCTCCTCCGACCACT
>DHTR01000033.1:6197-6507 GCA_002408725.1 Pelotomaculum sp. UBA5255
CCTCGGTGGAGGTGGAGGTGCTCTTTTCGTAAGTATAGCTCTTCTGTACGGTGTTTGGGAAATCGTTGGCGTTTTCAGCCTTTACCGTGTAGCTGTCGCTGCTGCCGCCCAAAGCAAAGGTAATGCCCTTAGAACTCAGCTCCGCTTCGGTATCGCCCACTTCAAAGTCCGGGGTACTGAATTTACCAGGGAGCCCCTCGACCTTGAAGTCGTAGAACAACTGAATGGTGATGGCGCCGGCACCGCCGTAAAAGTTGCCGAACTCAGGACTGGCAGAGGTGAGTTTCTTCATCTGATACCGGGCAAAGGC
>DHTR01000064.1 GCA_002408725.1 Pelotomaculum sp. UBA5255
GGCCGGACTATGGTGCCGCTGCGCTTTTTGGCGGAAAACTTTGGATATACCGTGGAATGGAGTGAATCCCTTCAGCAGGTTCATTTTTGGAAGTAGGTGATGAAAGATGTTGATCGGTGTAGACCCGGGCCATGGCGGGAATGATCCTGGGTCAATAGGCCCCACAGGTTTAAGGGAATCCGAGGTTACCCTTTCTGTCTCAAAACGGCTAAATGCGTTTTTAGTTGCAGTCGGCCAGGGCGTCGTCATGACACGTCAGGAGGACGCATATATCTCGCTGCTGGCCCGCTCATCCATGCTCAACTCTCAGGGCGTTGACCTTGTGATAAGTATCCACTGCAATGCCAGCGCGAAGCGGGAAGCAGATTACATTAGCACATTTATTCAGGGCAAGGGCGGCCAGGCCGAGCAGGTCGCGAAGTGTGTGCAGGCCAGGCTGGTTGCGGCTACCGGCTGGGAGGATGGCGGTGTCCGGGTCGACAACTTACACATGACCCGGGAGACCAAGGCCCCCGCCATACTGGTGGAAATGGGCTTTATTTCGAACCCTGTACAGGAGCAGATGATGAAGGCCGTCTCCTGGCGAGACAAACTGGCCAAGGCGATAGTTGACGGGATCGAGGACTATTTAGGCGTGACCCGCGACCGGGATATGGTAGTCAAGGTTAAGGGCCAAGAAATCGCAGGCAAGTTGATTGACGGTCGCACCTGGGTGCCGCTGCGGGAGATAGTGGCTTTATTGAACGAAGACGTGGAGTGGCAGGGGCCGGATAAGCCGGTCATAGTGGAATAGGAGGTAAATAGGCATGGAGAACATGTTGTATGAGTTGTTGAGCCTTTTGGCTACCCTAGCCATGGCGGGATTAGTGGAGTTGCTCAGGCGCAAAATCGGGGCCGAGCGACTGAATAAGATTGCGTGGGAATTGGAACAAAAGAAGGAATTAGCCCGCCTCGCGGTGCTGTTTATTGAACAGGCGTACAAAGATTTGCACGGCGAAGAGAAGTATAACGAAGCTGCCAAATGGCTGTCAGAGAGAGCGAGAGAAATCGGCATCAAGATAAGTCCTGACGAAGTAAAAGGCTTGATAGAATCAGCAATAAAACAGTTCAAGGAAGAATGGGGCAAACCAATAACTGCATAGAAAAAGAGGAGCCGGGGCTTAGGCCCCGGCTTTTTGCTTTGTCAGAAGTTTGTCAGAGATTCTCTTCAAAAACAACCAGTAAACACAATTAAGCGTAATGGAAATATAGTAATACTTTATCAAGGAATTGCTGATATACAGGGGATAATCAACGGAAATAAAAGAAAGTAATGTACCTAAAATCCCTATATATTGGCGTTGGGGACGTAGAGGCCGCTGGTTCAAATCCAGTCACTCCGACCATCTACAAAGACCGAAAAGACGGGATTTTAATCTCCCGTCTTTCTTGCTTTTCTGTCTGATTTTTTACTGATGTCAGAAGTTTTGTCAGAGATTGTGTTCCGTAGGAGTGCATTTTCCATTTTTACCGCTGCCGCCTTTTCTCGTTCACGATCTGAATGTAAATAGATAGCGGTGGTGGCTCCGTCGGCATGACCCATGTTTTTTGACAGGACGGCCAGGTCTGTTCCGAGTGATATTGCCGAAGTGGCGTAGGTGTGGCGCAACCCATGTACTGACAGCCTATCAAAACCATGCTTAACAAGCAGTCTTTGCAGGTGGCGGTACAGATGATCAGGAGCATACCAACGTCCGTCTGGCCAACAAAATACTAAATCATCTTTGCGTTTTATTTCTACTACCTTGTTATTCTGTTCACCGATTAGCTGCTTTTTAATCTCCAATTGCTGACGCTTATATTCCTTCAGTAACGAAGCCAGTTCCGGAGGCAATTCGAGTTCCCGGTATCCGGTATCCGTTTTCACGCGCTCCACCAGTTCAGGACCAGTCTTTTTCCTAATCAACTGGCGCCGCACCAAAACAGTCCCTTTGTTAAAATCGAAGTCCTTCCATTTCAGTCCCAGCAGCTCCCCGCGGCGAAGGCCGATCATTAAATCCGTCACAATGGCCAGATACATGTAATCATCCCGAATAGCTTCCAGGAATGCTGCAGCGTCGCTAACGGTCATATGTTTAATCTTAGGTTTGGGGATTTTAGGAAGATTGATTTGTTTTTTGCTGCCTATTTTCTTCGCAGCCGGGTTTGAAAGGATTAACTCTTCCTCAACCGCCTTATCTAAAGCTTGCCGCAATATGCCCCAGGTTCTTATTACCGTCTTAGGGGCCAGCCCCTTATTTGCTTTCGACTTTTTCCCCTTATCTTTCTTTTTAGTTTTTCTCTCCTTGCGGCCGCTTTTGCTCAGTTTATTAACCCACTGCTGGACATCTAAAGGCCTTAGATCGGTGAGCAATGGGCTGCCTATGTGCGGTTTGATGCGCAATTCAATTTCATCTTCGTATGACTCCCAACCGCTATCCGTGAGATCCGCAACCTTGTAATTCTTCATCCAAAAATCCATCCAGGTTGCAACAGTCAGGCTGTTTTTCTTGGGCAGGAAACCATGCTGATGCAATGTTTTTTGGGCTTCGTCCTTTTTCCCTATAGCCTCATCAGCGGTCAGTCCGGTAAAGTATCTGGGCTTGCTCTCACCTTTAAAGGTGATTTCATAAACCCATCGCTCATTGTCTTTTCTTTGATACAAAGACCCTTCACCATTGGCCCTACGCCCCCGTGTTTTCTTCTTTCGTGGCATGCAGATCACCTCACTTCCCCTTGAGAATTACGTCCCCCAGTCTCCAGCCCCCGCTGTCGGCCCGGGGAGTCGCCCAGGATAATTCTTATAACCCAAACTCCTTCAAGTTAATATACATATTTGTTGGATCAAGGCTATCGGGAATAAAGCTATTTACGGTCAGACGATTAATCCCCAGAACTCTTCCCGTTGAATTTGAAATGCAAATAATGTATGGGGGAGAAGAGGTGTATTCATTAAATGGGCTATATGAGGAATACGCTCCACCGTACCTGCCATATTCATTAAAAATACAAGTTGCAGAATACTTGTTTCCATATGGACCGTAAATATTAAAAACACTGTCTGGGTCGGTTGCATCTGTAGTGAGCTTGCCAAGATAGGTGAGATCATTGTCGGCAGCAAACAAGTGTAATGTAAAGGGCGGGAGCGCCGCATCATCAGCCATGGCCGGTGCAGGGAATACGAGTAACAACAACGCCACGATTATTACTTTTTTCAACATAAATATTCCTCCCTTATTTCCTTTGATTTCCCTCTCTTTTCCTCCTGATAAATGACCAAAGTGAAGTAAATTAGAACAACAATCGCCGATGCCCCATAAACAATATTAATCCATGGCAATTCAGGATAAATTATAGACCACCTTATCCTGGCTTGATAAACCAAGACCAAACTCCATAATATAGTGGTTATTAAAGCCGCCAAAAACTTCCTAACCGGAACTAGATAGTAAATGGCGGCCATGAAACCAAGTACTGCCGCCGCTCCTTCAATTGCGCTGTATATCAACGGGGCATCTGAAATAGGTGTCTTTGTCCAATAGTAATATGTATATATGACTATTACTCTACACAAGGTAGCTGCTGCTGCCGCCACAGGAAATACTAATATTCTTCTCAACCAATCGGGAACTCGATCTATTAGATCCTGCACATACTATACCCCCTCGCATTTGCCCATAATAATTATTTCCCCATAAAATGCTTGCTTTCGTCAAAACAACCCACCCAAAAAATGTAAACACCCCCATAGACTATAAAACCCGCTACTTGCGTAGCAGGGAATAAGTACGCCATATGTCCTAATACGTAGGACTATATAATTATTTTTGGGACCTGGACAGTTAAAAACGATTATAAGTCTGTATAATGAATACACTAATAAAAATTTGGTCCGTTTTATCTCTCTCGATGATGCCTAGGAGGGTTTTGAAGCGGGCCTTTGTTATGTTTGAAGATTACTTGAAAATGACAACGATTTTCACCCATTCATGCTCGTAGACTTCTTCCGTGCCCACTTTCTCTGGATAACCTACGAGAACCATAGTAATGACTACCAAGCGGTATCCCTCCTTATATCATCAGTTTTTATTGCCTCCTTTCGTTTTTGCATCTTGTAAAGCACTCAAGAGTTTCTCAGAATACCTTAAGGCATCCTGTGCATCCTTTGGGGATACGCCGTTTGCCAAGGCTTGATCAAGCAACTTTCTCAAAGATATCAGGGTTTGCTTTAGGTCAACTTCTTCAGGTTTAAATTCTTTTATCTCCGGAGTCAGCGACCTAACGTTGCTTATACCAAGAAGGTAATCAACGGAAACTTCTAAAAATAGTGCAATTTTAGATAGAGTTTCACCATCTGGAGCGTGTACGTCATTTAGCCACTGAGAAACGGTGGACTCTTGCACCTTTAGGAAGGCGGCAAGTTCTTTCTGCTTTACTTGTTTATCCGTTAATGCACTCTTTAATCTCTCCGCCAATATCCGCAATCGCAATCTCTCCTTTTTTAAAGAATAATTCAGCAAATGTGAAGTGGCAATTTTCTTCATAATGTCTCAAGTATTTATTGACAAGTTCAGTTAAAATGAATTATCATAACTTCAGGAGGTGTGAAGAGTGCATTTGCTTGAAAAACTCCGTATAGAACTGGGGCTCAAGAAGAAAGAGATGGCTCAAAAACTAGGGATTTTGCCTAGTTATTATTCCATGGTCATAAGGAGCCGTGAACCCGTATCTAAAAACGTAGCCTTCAGGGCATATGAAGAATTCGGGGCACCACTAGAAAAATTGCTCAGTAATCCTATGATTGGTGAACAAGAAGCCGCCCCCGAGACAAACCCCACTGGTACCGCCGACCAAGACCCAACCGGGACCGAGGGATAGAAAGGAGGTGAAGGCATTGAACCAACAGGACTTTATCAATGAACAGGACGTGGACGAGCAGGTTTTCGGAGGGACTCTGGGCAAGATGCTGGACGCCATGAGGACGGAGATCGCCGATCTTAAACAGCGGGTGAAGAGGTTGGAACGGGCCGAATCAAATGGTGACGCGACTCGGCCCGGCCAGTTTAATACTGCTGAATGTTCAACGGGGGATGGAGATGTTGAATCAGCATCTTCTCAAGTCTATCCCGGTTGGCCGCCTGCGAAACCACAACCGAATGAACCGCCGTGGCCCCGTTACGGCGCGCCTCATCCCAGCGCTCGTGGTGGGGAATCCGGAGACTAAAGTCGTTGGTCTGGCCAACGTATAAAGCGTACCAATGGTCTCCATCGTTGTAAGCGAATATATACAAGCCAGCGGAATGAGTCCAAGTAGTGTCGTAAAAGTCGAATATTCCAAATTTCAATGTTTCTCCATTACCTAATGGCCAAATACAGGTATCCACAACATGTCACCTCCTTTCGAATTATGATGGTCTCGACAACTACCAAATTCGACACAACGGAGGTAAATCCTGTAACAAGAAAGGAGGAGAGGGGAGTTGGCAGAATCAATCGCGACACAGAAAACCCCGCCCCTTGCCGTAGGACTGAAAGAGGCGGCCCGGCTGCTGGGAATCAGCAAGTCTCTGGCCTATAAGTTGGCCGCAACTGGGGAGATACCTACCATCCCAATGGGAGAGCGCCGCAAAATTGTGCCGATGGCCGCAATTGAAAAATTAGTTGATTTGTGCAAATGACATCAAAGGTTAGGTAAGGCGGGTTCTCTGCTCCGACCCGGTACCTGGCCGGAGCAGCGGAGGATGGTTTTATAAGTTCATTATACCGAGCGGAAAGGGGGTGAGAAAATGGCAACTTTTAACGACCTGGTTATGGCGGGAGTCAGGGGGAATGGCCTTACCGCTGATGAAGCGGCAGAGATCGCCGGCGTAAGCCCCCACACTTTCTACCGTCACCGGACCGGCAAGGCCAAGAAGGCCATTACGGCGGAAGACAGCATTTGCAAACTGGTCGATCAGGGCATCGTGGACCCACTGGCGCTGCCGGCGTATTGCCGGGAACGCTGCCAAATAGGGCAGAAACGCGAAAAGCTCAACCTAAAAAGAGAACGGCCCCGGTACGTAAACCGGAGCCACATGATGAAACTTCTGAAGAAATTCTACCTTAAATTCAGCTAAAAATCAAACAGCACTTCTCAACCCCTTCATCATAACTTTATCCGGGGGTTTCGGCCCCTGGGGAACTTTTTAGAAAGCGAGGAATGAACATGAA
>DHTR01000036.1:0-7149 GCA_002408725.1 Pelotomaculum sp. UBA5255
ATTCAAAAAGCATCCCGGCCACCAGCAGCGCTTCTTGCGCGTCCAAACAAAAGATTTTATCATGGTTTAGGCCCCTGGCGGCAACCCACTGATCATAATGCCCCTTCGTACAGAAGAAGTTCATGATATTTCAGCAACTGCCGGCCCAATTGTCGACATTTTCAAGATCCACGTGCAGCACATGTGCGCTGGCTGGGTTAAGCTCAACTATTTTTTCATTCTCAATCACTACCGTAATTTCTTGACCGCAATGCGAACAGATAGAGTCAATACACACATCCTGCTTTAAAGTAAAGGCCGTACCCATGGCGTCAACGGCGCACATAGCGTAAAGCTTGCGCCCGTCTTTCAAAGTAACCTTGTGATTTGTGGGCAGCGCGGAAACAGGGTAGGCGAAATTGATGTTTCCCTCCTCGTCCGGTACTATTACCCGCTTGGCAACCATGCTCTTGATTAAATCGTCTGTATTCAATTGCCGCAGCTCTTCGGTCTGTTTCAAGCTGTTTATATTAACCGGCCTGCCGCTTTCAATAATTTGCTCCAGCAAATAATGCCTTAATTTTCGTTCCACGCCCGTCAGCCTCGAGGAGATGCTCTCAATGCTCAGTCTTTCATCAGGATAATTTTTGAATATTTTCACGTAAGACTCCCTGTTAATTCCTGTATATTATTGTAGCCGCATTTCTCAGGCCAGACACAGCTGCCTTTTCGCTTCTGGTGACTCCGGCCGCTTGCCCATGGCAATCCGCAGCGCTTCGGCAAGACGTTCCTTATGCTTGTGGTACTCCATACCCTTGCGGTCACGGGGTCGAGGCAGTCTCACCGGTAAGTCTTCCACTATTTTCCCTTCCTGCGCCGACATGACTATCACCCTGTCGCTGAGGTAAATTGCTTCATCGACATCATGAGTCACCATAACCACAGTGGTTTTGTCTTTCAGCCAGAGCACCTCCAGGTCATCCTGCAGGGACTGTCTCATTTGCATATCTACAGCGCCCAGAGGTTCGTCCATCAGGAGCACTTCCGGCTTGCCGGCCAGAGCGCGGATAAAAGCAACCCTCTGCTTCATCCCTCCGGAGAGCTGGTGCGGAAAAAGCTTTTCCTTGCCCTCAAGCTGGGCCATGCCCAGCAGTTCTTCCAAGCGTTTTTCCCGTTCTTTACCAGGCACTTTGCGCTGTTTCATCGGGTAGAGGATGTTATCCCTGACCGTCATCCAGGGGAAGAGCGCGTAGTTCTGAAAAACAAAACCCCTGTCCGGCCCTGGTCTGGTTACCTGGCACCCGTTGATCAGAACTCTCCCTCCGGAGGCGGCCTGAAACCCGGCAATGATTGTCAGCAGAGTGGTCTTGCCGCAGCCGGAGGGACCGAGCAGGGTCACAAATTGACCTTCACGCACGGTAAAGTCCAAATCCTTGAGAACTGTTTGGAAACTGCTGTCATTTTTAAACTTTTTTGAAATGCTTTCTACTTTAAGTTCCACTACTGAACAAACCTCCACTTGGTAAAAGATCGGTTAACCATTTGTAAAATCCGGTCAATCCCGTATCCGATCAGAGCGGCCATAATCATCAGGGACACCAGCTTGCCTGTTTCCATCATTGTTTGAGCTTCCACCATAGAGTAGCCGAAGCCGGCACTCGTCGCAATAAATTCAGCTCAGATAACCGACATCCAGCCCAGTCCGACGGCAACCCTGCTGCCGATCAGGATGTCCGGCAGCGAAGCCGGCACAATGATCTTGGTGAAAATGCTCCAGGATCCGCCCCCCATGCTGCGGGCCGCATTGTAATAATCACGGGAGATGTTCTGTACTCCAGCCACAGTATTGATTATTATAGGGAAAACTCCGGAGAAGGTAATTAGAAATATTGTCGGCCCGTCACCGAGGCCGAACCAGACTATAGTCAGCGGCACCCAGGCCATGATCGGGATCTGCCTGAGTGAATCGATCAAGGGGTCAAACAACCGCATGGCCGTTTTCGAGTAACCCATCAAAAAACCTAACGGCACGCCTATCAGCAGGGCATAAAAGAATCCCGTCAGAACCCTCTTTAAAGTTATCAGGAGGTTCTTAATAACCTCCGGGTCATGCACGACAGAGGCAAAAGTAACCATCGTTTTACAGGGAGACGGCATCATAAATTCGCTGTTGTAGTGGTTGGCGGCCAGCTGCCAGACACCAAAGACCACCGCGATGGTTATCAGGGGGTATAACAACTGTTTATGGACTTGTCCTCCCATGATTTTTTCACGCATTAACCGTGTGTTCCTGGAGTTGAAAACACGTGCCTTATCCCCAAGCGGTTCCATTGCTCCACCTCCTCGCTTGTAAAGTCGATGTTTTTGTATTTCCTGATTTCTGCCAACAGCACATCCGGTTTGTTCAGTTCTTCAACCGATGTCTGGAACAAGGTGATAAATTCACTGTAACGGGGGTCTTCCTTGAAACTTTTACTTACAACCAGCACGTAAGTGATATGGCCGGCGGACCCGGTCGGCGCGGGTATTTTCTCACCGGCCATGGTAAATCCCCTCAGGGCGTCCACGACCACTCCGTCAACCGCCTTTTTCTCATAGGCGTAGGGAATGGCCGCCGGCAGCATGGGCGCCGTGGCGCACTCCCGGCCAAAAACCCCAACTGCGATTTGCTCCTGGTGGGAACGGTTCTGGGCTACCCCGACTTTTTGAGGGGTAAGCCCAGGCCGAACCACCAAAATGTCCGAATTAATCAGGCACGGGCTGACTATTTCAAACCGCCCGTCCTTTTCCAGCAGGCTTGCGGCCGCGTCGGGACACATGACCGCAAGGTCGAGCAGATCGCTGCTTAAAGCCCACTGAGAAGTGCTGGCGCAGCAGTCCTTAACCGGGTACATTTCAAAGTCACCTTGCGTCTCAGCGTCTTGATAGCCTTTTTCATGCACCAGGTAGTGTATAATCATGCCGCCTGTGTCGTCAGGAGCGCCGATTTTGACTTTCCCGTTGTCTTCTTCCCGCTGCGGGAACGCTGAGCCGGCCAAAAGCAGCAGGGCAGCGACCGCAAGAGCAGCAAACATCTTTTTCATATAATGCTGTTAAGCCGTTTTCCCTTCCAGTTCACAAGCTTTTTTCTTCCAGTCTTCATATGACATGCCCAGCGGGAACACCGGGTCAACTTTTTCCTTGATAAACTGTTCGAAACTATCCACTTTGCTTTCTTCCAAAATTTTAGTGTTAACGAATTCATTGAATTGCGGGGCCTCGTCCAGGACTTTTTCGCTTAATTCGTAGTTAATCTGGTTCTCAAAGTTTTTCTGATTTATGATCCAGTTCAAGGTCCTGCCTTCATCAACCGTTTTCTTGTATATGGTCATTAAAGCCACTTCCAGAGGCACCTTGTAATTATCAGCGAATATTTCAGCCGAGCGTACCGGTTTGGTATAAATATGCTGAATAGCTTTGGAGTGAGCGATAATCATCAGCCTGGCCAGTTCCGGATGCTCCGTGATGAAAGTGTTGCGCATGGAAAGAACGCAACATTGGCCAAATTCGCCGTTCGGCAGCTCTACGTGGGCCTTAAGTATCTGTCCTGTCTTTTCATATTCAGCATAAGAGCCCCAGGGATCGCAGGCGGCATATGCATCCAATTTCCCTGCCTTCAAGGCGACATATTCATCCTTGTCGGCCATGTCGAAGACTTCATAATTTTTACCTTCAACCGGAATACCCAGTTCTTTGGCCCACTGGACCCAATCACCGTCATTCTTCTCCGGTTGATTTCCAATAGCCAGTTTTTTCCCTATTAAATCTTTGGGATCTTTTATATCATTTGAAACAACCAGGTATCTCGAACCACCAATGTGGTTGTTAGCCACCACCATTATCGGGGAGCCCTTGAGAAAAGCCTGCATTAAACCAGAGTTCCCTATGTAACCGGCGTCCATCTGTCCCGCCGCCATGGCCTCAGGAACCTTGCCGTTGCCGGTTACATTAACGTTAAGCCCCAGTTCATTGAAGATTCCCGCATCCTTGGCGATGCAGGCCGCGGTCATATGGTCACAGTTGTAATAGCCCAGATTAATGACGTAGTCCTTGTCTTTTTCAGGAATCCCTGCCCCTGTGTTTTGCGCTGTTTGTTTTGTCTCACCGCCGCAACCGGCCAGTACTATCAGCAAAACAATTGATAAAGCTAAAAACGGTAAAATCCTCATTAATTTCTTCATGAATTACACCCTCCTAATTATGTCTGATGACTTTTTCAAAGGTTTTTGATGAGGAGGAATAAACAAAACTCTAACAGCAATCTTTCATCCCTTCCCCAAATAAATCTTCCAGTCTGGTCCCATCCACGCGATAAATGGCGTAACCAACATTGGCGCCTTTCATGCCCTGGACAATAAACTCCAGCGGGGGCTTATTGTCTATGTCTTTAAAGGTGATCACCTGGTTGGACACCGGCGCCGGCAACTCATTGGTGCACTGGTATTGGCCGGGTTTACCCAGCACCACCAGCATTTTGTTCTTTCCTTCGCTTTCTTTGTAAATCACCACCAAATCTTCAATATTGTCACCGTTAAGGTCGGCGCGCGCGCATTTTATTACTTCTCTATCCTGGTGGACGGAAAGAAAATACTGATACAACTCCCCACTGAGACCAGGGGAAGATTCTCCTGTCTCAATTTCACTAGCGTTGCCGTATTTTTTTTCGTTAACTGACGTTTTACCGCAGCCACCTGCCGCTACCCCGGCAACGAGACATAACAGTAAACCGCAGATCAGCCAGCGGCGATACATCAGGCAGCCCTTGCCCTGGACAGTGTCCTTTTAAATCCCGGCCACAGGGCGTACAAACCAAGCAGCAAGACAAGCGCTGAACAAAGATAGCGCAAAGGCTCTGGCGCGGCAAAGATGAGATTATTGGCCAGCCCCAAGGTCTGGCGGGTTTTACTCAGGTCAAAATAAGGTATGAACCCGGGCAGTAATAATTTGTTGGTCATATACCCCACCAAAAAAGAGGCGCTGATCAGTACAGAAGAATAAATCAGCACGGCCCGCCGGCCAATTAATTTGTACATACTGATTAACTCGGGCAGATTGGTGGCGGCGCCGGTCATCAAAAAGGTTATGGCCAGCCCCGGCGCCGCCCCGCTGGCTATCAGCGCGGCGATAAAAGGAATGTGGCCCACCGCGCAAACGTACATGATTGCGCCCAGGACAGCGATGCCGGCGATAGAAATCAGGCCCGGATTACCCAGGTACTGCTGGATAAAAACCGGAGGTACTATGACAATAATTAGCCCGGCCAGCAGCATGCCCAGGCACACATACTTGCTCACGGAAACCCCCATGTCTAAAAACCCCCACCGCAGCCCCGCCTGCAGCTTTTGAGCCAGGCTGACCCGCTCTGCGGATTCCAACTCGGTCAACTCCACAGGGTTTTCCAGACCCGGGGCCTGGATCTCAGGTCCTGCCAGGGCGTTGCCCACCATACCGATCAACATTGGTACAACAAACCCGGTCACCAGGTAGATCGTGGCGATCTGAGGCCCCAAAAAACCGTAAGCAAGCAGGACGGCCGCGGGATTTATGATCGGGGTAGCCGTCATAAAGGCCAGGGTCGGTCCCAGGTAGGCACCGGAATAAAACAGGCCCAACCCGAGCGGGATGACCCCGCAACTGCAGATAGGAAGGAGCATGCCAGAAACCGTGGCTTTAGCCAGGGTTGAGATTTTCCGGTTCCCCAGCATGCGCTGGAGCCTATCCGGGCTGATCATATTGTGCATCAGCCCCGCTAAAACAAAGCTTATAATCAGCCATACCGAAGCGCCGTTAAGAATATCCAGGGCGGTCAGGATAATTTTTTGAAATAACTCAAGGAGCAAAATATTCATCCTCTCAGCGCGTCTTCAATAGCTTTCTCAATTATTGTTTTGGACAGGTTATCGATTTTTTTCCTGCCGTCTATGATCATGGTTCCTTTTGTCACCATGCCGTATTTCTTAAGATAGTCAAAATCCTTACCCACGTAGTAGAGCTTCACTTCCACATCATCCCCGTATTTGGCCGCCGTGTTTTTTATTGTTTGCACATGTTCATCACAACAAGGGCAGGTGTTGATAAACTCCACTTTAACCTTTGGCACTGTAATACCTCCGTTTTCAAGCTTTCTCAATCCGGCACAAAAGCGCTTTGAACACTGGAAACCCTGAAACGGGATCCCTGTTGCTGAAGTCTGTCAGAGTATTAACATTGGCCTGCCGCCAGGCCTCGACCTGGGTCGGGTTCCCGCCGCCCATATTAACCTCTGCCTGACCTGGTAAAACTTTTTCAGTCACATTAGCGTAAAAGAAAACCCGTCCTCTCCTGGTGCTAACCGCAACCCTGTCTCCGTCCCTGATGTTTCGCTCCGCCGCGTCGATGGGGTTGATCAAAGTCAGCGGTTTTTCCTGAAGTTTGACCAGTCCGGGTACGTTCAAGTGCTGAGAGCGAAAGGTCGACTGGATCCTCGCCCCCGTGTTCAGTACCAGAGGAAACTCTCTGTAGAGCTCAGGGTCCTGCAGGGGACCTTCCGCCGGTTCGGTGTAGACAGGCAGCGCGTCATAGCCGTGTTTGGCCATCAGACTGGAGGCAATCTCCATTTTGCCCGAAGGAGTTGGGAAACCCGGCTTTTTGTCTCTC
Source organism: Pelotomaculum sp. UBA5255 (assembly GCA_002408725.1). Lineage (GTDB taxonomy): Bacteria > Bacillota > Desulfotomaculia > Desulfotomaculales > Pelotomaculaceae > DTU098. The sequence goes on from DHTR01000036.1 coordinate 6,655, forward strand.
CTTAACAGACCCAGTTCGTATTTTTTATAGCGTCGCTCCGCAACGGGGATCTTAACCCCGTCGGTGCTGTTTTGCAAAGCTTCAAGCAGTCCGGGGCTCCCGGCAAAAGCCTTTTCAATAAGCTCCTCTTCGCTTTGCGGGTAAAGGTGGCCGTAACCCAGCCTGTTGGCCAGTTCAGCCATAATCATGACACAGTTTTTTGACTGGCCCACGGGCTCTATCACTCGTCTTCTCAAGCGCACGTAATCAGGGTAGCGTTGGTATGAATTCATTTCATAATAAGTGGCCGACGGGAGTACGACGTCTGCAAAAAGCGCGTCCCGGGTCATAACAAGGTCAATTATCATCATAAAATCCAGGCCGCGGTAAGCCTCTTCAAAGATTTTAGGCTGCGGGTAGGAGGTCAGGGTGGAAGACCCGTTGATCAGCAAACCCTTTACCGGATAAGGTTCTCCCTCCAGAACAGCCCTGGGAAATTCCATGTAGTGGGCGCAT
>DHTR01000036.1:7327-9264 GCA_002408725.1 Pelotomaculum sp. UBA5255
ATGTAGTGGGCGCACCCGGTCAGTTCATAAAACAGCGGGTATTTTTCAGCGCCGATGGGCAATACCCCGGCCGGCGCCTCAAATCCCTCCCGTCGCACAGGCCGGCCTGGCAGGCTGGTTAAATATAAACCGCCCGGTACGTCCAGGTTGCCTGTCAGCGCCCACAGGATATAGAGCGCCCTTATATTCTGCACACCGCTGTTCGTATACTCCAGACCGGTGTAGGTGCGCAGGCTGACTCCCTCCGTGCTTGCTATTTCCCTGGCCAGCGCCGCCACGGTTTCCGCCGGCACCCGGGTGATGAGCTCCACCTTTTCCGGGGTGAACTCCCGCACGTATTCGCTGAGTTCGGCAAAGCCCAGTGTCCACTTCTCCACAAACTCCCGGTCGTACAGTTTCTCATTGATTACAACATTGAGCAGCCCCAGGATCAGCGCCCCGTCTGTTCCCGAGCGCACTCCCACCCACTGGTCGGCCCGTCCGGCTATATCGCAGCGCATCTGGTCGACAGCTATAACTTTAGCCTTGTTTCGCTGCGCCCTGGCGATCCTTTTAAAGAAAACCGGCGGGGAATCGGTGACCGGGTTTGTGCCCCATACAACAATGAGATTGCTGTTTTCCAGGTCGGGGGTCAGACAGGCTCCGGGCAGGCCAAAGTTGGCTATGGGCGCCAGGATGCCGAAAGAGACAAAACATAAAGATCCGGTGCTGGCGATATTGGGCGAACCGAACGGCAGAAGCAGCTTGTTCGCAACGGAATCACGGGCGTTGCAGAATTCCACCATCGACTGTTCAAAGGCGCCCCGTCCGGAGTGGCTGAGCAAGGCCTGCGGGCCGTATTTTTCCTTAATCTCATTCATTTTTTGCGCCGTCAAGTCCAGCGCTTCATCCCAGGAAGCCTCCCGGAACTTTCCTGCTCCGCGCTCTCCCGTGCGGATAAGCGGCGTTTTCAGGCGGTGCGGCGAGTATACTATCTGAGGCGCATATCTGCCTCTGACACACAAATTCGCGTAAGGCGTGCCTTTGAGCGGCTCTACTTTAACCAGCCTGCCGTCTTCCAGCGTCACTTGCACTGCACAACCCCCGGGACATATGCCACAGATTGAAGGCTTTTTTTCTATCATCATCCAATTTCCTCCAAAGTAGTTCGTTTTTAGCTTAAATTGCCTTGTATCGAAATATATTATATAACTTTTTTCTTTCTATGTGATATAAAACCTTTGTCAATGTCATTTGATTTTCTTATGCATAGATCGGGGTATCATAAAACTTATCAATTGATGAAATAAAGGTGTTTCTGCCGGCAATATAAAACTCTTGTATACCTAAAGAAACTGTGAGACCTAATTTGCCGTTTCAACTGAATTTGCAACCCAAATAGGGGACTGAGTTTGTGTCTGAGGTTGTTTTTAATTAACCAAATCTAATATGCTTGTCTGCATCAAGCTGGCGCATTATTGCGGGGCTTAGTTGGTTTGCGATGCGGACTGGTTAATTGAGAACACCGGCATAGTCTGCTCATCTTCCGGAATAAGGTGTTATGCTTTACCGTGCTCAAAAAGGCACTATTCTAATGTATTTTCGCGGGCAAGTTGTGTCATTGAGGCTATGATGAACGAGATGTGTTCATCACAACCTATTTTATTCTTAGGGAGGTATCTGCCTGATAAACAAATATGCGATGAAGATATTGGAATACGACAAACTAAAGGAAAGCTTAAAACAGTATGTCATTTCCGAACCGGCTAAAAACATGCTCGATAGGCTTCAGCCATCTGTTAACATCCCCGAAATTGAGCGATGGATGCTTGAGACTACTGAAGCCCGGTGCATTAATACATCAGCAGCATGAACAGGACGGGAATTATCTATGAACCTGAAAACAGCAGGGGCGAAGTGGTGGTAATGGTAATGAAAAAGAAATATAAGATCAACCA
>DHTR01000026.1 GCA_002408725.1 Pelotomaculum sp. UBA5255
CTCCTCCAGGTATTTTTCCGCGGCAACCGCGGAAAAATACCTGGAGGAGAAAGCATAAATATAAAATGGGCATTCCATCCTGAAAGTAGAATTTTCATTCTTTACCGGCGCTGTACTAGCCTGCACTTTGGTATTAAGAATCTTTTTCAAGTAAATGTTTTTTTTAAAAGGGAATTTTGCTTTGATGCAGAATTTTAAATTAAAGATTCTTATTTTTCTGACCTTTTATAAAACTGGGGGTGTATTCTTGAAAGAGCTCATGAGTAGGTTTTGGGCCGGTGAACACCGGGCACTGGCCAGGGTCATATCGACAGTAGAGAATGAATTGCCGGGTAAGGACGATATTCTAAAGGAGATATATACGAAGACCGGGGGGGCTTATATCCTGGGTGTGACCGGATCACCAGGCGCGGGAAAAAGCTCGCTGGTTGATACCTTGGTCAAGGAAATCAGAAAAAATAATGAAATTGTAGGCATTGTTGCCGTAGATCCAACCAGCCCCTTTTCAGGGGGAGCCATTCTTGGAGACCGCATCCGGATGAATGAACATGCCCTGGACGAAGGGGTTTTTATTCGCAGTATGGGGACCAGGGGTAGCCTGGGAGGTCTGGCTAAAACAACAAAGGAAGTTGTTAAGGTGATGGACGCCTTCGGGATGAACTGGGTTATTATTGAAACAGTAGGCGTGGGGCAGGCCGAGCTTGATATCATGTACATTGCCGACACCACTGTGGTGGTACTGACGCCGGGCGCCGGGGACAGTATCCAGACGATGAAGGCCGGAATTATGGAAATTGCCGATGTTTTTGCGATTAATAAATGCGATTTGCCTGGCGCTGACAGAGTTGAGATGGAGGTGGAGATGATGCTGAACTTCCGGGACGATCATATCAAGTGGCGCCCTCCCGTTGTGAAAACATCCACCTTTAACACCACCAAAGGGATTGCCGAACTGCTGGAGGCGGTGAAGAAGCACCGCAATCACCTATCGGAAAAAGGTATCTTCTTAAAGAGGCGCCAGGAAAGGGCCAGCAACGAAGTGCTGGATATTATCAACTACCAGTGGGAGCGACTGGTAAAACATCATCTTGGCAGACCGGGGCAGGTTAGTGAGCTGCTGGAGAAGGTTACCTCCAGAGAAATTGACCCGTATACTGCATCTCAGTCGATTATAGAATGGATTATTGGGGATTCCGGTTCACAAAAAAGCAGTAGTCAGTAAGATGATGTGCGAATTAATTTCGCACTCTTTTTTTGGAAAAGAAGTGAAATGCGATCTTGTTTTGGGTATAATCAAAAAGTAAGGATGTTACTGGAAAGGAGATGTCAGCATGAAGTTAACATTTTTAGGACACGCGGGTTTCCTCGTGGAAGGCAGTACGAGTATTGCCATCGACCCCTTTTTATCGGGGAATCCCCTCGCAAAAATGAAGGCAGAGGAGCTTAGGGCCGATTTGATCCTGGTCAGTCACGGGCATGGCGACCACCTGGGTGATTCCGTATCGATTGCCAGGCAATCCGGCGGAACCGTAGTATCAGTGCATGAACTGGCTGGATACGCCGGTCGCAACGGCGCCCAAGCGCACGGAATGCATATTGGGGGAAGCCATACCTTTGGCGGGGTCAAGATCAAGCTCACACCTGCCTGGCACGGTTCAGGCCATGGGGAAGGCCCGATGGAATACCTGGGAACACCCTGCGGCTTTTTAATCTGGTTGGACGGCAAGGTCATCTACCATTCCGGTGATACCGGTCTTTTCGGGGACATGGAAATGATTGGCAGGAGACAGTCTATTGACCTGGCGCTGTTGCCGATTGGCGACAACTACACCATGGGACCGGAAGACGCCCTCGATGCAGTCAAAATGCTAAAGCCTGAGCTTGTTGTTCCCATGCATTATAATACCTGGCCATTGATTGAACAGGACCCGAATAAATTCAAAAAAGGGGTTGAGACGGAAACTAGCTGCAAAATTGCAATTCTGGCCCCGGGTGAGAGCCTGGAGTTTTAATAATAGTTTCCTTATTATAATTAAGTTCTACAAAAACACGTCCGGTGCAACTTTGTGCCGGGCTTTTTTGCTTCGGGCATCCGTTAATTCACACCCGGCTTTTAACTACGAGCAATTAAAACTGTGCAAAGATTATTACTCGAATGAGTGACTGTAGGTCGATTATTTACAGCTATTCCTTTTTTTAATTTTGCGGCGGCATGGAGGATTCTATAGTCTCTAGCGCGAAATTTAATGAAAAAGCAAGGTGGTAAAAATGCAGAAATATATCTTAATCGTTCTGGTGATTGCCCTGCTTGTAGCGCTATTTGCGGTGCAAAATGCTTTACGGGTGGACATCCGGTTCTTGTGGTGGACGTTTCCGCAGGTATCCCTGGTAATGATCATGCTCAGTTCTTTTACGGGAGGTGCACTGGCAGCGTTTTTGCTAGCTTTGGCCAGACAGCTTCGCTCAACTTTCCAAATCCGGGAACTGACCGGACTCAACCGGCAGCTTGCGGCGGAAATAGAGCGCCTTAAAAGTGAAACAAATGAATAACTTGGAGTTAGACCGGGGTAAAGATTAGTATCGGCTATGACGAGAGGATGAAAATGGAAAGAAGCTTTGTCGTTTGCGACCTCGAAACCACGGGTCTCGATCCAGTGTCGGACAAAATCATTGAGGTTGGTCTGGTCAGGCTGGAAGAAGGAGAGATTACTCAAAAGTTTCATGCTCTCGTCAATCCCGGGCAGCCGCTTTCGATCAAAATTAAGCGGCTTACCGGTCTGGATGACGGTGATCTCGCCCATGCTTTGCCCATTCACCAGGTCCTTCCGGATGTCCTTGATTTTATTGGCGGGAGCGCAGTGGCAGGACATAACATCCAGTTTGACCTGCGCTTCCTTGCGGCTGCCCGGGGGCTACCTTTACACAACCCGGCATATGACACCCTGGAATTGGCCCGCCTAGTTATTCCGGGGTTGCCCAGCTATCGCCTAGAAACGCTCAGTACCGCACTAAACATTGGAGCTGAAGCTACACACCGAGCGATGGATGACGCGCTGTGCACAGTAAGACTTTTAAACGCGCTGATCCAAAAACTGCATGAAATAGATCTTACCGTTCTGACGCGTTTGAATAACCTGCTCAGGGAAGCACGATCCGGATGGAGTGAATTCTTAACAGGTCTAACCAATGAGCGGATCAAAACCTTTCCTTTTGAGAAAATATCACCCACTCCTTATTGGAGTTGCGGAGAAGCGAGGGAGGATCAAAGCGCGCCCGCCTTTTCGGAACATCCGGCCGACTCGGAAAAGGTAATCCTGGCGGAGGACGAAGTATGCGCCCTGGCCGGAAAAGACAGCCCCCTCGCCGGTGTCCTGCCAGGCTACGAATACCGCCCCCAGCAGGAGGCCATGATTCGTGAGGTTACCCGCTCACTTAACGAAGAAAAATACTTGCTCATGGAGGCGGGGACCGGGGTGGGCAAGTCGATGGCTTACCTGGTCCCGCTGATTTTGTGGGGGCTTGCTAACAATGAAAGAGTTTTGGTGGCCACTCACACGATAAACCTCCAGGAGCAGCTGTGGTTTAAAGACATCCCGATGCTGGCGGGCGTAATTAAAAAGCCGTTTCGGGCCGCCCTGGTCAAGGGGCGTCAGAATTATATCTGTCTGCGCCGGTGGGATGCAGCCCTGAATAGTCCGCATCAACCTGAAGAAGCGGCTTTTTATGCCCGTGTCCTGACCTGGTTGACAGCAACCGGGACGGGGGATAGGGGTGAAATAAGCGTGGCTCCAGGCGATGTTATCCACTGGCTCACCATTTGCGGGGATGCAGAAGGGTGCCTGGGTTCACGTTGCCATTATGGCCGTCACTGTTACGTAAATAAAGCCAGGAAGACGGCAGAGGGGGCTAATCTGATCATTGCCAACCACTCCCTGCTCCTCTCCGATGTCCGGGTCGAGAACCGGGTACTTCCTGCCTTCGGGCCTTTAGTTATTGACGAGGCGCACCACTTGGAGGAGTCCGCCACTGCTCACCTCGGGAGGCAGTTTTCACAGGGAGCGGCTTACCGCTGGCTGGGAATGGCGGGAAAATATTTGTCTAAGCTGGCAGAAAAGGCCCCTCCCGGTGACGGAGCCCGGTGGTCGAATGCGCTCAAAGAGGCCCAAAAGGCAAGGCTGGAAGCTGCGGAGGCATTCAGACTCTTCTTTCAGTTGCTCTGGGATCTGGCGACAGACAGCTCGTCCGGCGGTGACAGCGGCTACGCCCGGACATCGCTCCGCCTGCCCTGTGCAAATGTCGGTTACGAAGAATTTGTAGCCAATGGCGAAAGGAGCGCCGGACTGCTACGTGAGTTTGTCGAAAGAATTAAGGACTGCGCAGAGCTTATGGAAGCCTGGGCAGTTTCGGAAGAGGTGTGGGCAGGACCTGCCCGGGACCTTTGTCAGTTTGTACAATCCGGGCTTGGCCTGGCAGACGACCTGCAGTTTATCGTCAATAGCCGTGATCAGGGATTTGCCTACTGGGCGGAATTAGAAATGTCCTTCCGGGGCCCATTCAGGCACACCTCCTTAATGGCAGCCCCGATCGATGTTGGATCACTGCTCTACGAAAAGTTCTTCAAAACCAAAAAGACGGTGGTGCTGACTTCAGCCACCCTCACGGTAAACGGGACATTTGATCATTTCACAGAGCGTGTCGGCCTTAATTTCGCTTCAGAAGAAAAACGGATCCTGGCCTGCTTTGATTCTCCCTTCGAATACGACCGCCAGGTCCTCCTCTGCATCAACCGTGATCTTCCCGCGCTGGGAGAGGTGGCGGAACACGTTTATTTGGACGAACTAGAGGACAAGATTTTTAAATTGCTGGAAGTCACCGGCGGCAGGACACTCGTCCTCTTCACCTCTCACCGGACCCTACGGGAAATGTACAGGCGTCTGAAGCCGAGGCTGGAGGTAGCGGATATCTGTCTGCTGGGCCATGGACTGGACGGTAGCAGGACGAGGATCTTAGAGGAATTCAAGACAACACAAAGGACCGTCTTGTTTGGCGCCTCCAGTTTCTGGGAGGGCGTGGATGTGCCAGGTGAGGCCTTATCCTGCGTAGTGATGGTGAAGCTGCCCTTTATGTCACCTTCGGTGCCCGTGCTAGAGGCGCGCCTTGAGGATTTGGCCCGGCGTGAAAGGGACGGTTTTCGATCTTTAAGCGTTCCCCAGGCTGTTATTCGATTCAAACAGGGCTTCGGCAGGCTAATTCGCAGCAGTAGTGACCGCGGTTGCGTGGTGGTCCTAGATGCACGGGTTCTAAATAAAAGCTATGGGCGCTATTTTCTGAGATCACTCCCCATAAAAAGCCATTTCAGGGGTGGAATTGAGATGATCTCCAAAAAAGTTGCTGATTGGATAGAAATATCTTCCCTTGTAAATACCTGGCAACACAGTAAATGAAAAAAAATAGCACATTTAGATACGCGTTGAAATAATATATGAATAGCTAACCTAATCTGAAGGGATGTGAACGGTTTGCGTGTATATTTTGTCAGGCTACCATCATTTTTGAGGTCACTTTTAATAAAGTTCTTGAAGTAACAAGCTCGGGCAGGCTTTATCGTCTGCCCTTCGCTTTCCATAAAACCGCAATCTTTTTGTTGGTTAAAAGCATTTACAATTATAGTAGTGGGTGATATATTAGAATAGTAAGTCAAAATACGCGTTGTTACAGACTTTTTAGATATCACAGAGGAGTCTACCCGAACCCCTGACACGGACAAGCGGAAGTAGAGGGGTGATAAATCATGCGCCAAATTCGGCGGGTGCTTTGACTGGGATAGGGTGTATAGCTCAATCTATTGTTTTCCGATTTTATAAATTAATCTGATAAAGAGGAGTCTGTTATGGAGTCGATTAATCTTAATCAGTCAATTGCCAAGAATGCTGATTTTATTCAGCATGTAGGCGAGGAAAGCGGACAACCTGTTCAGAAATGCTACCAGTGCGGCAAGTGTACCGCCGGCTGCCCGGTAGCATTTGCCATGGATTATACTCCAAACCAGGTTATTCGCATGGTCCAACTCGGAATGAAAGACGAATTACTGCGGAGCAACACGATTTGGATTTGCGCCTCCTGCTCCACCTGTTCAACCCGCTGCCCGTGCAACGTAGAAATAACCCATGTTATGGAAACCTTAAGAATTATGGCGGGGAATAGTGGTACGGCGCCTGAGGGGAAAGCAAAATACGTGGAAATAATGTATAATGCTTTGCTAGGTACCGTCGAAAGATACGGGCGAACTTATGAAGTCGGTTTAGTACTTCAAAACAATTTAAAAAGCAAGAAACTTTTCAATGGTGCAGACATGGGTTTGCCCATGCTTCAGAGAGGTAAAATGAAGCTTATGCCGACCAAGGTTAAAGGTGCGGCTGAAGTTGCCCGTATCTTTTCAGAAGTCCGGAAGATGGAAGGTGGGGTGAAATGAGGTACGCTTACTATCCAGGGTGCAGTTACCACGGCACCGGTAAGGAGTATGAGGCTTCGACTCAGGCGGTTGCTAAAAAGCTGGGTATGGAACTGGTTGAAATACCCGACTGGAGCTGTTGCGGCGCCACCGCGGCGCACGGTAAAAGCCATCTTCTAAATATTGCCCTGCCGGCACGCAACCTGGCCATAGCAGAAGGCATGGGCCTGGATGTGACTACAGGGTGTGCGGCTTGCTACCAGCAGTTGGCGCATGCCAATAAAAGAATGACTGAAAGCCAGGAAACTAGAGAACAAGTAAAAAAGGTAACGGGGAAAGAGTATAAGGGAACCCTAAAGGTCAAGTCTCTGGTTGAAGCTATTGGCACAATTGATCCGGAGCTGATCAAGTCCCAGGTGGTCAAGCCGCTGAGTAAGTTGAAAGTTGCCGCCTATTATGGCTGTTTGCTGGTTAGGCCGCCCGAGATAACCGGCTTTGACGATCCGGAAAACCCCATGTTTATGGATAACATGATGAAGTTGGCCGGGGCGGAGGCGCTGGACTGGGCCCATAAGACAGAGTGCTGCGGTGCATCACTGGGTGTTTCTAATTTAGGGATCGCAGTGAAGCTGATCAATAAGATTCTTAAGGCTGTGGTAGACAGCGGCGCTGATTGTGTAGTTGTGGCCTGCCCGTTCTGCCACCTCAATCTTGACTGGCATCAGAAGAGTGTTAATAAACAACTTGGCACCACCTACGAAATGCCGGTATTTTATTTTACTGAGCTCTTGGGTTTGGCAATGGGGATAAGTCACGACGAACTTGGGCTTAAAACGCACTTTACCGATACCCAGAAAGTATTGAGCTTGGTTGGTTAATTAATTCCTTACGGGAGCGATGGAATATGAAAAGGATTGGTCTCTTCGTTTGCTGGTGCGGCTCTAACATCGGCGGAGTAATAGATGTTCCCGGAGTCGTTCAGGAAGCGAGCAAATTCCCAGGAGTCGTTTATGCCACAGATTACAAGTATATGTGTTCGGAGCCGGGCCAGGATACAATTGTTAAGGCTATTAAGGAACACAATTTGGACAGGGTGGTTGTGGCGTCGTGTACACCCCGACTTCACGAGCCGACTTTCCGCAAAACAGTTGCTAAGGCCGGTCTGAACCCGTACATGTTTGAAATGGCCAATATCCGCGAACAGTGTACTTGGGTTCACTCGGAGGAGAAGGAAAACGCT
>DHTR01000094.1:0-2607 GCA_002408725.1 Pelotomaculum sp. UBA5255
GGCCTTCTCGCTGGCCGGAGAGATTACGCCGAAAGTGACAGGATAGATTTGGGCGAAGAGGCCAGGATAGGATTTGCCGGGAGAAGAAAGATATTTGCTTCCGTCATGGTCCACCGCCCAGGCAAAACTTGCTGTTTGATCGTCCCATAACTGCTCCAGGATACCCTGCTTAATCAACTCGGCCTTGCCGGCATATAAGCCGCTCCATTCCTTATATCCCAATTCTGCCAGCAAATCTGACCAGTCCTTCAACCCACGGTAGCACTCACAGTTATCCATAAGATACTTGATCTGCAGATTGGGCTTTACCCAGATCAAACCGTCGGAATCCTGAAGGGTAGTGATAACTTCCGACACCGTAGACAAATCCCGGTAGTGCTCCCGGATAAAATTTAAATCCCCGGAAGAAAGATAATAACCGGCGGCCAGGGAAAGCAGGGTGGCCGCATAACTGTCCGCGGAATCGTAATCATATACAGAACGGGCTACCCCGTCTTTCAGGCTGTAATCATAAATCGTACCGTTTAAGCCCCAACGGTCCGGATAGTTCAAATTAGCAAAGTTCCACTCCAGATATTTTTTGACCCCGGCCAGCTCTTCCGGCTGATCCAGTTGCGCCATTCCAGTGAGATTTCCAAAATAGGGTATAATGTCCGGCCTGTCCCCTGCCATGGCAATATATCCATCATGACCCTGAGCGGTATTAATCCACTGACGTTCTCTGTCAGCTTGCACTGCCAGGAGCCTTTCTTTTAAGCGCAGAACAACAGAGCAAGCCTCAGCTCTGGTCAGGCCATTATTCTCTCCCAGAGAACCATCCGGGTAGCCACAAATAATACCCTCGTTCTTCATTGCCGCCATCCAGTTTTTTTGCAGGCCAGCTTCTGTCGCAGGAACACCAGGCAGGTGTTCCACTGCCAGCAACCGCCCGGACATAGCCGCCATTTCAGCTCTTGTAATAACCCTTTCAGGCTCAAAATATCGATCCGGGCTTCCTTCTCCCGCCACGATGCCCAAGGCAGCCGCCGCTTCAAGATAGGGAGAGGCCCAGTGTTCCCACCCAACATCCTGAAAAGCAGGCTGCTCATTTTTATTAATAACCGGTCTTACCCATCCGGCCTTTACAAGTATCTTAATAAATTCTGCCCTGGTAATCAGCTGGTCCGGTCCAAAAAATTGGTCCGGGTAACCTCCTGCTATCCCCAGGTTTAAAACTTTTTCTATGTTGCTTTTCGCCCAGTGGTCTTCAAGATCCACCAGGTGCGCCGCTTGGGCAGAGGGGAGCCCGAAAACATATGAAAAAAGTAAGATAGAAGCAACTAAAAACATATTCTTTCCGAATTTCAAAACCAGATCACCTCTTGGTTTTTCAAAATAATTTACTTACGCAGACATCTTGAATCTAATATTAAAATAGAATGAACAAAAATTAATGTAATGCTCCTGGATTTAACGCGAACAGGATCCTGAAATACAAGTCACTGCAGAAAAATATACAGCAATTCTTTTAGAAAGGGTTTGGCACATTCGATCACGAATAACAAAGACTATATAAGAACACTGGGAACAATGAGCCCAAACAGGAGGAATTATCATGGGAAAAGACAATAAATCGCCCACTGATGCTATGGACCGGGAATTCTTGCTGGCACTTATAGAGGATATGGCCAAACGGTGGCTGGCTCATGACGGCCTCTGGTTTCAGGCAGCGGAAAAGGCCTACGGCATGGACGAGGCCATCCGGATAGACACCGCCGCCTGGGAAAAATTTTCCCAGGTTGAGGCCCAAAGGATCATGAAATTTTTAGAGATTCCCCCGAACGGTGGGATCCCGGCCTTAAAGAAGGCGCTCGGCCTGAGGCTTAACGCTTTTGTCAACAAGCAGGAGAGCATTGACATAGATGAGAACCGGCTTATTTTCAGGATGAACAACTGCCGGGTCCAGTCGGCCAGGAAGAGGAAAAACCTGCCTGATTTCCCCTGCAAGTCCGTTGGCCTGGTAGAACACGAAAACTTTGCCAGGACCATCGACCCTCGGATCAAAACCCGCTGCGTCGCCTGCCCCCCGGATGAGCACCCGCCAGAATACTTCTGCGCCTGGGAGTTCTGGATCGAGCCCTGAAACAGCCGCCGCCAATAGCCCTGTTCACGTAAGCCCGTTTTTTTAAGTTTATTACTCAACGATTTCAAGACACCGCCAGAATAACTTGTGGGTCTTAGGAGTAGTGACATCTCGCCCCTTTACAGCCGTGGCTGCTCCTGGAGGGAAACTGGCACCTCCTTATTTTTTTTCGGGGCAGCTGCACACCAAAGTGTTCCTTCAACAGCTCCAGCGCCACCTCCAGAGCAATCCGAACGCTCTGTTTGCAGCAGCCGGGACCGCCCGCGTTGGCGATGGCTTCCAGGACCGCGTTGGCGGCCCGCATCGTCAGCGTCCGCTCCACATCCCTGGCGCAGGTTGCCCCGTAGATGACGCTGAAGGCCGCGCCCACCCCGGGTCCGGCACCACAGACGCCGCGAGAGGCGCAACTACAACTGGGAATCTCCCACATCCGCCGGATTCCTTCCGTGATCTCTGCATCTGTGATCGTCCTGCAACTTCCCCTT
>DHTR01000094.1:2811-5062 GCA_002408725.1 Pelotomaculum sp. UBA5255
TCCCCATGATTCTTGAGTGCCGCCAGGATGGCGCCCGCCACCACCGGGTGATGCTCCCGCCCTAAAAAGGGCATCTGCGGGTGGGAAATAAGTTGCTCGGCAATTTCCAGGGGGTCCCTGGAAGGTGTGCTCAGCAGGTATTCTTCAAGGACCGGCCGGATGTCGGCTCCATGGCATTCCTCGCAGACGAAGTGCCCGTTCCCACAGAAGACGGTGGCAGGCTTTTCCTCACCGCAGTAGGCGCACCGCTTGTTTTCCGGAGTTTCGACGTAAATCAGCTTCGCTCCGCAAGTCATGCAGTTGGTCATAATTTTCTCCTGAACTGGAGAAGGCTCCGGCGCCATTCAGCAACCTTTTTGACTGAGATTGCAAAACTCTTCACCCATATCAGATCATCTCCATTCGTTTTATTCAAACACTTAATCTTGATAGCCGCGCCAAACACGTGGGTGTGATTGAAATCGCACCTACAGGGGGATGGCGAGGTCGAGGTGAAAGAGGTAAATGTATTTTTCCTTCACCTTCCTGCGCAGGATGCTTTCCACGGCCCTGGCGTAAAGGTTTAGCTGGCCGCGGTAGCGGTCGGCCGCAAGTCCGGGTTGATCCGCTGGAATCCTGTCGGACTTGTAATCCAGCAGCAGCAAGCCGTCCCCCTCGTCCACCAGGCAGTCCACGACACCCTGGACGAGGATGGTTTCGCCGTTGCAGTCCCCTGGCACAGGGTTCATCCCAGTGACAGAAAAGACCGGCGTAGTGGGGTCTCCCCGCAAAATACCTTGACCGTCCATAAAACCCTTGACTGGGCTTGCTTCACCAGATTGTTGACCCTGTCCAGGATAGATCCCAGAGACTTGTGAAAACGGCATCGCAGAGGAATGCCCCTCCAGAACAACACAGCTCTCTAGCACGCCCTGGCCCGAATCATTATCAACATTCGGACTGACCAGGGTTGCTTCGCCGGATTGTTCCCCCTGCCCGGGGTATATCTCGGCTGCAGGAAGGGCCAGCGTAAAGGGCAACTCGCGCAACACCCTGCGGCCGGCCAGTACCCTCCTCCCCAGTTCCCCCGAGAAGAAGGCGGCAATCCGCGCGACTGACACGGAATCAGCCTGCTCCCGGGTCAGCAGTTCCCACCCCACCATATCCTCCACCTGTTCCGTTATCGTGGCGGCGCCGGTGTCCTTTGTGAGGTCCAGGTTCTGCATCACTAGGTGCAGGGCTGTCCCCGCTTCTGCCGCGGACAGGCCGCGCTCCTCCTGCAGGAAGAGGGGCCTGCCCCCGATGGGCGGCCGGAAGTCCCGTGAAGAAGGGTCTTCCTCCGCAGCCTGCGGGTCAAACCGGCGCTTTAATTCCGTGACAGAAACCTTGCCCGCTCTTCCCACCGCGAAGGCCGCCGGGTAGCGCCATTCCAGGCGTGCCCGGACAACCTCCGCACGCGGCCCAACCGTCCCGAGAGGCTCCATCCGGCGAATCCTTTCAAAAAGCTCCGGGTCAGGCTTTTTATCGGCCTCATCGCGGGAAACGGCAGCGTCGAGCATGACTTTCCAGCGCGAACCGTTGGCCGCCACAAACTCCGGCGGCAGGTCCTCACAGAGCCCGAGCTTCCGGAGCCCGGACCCGTCCCTGTGGCGGGCTACCGCCGGCATCAGCCAATCCAGGCAGTTCGTGGCGCCGGCCAGTTCTCCATCCGGCAGCACCCACCCGTCCGCCGTCACCGGTCCGCACCAGCGCCGGGCGCATCCCGGAAGGCCCCGGGCGGAACCGACCAGGACCAACTTTTCACGGGCCCGGGTCAGGGCCACATAGAGGATGCGCATTTCTTCGGACAGCGCCTCCAGCTTCAGCCTCTGCTTCAGGGCCAGCTTGGCCACGGTGGGGTAGGTCACCCTCGTTTCCGCATCCACCAACTGGGGGCCGAGGCCCAGGTCTTTGTGAAAAAGAACGGTTTTTGATAAATCTTTAAAATTAAACCGTTTGCCCAGACCTGCCACAAACACCACCGGAAACTCCAGGCCTTTGCTCTTGTGGATGCTCATGATCCGCACCACATTTTCATTCTCACTTAAGAAGCGGGCGGCGCCCAGGTCGCGTCCGCCCTCCCGGATCCGCTCGATAAAGCGCAGGAAGAGGAACAGACCCCGGAAGGTGGTGGCCTCGTACTGTTGCGCCCGGTGCTGCAGTGCTCTCAGATTGGCCTGTCGCTGCCCGCCTCCGGGCAGCCCGCCCACGAAATCATAATAGCCGGTATCCC
>DHTR01000094.1:5233-5938 GCA_002408725.1 Pelotomaculum sp. UBA5255
AAATAGCCGGTATCCCGGTAAAGAGTCCAGATCAGGTCCGCCAGCGTGCCCTGCCTGGCGGCGGTGCGCCAGCCTTCCAGTCTACAAAGGAAATCCGCCAGCCGCTCCGAAAGGGCCCCCTGTGCGGACAGCGAAGCCGCCACCACCGCATCCAGGTAGTCCCCGCGGCGCACGTGCAACCTGATTTCCGCCATCTCCCCGGCGTTCAGGCCGACGATTGGGGACCTCAGAACCCCGGCCAGCGGCACATCCTGGCGGGGGTTGTCAATGACTTTCAACAGAGACAGGATGGTTTCCACCTCGGTGGCCTCGAAATATCCCGTGGCCAGTTCGGCGAAAGCCGGGACCCCCGCCTGCCGGAATTCCTCAATATATGTGTTGGCATACCCGGTCACAGCCCGCAGGAGCACCACCACGTCCCGGTACGTCACCGGGCGGCAGGCTTTTCGCTCCCTGTCGTACACCGTGAGCGGGGGAAAGCCGGAGGAGCCTTCCACCAGTTCCTTGATCCGCCCGGCAACCAGGCGCGCCTCCTTCTGTACGGCATCCAGGTCCTCTTCGACTTCCCCACCCTCCGCGCCGGCGCTTTCCTCCGGCTCGTCCCCGCCGGGGCTGCCGGCAGGTTCCGGAACTGCAGCGGGGTTTTCGCGCTCGATCAGGTGGATTTCCACGATCTCTTCCGGCCCTATATCTCCCTCTTGGGCA
>DHTR01000090.1:0-384 GCA_002408725.1 Pelotomaculum sp. UBA5255
GGCTTATCAGCCAAGTATATTACACAAATCAAGGTATACTCCATGCCTCAGGGTGATTGGACCCTGGAGTTGGATGGCCAGGATATAGGCGGTAAACACTATGATGTAAGCAAAACCTATTTCGAACAGGCCCTCGCCTGTCAGTTCGGCGCCAACCACAAGGCAACCTACACCGATTCTAAAGACCGGGTCTGGGAAGGCATGCCCCTGTGGTTCCTCGCCGGATTCGTTGATGACGCTGATCAGCATTCCAATGACGCCTTTAATAATGAACTTGCCGCAGCCGGGTACCAGGTGGTAATTACTGCGGCCGACGGCTATTCAGTAACTATCGATAGCGCGGATATTATCCGGAACAACGACTACATTATCGCCAATTCGCTG
>DHTR01000090.1:568-959 GCA_002408725.1 Pelotomaculum sp. UBA5255
TACATTATCGCCAATTCGCTGAATGGAGCACTCATACCCGAGTCCGATAGTAACTGGCCGCTCCGCCTCGTTGGACCGGCTGTCACCGGGACAACATCGATTTCACAGATTGTAAGGATCGAATTGGTAAGCACCGGGCCGGCTGGCCCGATCTACACAGTAACACCCGGGGCCGACACTGCTTATACCCCGGGGAAAACCTCTGAGGGCATCAATACCATGACCGTTAATGACGGTAGCTCAGGGTTCAAATACTTCGAAGTCAGCATTACGCCGGTGGTTTCCCATAGTGGTAATGAAACTGTGGTCTTTACTCATCTAAGGAACGGCAGTCAGCTTGAACTTAACGCGACCAGAGCCGATTTTGACCAGGTTGGCATAGCCCAGGCCG
>DHTR01000090.1:1143-1731 GCA_002408725.1 Pelotomaculum sp. UBA5255
CCAGGTTGGCATAGCCCAGGCCGGCTTTAATGTGCAGTCCGGCGATATGATCAAGGTTTACATTGTCGATGAGTTGACCAATTCGGTAGACCATAACCCTGTGATCCTGCAGTAATGCTTTAGTCTGGAACCTTTTGAAATAGGCGAAAGGCGGCTCGGGCAAAACTGCGCTAGCTGTGCGGCAAAGTTTTGCCCGGCTCCCGCTGCCGAACAAAAGGCTGCAGATAGTACCATTCAGTAGGGCTATAGCTTTGGGAGAGATAATCTTGTTTTTAAGGAAAAGACAGCTCAGCATATTAATAGCACTGATTGCGTTCTTGCTGGTCGTTAGCCTGAACATGCTGACAGGGTGTCAGGGCCAAAGGCAGAACGGACCCCCGGCTACGGCCGGTAGAGCACCGGAAAGCACAGGTCAGGAAACCGGAAAACCTGGCAGTGAACCGGCAATCCTGACCATTACGGGAACCGGAGTAGAGCATGAAGTCAAGTTTACCCTCGCCGAACTGAAGAGTATGGAGGACGCTTTGGCCGCTGTTTGCTATTCTACCGTGAACAACTGGCCGACAAAAAAATTTATTGTTGGTAAAG
>DHTR01000090.1:1956-20242 GCA_002408725.1 Pelotomaculum sp. UBA5255
GTAAAGGTGTCCTGGTTTCTTATTTATTAGAAAAAGCCGGGATTAAGGAGGATGCGCAAACTATCATCGTCAGGGCCGCAGACGGTTATAACGCCAGATTTACCAGAGAGCAGTTGGCTGAAAAGCGTTTTTACTATCCCAACTTGCTCAAGGGCAGTGTAGAGGGGGCGCGGGAAGTTCCTGCAATCCTAGCCTGGGAGTACCAGGAGGACACCAGCGATTTAAGCAAGGCAACCAGCGGTAAGCTTCGTCTGTATTTAGGGCAGAAAGGATTGAACGACGTGGTTACTGCCGCCTTCGTCAAAGGTGCGACGACCATCGAAGCATCGACAGCGTCGCCCGGCCAGTGGAGTACGGCCAGGGCCGAACCCGCGTCAGGTAAGGTAAAGCGGGGGACAGAAATTGTTTTAAGCCATCCCGAGCAGGACCTTGTCAAAATTTACTACACCATTGACGGGAGCGCTCCGGATGAGAATAGCCTGGTCTACAATCCCAGCACGACATACTTTCAGCCGGACTTGAGCAAGCCAATCCCGGTTGTTCAACCCGTTACCATTAAAACCATTGTGGTTGGTTTTGGGAAACACAACAGCCAGGTGTCAACGTTTGAATACGCTGTGGAGTAAAGCAAAAAGAGGGCGCACCGTCAGCGGAACTGGGAAACGCCTCTTTGAGGTATGTTCCCAATCGGGAATGTCCCCATCGTGTGTTGAGTAAATTTAAATCTGCTCCTGCATGCGGTATGTTAGTTTCTCAGGTACTATAGTAAAAACCAGTGAAGGTATGTCACCGATGGAATTTCCTCTTGTTTAGTGCCGGTATCAGCGCCCTGCGGAGCTGGTATGCAGTATTTCGGTACCTGATTGGAGTTGGGAAGTGTGCGAAAACAAATATTTTTGATGTTTGCTGCAGCGGTCCTGGTTTTAACAATCGCGACCGGGTGCTCTTCCGATGATTCAATAAAGATGACAGCCGGTCAAAAGGAAGCTTTACAGGCGTTGCTACGCAGCGATCAAGACATTGATAGTAAGGCTATTCAGGGCCTTGAGCTGCCGGAGGAAGTGAGGGATAAGTTTCCAGCAGTAAAAAAAGCTTTTGAAATAACTTGCGGCGAGCAAAAAAACTACGCCTTTTTGTCAAGCCCCCTGGGGTACAGGAGCGCTATCGATCTTTTCATTGTCATAGATGGGGAAAAAAACGAGATGCTGGGAACCAGAGTATTGCAGCATGATGAGACACCCTTATACGGAGGGGATAGCCTGACGAAAGAATGGTTCTTAAACAGATTCAAGAACAAAAGCGCCAATATGTATTTAAATAGAGTGGCTCTAGAGCAATCCCAGCCAAATGACGTGATCCAGATTACCTGCGCCACAGTAAGTTCTCAGGCAGTGATCAACGGGGTCAATGCTGCAATAGGAACCTATCGTGAGCTGATCCTGGGGGAAGAAGCACAGCCGGTACCCCTGAAAGTAGAAGGGTTTGTCACAGAGGTCAAGTAGGGGAAAGGGCGCCGTGATCATCTAACCTGGGAGTGGACTAAATTGAACAGAAGAGTTGTCCAAATCATTGCCGCAGTGCTTATCAATGGCCATTTTACCGGTTTCCTGCAAGGGACGGCATACAAGGGAAGCCTGAAAAGATTCTGTGTGCCGGTGCTGAACTGTAGTTCCTGCCCCGGTGCCTTGGGCTCATGTCCGCTAGGGTTTATCCAGAGTTCGATTAACTTCGGCAATTATCAACTCTTAATTTTGACTTCCGGGTTTCTGCTTTTGCTGGGGGGGTTACTGGGGAGATTCATTTGCGGTTGGCTCTGCCCCTTCGGTTTCGCCCAGGAACTGGTTTATAAACTACCGTTGCCCAAGTACCGGCCCGGCCGTAAGTTAATCAAGCTGGAGTACTTGAAATACGCCGTGCTGATTCTGTTTGTTTTCCTATTCCCAGCCCTTGGTCTTACTTATTTGAGCGGTTCGACCTTTTGCAAGTTTTTATGTCCGGTGGAGGCGCTGGAAGCGTATTTGCCCTTGATGGTCTTACAACCTTCACTGATGACAACGGCAGGTTTTTTGTTCAAGTGGAAACTGGTTTTGCTGACTGGTTTCATCTTACTGTCCATGATCATCTTCAGGCCATTTTGCAGGTTTATTTGCCCACTTGGAGCCGTCTATGCGCTTCTTAACCGGATAAGCTTGCTGAGGTTCGAGGTGGATCAAAAAAACTGTAAAAAGTGCGGCGCCTGTCAAGAGCAATGTAAATTAGGGATAGATGTGTATAAAAATCCCAACAACCCGGAATGTATCCGCTGCACACAGTGTTTTGCGAGCTGTCAGGACAACCTGTTGCGTATCAAGGCTTAGACAATCAATCTCGATTATGCGTGGAGGTAATTTTTATTGATGGAAAGTAAGGTTGTTGACCAAAAGAAGATCCTCTTTGTGGTGATTGTCCTGCTGGTCGCTGTTATTGCTGTATTTGCGTTTTTGAACCGCAGTAACGAAGACCTTCGCGAAGATCAAATATTAATTAAGTCCGGCGATACCATGTTAGGCATCCTGACAGTTGCTGATCTCCAAGAACTACCGGCGGTGCAGAAGAAGATGGTTGTTAAATCCACCGGCGGCATCAAGAAGCATGAGTTTACAGGCGCTCCGCTATTGGATGTATTAAACAGCATTGATCCCGGGCTGTCCCAAAAATACACCAGAATTATTACCAGGGGCATCGATAACTACACATCGGGAGTTGAAATGTCTGAAGTCCTGCGACCGAATAACGTGTTTATTGTTTATGCCGACTATGGTAAACCGTTAAAAACAAAGACCGGTGAGGAGGGAGCCATGCAAATCATTATTTATCAGGATGAGTTTGGGCAGCGCTTTACCAATTACCTCACAAGCATGGAATTGCAGTAGATGAAAGTTAGGTTTTTATGTTTTAAAACCTTTCCGGGCGGATTACAGCAATTAAGCCACTCAATGCCTACCAGCCGCGTGACGGTAGAAACAGGGAGGTAAATTGGTTTTTGACAGTGAGGGGTTATTGATAATGTTTGTGTTTGCGCTGACGCCCCGTTCTGATAGATCTGAAAGTGGCTTATGAACTGGAATCCCTGGTATTAAATCTGATATCCTACGAGGAATTAAAAGAGAGGAGGAGTTTTTAGTGCGAGTTTTTAGCAATAAAGGGTTAGGAAAACTGGTTGTCATATATTTGATGCTAGGTTTATTTCTCGGGTTAGGCAGTACTGTGCCCGCAGTTGCGAGTGGAGGAGAAGAGTCCGTTACCTTGAACTTAAGCAAGAGCACGGCAGAGGTGGGGGACAGCGTAACTGCATCAGGTGCGTCCGCCCCCAGGGCCTGGGTTCCTCTTAAAGTGCTTGACAGTGCACAAAATATTGTTGTCTTTGATGCAACAAAGGCAGACGTAAACGGCGACTACAGCATTGACTTTATTATACCAGATGGTGTTGAAGGAGTTTTAACAGTTGTGGCAGGGTCCGACAGTAATGTTGCCAACAAGACCCTTACCGTAACTAAAACCAGTAGTAGTGGCGGTGGCGGTGGCGGTGGCGGATCTTCTACTTCACAAACAGTAAGCACCACCGGGGAAGCCTCCGTAAGTCCGGTTGCCGGAGGAAAGATCGGCCTGGGCAGCGATGTTTCGGTTAATATTCCGGCCGGCGCATTAAAAGGCACAGCGAAAGTAGACATCAATATTCAGAAGGTGAGCAGCCCTCCAGCCGCGCCTTCAGGATTTGTGCTGCTGGGTTCCGTTTACGAGTTTAGAGTGGGCGGCAACGCGGGCTATAGTTTTAATAAACCAGTCACCCTGACCTTTAACTTTGATCCATCCTCCTTAACCACCGGGGAGAAGCCGTCTGTTTACTACTACGATGAAGCCTCTGCTCAGTGGGTAAACCTTGGCGGCGTCGTTTCCGGCAACACCATTAAGGTTACCGTTGACCACTTTACCAAGTTTGCGGTGCTTGTAAAGGGAGCAACAAGTACGCCGGATACCAGTTCGCCAGTACCCGCACAGTTGTTTTCCGATGTTCCGGCATCCTACTGGGCAAACAATGCCATCAACGAACTTAACGGCCTGGACTGTATCAGCGGCTATCCTGACGGTACTTTCAAACCCGACAACAAGATCACCCGTGCCGAGTTCGCCTTAGTCCTGGTCAAAGCTTATAAACTGCCGCTTAATACCGGTAAGGTGTTTGACGATACTGCCGGTCACTGGGCCAAGGACTACATTGCAAGCGCCTATGCCGCCGGCGTCGTTAGCGGTTACGACGAGAGCAGTTTTGGTCCGGATGACCTGATCACCCGTGAGCAGATGGCTGTGTTGATCGTCAAGGCAGCCGGGCTTACCCTTGTGGCAGGAGAGTCTCAGTTTGCCGACAGCGGCAGCATTTCCGATTGGGCCAAAGAGGCCATTGCCACCGCTACGGAGAATGGGATTCTGAAAGGGTATCCCGATAACACCGTTCAGCCCCAGGGCAACGCCACCAGGGCGGAGGCTGTTACGGTCATTGTGAATGCGTTGAAGTAATAAAACAATTAGTCAATTAGCTCCTCTCATGCCGAAAGGATCGCTAGTCGGCTGCAATTGTAAGCCGGGCGCGGTTTTTCCGCTCCCGGCTTTTTTACATTGTATTGAACAGACGCAAGAGTTTTACAAGAAGGAGATAAAAGGAGTAAGCTGACATGAGACCTGGATTTGGCTCTAACAAAAGAAGAATACCGGAGGCAGCAAGCATTATTTGTCTTGTTTTTATGTTCTCAGCAATATTTTTCAGCTGGTTTTTTGCTCCGACTGCCTTGGCTGAGGAAAGCGCAAAGCCTGAGCAAATTATCCTGACCTGGACTATGGATCCGACTATATCTCAAACAATTACCTGGTTAACGCCAAACAATTCGCCGGCCCGCTTACAGTACCTAAGCGCAGATGGATTTGACGGTAATTTTGATTCCGCCCAGCAAATAGATGCTGGAGGCGCAGCGTTCGACAGTACCCATTACCGGTTTACAGCAAATATAACCGGGTTGACCCCGGATACAAAATATGTCTACCGGGTAGGGAGAGAAGGAGCTTGGAGTGAGACTTTATCTTTTACTACTGCCGCGAACACGCAAGAATTCTCATTTTTGTACATGGGTGATGTGCAGTCCGGTTATGCCGAATGGGGTGGTAAGCTAAATTCGGTATATCAGGCTTATCCCTCAATCAAGTTTGCTCTTTTAGGCGGGGACTTGACGGATAACGGCGACGATGAAAATGAGTGGGGACAGTTTCTTGATGCTGCGGCGGGCGTATTTTCCCTGATTCCGGTGATGCCGACCCTGGGAAACCATGACGGGGCAATGTATTTAAAGTTTTTTGCATTGCCGGATAACGGACCCGAAGGTTTGAAACAGGAGTTTTACTCCTTTGATTACGGGAATGCCCATTTTGCAGTACTGAACAGCAGCAACAATACTGATGAAAAAGTAAAACAATGGCTGCGGGAAGACTTGGGAGGCACTGCAAAAAAGTGGAAGTTTGTTGTTTTTCACATTCCAGCGTATCCAGCCACTTATGATTATAAAGGAATTGATAAATCCATATGTGCAAATTGGGTGCCCATTCTGGAACAGAACAGGGTGGATCTGGTCTTTGTCGGGCACCAGCATGAGTATATGAGGACCCACCCGATTTACCGGGGAGAAGTCCAGACTGACCCGGCAGAGTATGGGATTGTCTATGTGATGGGCAATGCCGGTTCCAAGACTTACGCTGAAGGCGGAGAGTTTCCCTATATAGCCAGGGAACAAACCGGCAATAACTATCAGGTTATTAATATTGACGGTGATGTTTTGACGCTGACGGCAAAAGAAGTAACCGGTGAGCTGATTGAAATCTATACGATAAATAAGGGTGACATCACGTCGCAAAATCCCGTCTACACACTATCTCCCCGGCCTGATTCTGCTTATACCTCCGGGACAACCCAGGCCGGCATCAATACCATGACTGTTAATGCCGGTATAGCAGGGTTTAAATACTTCACGGTCAGTGTCACACCGGTGGTTTCCCACAGTGGTAATGAAACAGTGGTCTTTACTCATCTAAGAAACGGCAGTCAGCTTGAACTAAATGCCACCAAAGCTGATTTCGACCGGGTTAATTCTGCCCAAGCCGGTTTTAATGTCCAGCAGGGCGATCTGATCAAGGCCTACATAGTCGATGATTTGACCAACGCCGTCGACGTCAACCCTGTGGTTCTACAGTAACGCTTTTTTTAATTATGATCAGATGAATAAATGTTAAAATTAACTGCCTGGTGATTCTATGAAAGAACTGGATCGTTACATAACTGTCGCTCTCCTGTCTTTGGTGCTGATTAGTTTTGCGGTCTTGTACCTGCTGCAGAGCCGGCCTGCGGGGGAGGACTTAACTCTTGAAATATATAAAAACGGCCGGCTATACCGGAAAATAGCAATGTCCGGGGCAACCAACGAGGAAATCAAGGTTGCGGATCCTGACGGGCATTATAATGTGGTTGAGCTCAAAGACGGTAGAGTTCGGGTTAAGGAAGCTGACTGCCCCAATCAAATATGTGTTAGAACAGGGTGGTTAAGTAAACCCGGCCAAATATCTTTTTGTGCGCCAAATAAGTTAAAAGTAGTTGTTAAAGATCAATCCAACAAGGTGGATACTATTACCTACTAAACCCGGGGATGAGGATGTTAATGTTTAACACAAGACGTATTGCGGTTATTGCTATGTTTGTGGCCCTGGCCACCGTGTTAAACATTGTGGAAAGATCAATTATTATCCCCGGCGTCCATCCAGGTTTTAAACTTGGCCTGGCCAATGTAATAACTCTATTGTCAATATTGATGCTGGGATCCAGGGATGTTTTTTTAGTTGTTGCTGTCAGGTGTTTTATGGGAGCCTTAATTGGAGGCAATCCTGTTAGTTTCTTATTTAGTTTTACCGGAGGCATGCTAAGCACCCTGGTCATGGTTATCATGTGGAACTATTTTAGAAAACTCATCAGTATTGTTAAGATCAGCATGATTGGCGCTGTATGCCATAATATAGGTCAGTTGTTCATAGCTGCCTTGCTGGCCCGGTCCTTTCATGTTTACGTTTTTTTACCTGTACTAATGATATCTGCTGTCATAACTGGGTATATTGTTGGTGTTTTGACAAAACAAGTACACAAATCCTTAATTACTAGGAATATTAAAATATGGACTGAAAACCAGGATAAGGGACACAACACTCAATTTTTATAAACTGACACGAGGTGATTAGCATGCCATATTTTTGCTGCCAGGATAAAAATATCTTTTACAGGGATGAAGGTAAAGGGCAGACAATACTACTACTGCCCGGTAATACCTCTTCTTCGTCTATTCACGATGCGGAAATAGAGTTTTTTTCAAAGCAGTACCGGGTGATCTGCCCTGATTACCCCGGGTACGGAAAATCAGACAGGGTCGAGGGTTTTCCCGTTGATTTCTGGTGGCATAACGCTGAGATATGCGTGCAGTTGATGCGGTCTTTGCAGGTTGGCGACTTTATTGTCATCGGTACCAGCGGCGGTGGTATGATTGCACTCAACGTGGCAATTATGTCCCGCGGTTCGGTTAAATGTGTTATTGCCGACAGCATACCGGGAGAGTTCCCCAGCGAAGACGATATTGAGCTTGTGATGAATGAGCGAAAGCGTTTAACAGAAGGTCAAATTCTTTTCTGGACCAGGGCGCACGGAGAAGACTGGCGGGACGTGGTCAGGCTTGACACAATGCTCATCGTAGATAATGCGAAAAGAGGAGAGAGCTTTTATAAAGGCAGGTTGGGTGAAATTAAATGCCCGGTTTTACTGACAGGCAGCCTGGCAGATGATCTGGTTGTTAATATTGAAGCCGGTATTGCTAATATTGCCAGGCAAATCTCAATGTCAAAAGTTGTGTTCTTCCCTGCCGGGGGGCACACCTTGATGTTGAGCAGGCCTAAAGCGTTTCGAACCGAAGTCATACATTTTATTGAAAAAATTAACACATAGAGGGAAATGCCGTGGGGTGTCGAGGGGACGGGGGTGTTGACACCATGTTAGGGTGTCAGCAACCCCGTCCCCTTGACACCCCGTAAAGGGTAAGTCTATATTTCCTTGTCCCTCTTAAGATGAATGGGCTACGTAACGATTATGCATAAAAATCCCGATATTAACCAGGAATAGAACAATAAAGCCGGCTAGTCCGGTGACCCCGACTGTTAAATCATTCCCTCCTTTAAGCACCATTATTGCCAGACCTGCAGTGCCGTTCAACGTACCGTGGGCAATGGCCGCGGCAATCACAGACTTTGCCCTGAGCCGGATATAACTAAAAATTGGCGAGATCAGCAGCGTAAAAACTATCATCATAAATACACCCGCAACAGGGTGCTGGGGGTAGTTGTGCCCCTGAAGAATAATCGGCGCATGCCATACTCCCCAGACCAGGCCGATTAGCGCTGAAGACTTCCAGAAACCCAGGAAGCCGAGCTCTTTTTGGAGAAAGCCCCGCCATCCCAACTCCTCGCCGAAGCCGGCAACAGCGTTAACCGTGACGCCTGCGATGAGCCCCTGGAGCAGGCCAAGCCAGATTGGGTGCACCGATAAGGCTGCAGTCTCGCTTTCCATTTGCTGCAATTGCTCGGGCGTGAGCGTATCTTTGAACAACTCCATCATCCCGGCCATTTCCGGAGAGTATTGAACACCAGGGAAAAGCAGGCTGATACCCATGGTGGCAAAAGCAACGATTGGAGGCAAGAGCCAGGCTATTATAAACCAGCGGTTCAGCTTAAAAGAGATACCCAGCGGCCCCTTTACCGGTTCTTTGTAAATCAGTTTCTGGACCACGATGGCAACAATCATCGGGATGAACATGTAAAAAAGAGAAATTATGAAAGAGCCGGGCGAAACCCATTTTCCACCGAAAGCGAAGTATAGAAAGACCATCAGGTAATTCAAGAAAAAAGTCAGGATGATAAATACTAAGGCCTATTGAACGTTTTTAGACATTGTTTCCCCCTCCTTCTTAAAGTATATCCTTACCACCCTTAAAAGTGTCGTTCGAAAAGCTGTTATGCTATTTCCCCGTTTATTTTAATCAAAATTAGTTATAAAAGGCAAGCGAAATGTCCTGTGTGACATAATGTGTTAAGATGGAAGGGAGTAATCTGAGGAGGATGTTTATGGCAAGACAGGAATGCGTAGAGAAAAGCCTTAGAAGAAGTACTGGCGCGTGAAAATGACTATACGGAAAAGCTTTACAAGGTGAATGCCCTGGCAGAACATGGTAACAGCAGGTCCATTCCAACTATAGTTGACACACTCTATGGTTCACCCGGATGGTACCAGGACAAGGTCCAGGTTTTGTTGGGTGGTTTTGGGCATGACTTTTACCGGTTCCTGCCCCAAATAATCAACAGGCAAGAGCGCGAAATACAGGCGCTGGTCATTTATTTTGCGTCTTTTTATATAGCGGACGATCTGAAAAGCTACCTGGTTGAAAGATTTGAATATATGGATAAGGATATCGCTTATGCGGCGCTTGAAGCCTTCGCCAGGCTTTATCACCAGGAGTTGAGCAATGAAAAGTATCTGACCAGTCCCGATTTAATAATCCGCAATAAAGCCGTCAAATCCCTGTCGCATATAAACACAAAAGAAAACCTGTTTCGCTTGCTAAAACTGCTGGAAGATCGGCAAGTGGAAGAACATGCTGTTTATGCCATTTCCACTATCCTGAGAAATGAGCCGAGGTATTTCCAACTGATAGTTGACAGATTTCATGCTGAAAAAGACGACAGAATAAAAAAATCCCTGGCCTTAGTATTATCCAGTAGAATCGAATATTTCTTAACAAAGCTGCTGTCTGGAGACAGGGAGTTGGTAGCACAACTTGTGATGGAAGTGCTGCAGATAGGCAAATTCAACGGAGTCGTTGGTTTCCTAAACAAAAATAGGAATGTTGAATTAGAGAATGAAATTGTCGCTATACTGAAGAGGCTTATAGTTCGTGATAATAATCTCAAGAGGGAGTTTTATACCTATTTAAATGACCGGATCCGTAAAAAACTGGGTGGCGAAAAGATTGTTCCTGAAGCGCCCGCAAGGGAAGGAAAAACAGAAAAGAAGAAAATTACTTTGCTCTATGTTCTGTTGTTTTGCTCAGTGTTAATATTTCCGGTTATTTATTACCTGCGGCACTTGAGTGTGGCTAAGCTTTCTATAATTGATCATCTAAGAGCTTATAGTATTGATTTTAACTACCTACCGGTATATTATTCCTTTTCAGCTAACTTAATTTATATGTTAATCCTGATCCTTTCGCTTTTTGGTTTTTACAAGCAGGCAAGGTGCTGGCATAACAAAAGGACAGATTTTTTGTTCAAGACCAGGATTCTTCCCTCCGTTTCGATAATAGCGCCCGCATATAATGAAGCAGGCACAATTATCGAAAGCTCGAACTCTCTGCTGAACTTAAAATACCCTGATTATGAATTAATCATTGTAAATGATGGATCAAGGGATGGAACTCTGAATAAGCTAATTAGTTACTATGAACTGGAAAAAATAGACGCAATTATCGGTGGGCAACTGAAGACCATGCCGGTAAACGGAGTTTACAAAAACCGCTATTTGCCAAAGCTCACTGTGATAGATAAGGTTAATGGCGGGAAAGCGGATGCCCTTAATACTGGAATTAATATTTCTAAAAATGATTTTATCTGCAGCATTGACGCTGATTCCTTGCTGGAGCCCGATGCCCTTCTTAAAGCTTCTTCTCTTTTACTCGATTCGAAAGAAGAACTTATTGCAGCCGGAGGAAACGTGTTGCCGATAAACGGGTGCACTGTCAAAAAAGGGCTGATTACTAAAACCAGGATACCTGAAAGCAACATCGCCAAACTGCAAATGATTGAATATTTGAGAGCGTTTATGGCAGGCCGGATGGGGTGGGCATATATCAACTGCCTTTTAATAATATCCGGAGCCTTCGGTCTCTTCAAAAAAGACAGGCTCATCCAGATTGGCGGCTACCTTACAGTTAGCGAGCGCTACCACAAGGATACCGTAGGGGAAGATATGGAACTTATAGTAAGGCTCAGACGTTATATGCGGGAAAAACGTTTGCTCTATAAGGTTGAATACGCCCATAACGCCAACTGCTGGACCGAGGTCCCGGAAGCTTTTAGCATTTTAAGCCGGCAAAGGGACCGGTGGCAGAGAGGCCTGATCGATGTAATTACCTTTCACAAAAAAATGCTTTTTAATCCGGGATATGGCAGAGTGGGGCTGATCTCTTTTCCGTACTTCTTTATCTTTGAGATGATCGGGCCGCTGGTAGAGTTCCAGGGTTACGTTATGGTTGTTCTGGCCGCATTACTGGGCTTAATAAATGAATCTTTGGCGCTCATGCTATTCATTACCAATATCTTAATGGGAATATTGATCTCAACAGCCTCACTACTATACGCGGAAAGAGAGGTTGTTAACTTTAAAATCAAGGAAACTTTCCTACTCATCTTTTTTGCTTTTATCGAAAACTTTGGATTCAGGCAAATCATCAGTTTCTTTCGCGTCATGGGGTACATTAGTTCTCTGACAAAGTCTAAGGGCTGGGGTAAAATGGAGAGAAGAGGTTTCCAGGTTGGCGCAAAGCAGTCCACGCCGGCGCAGTAGATATCAGTTTAGAGAGAGCAATCAAAATATCTGGCGTAATATACAATTCCGGCAGCATCGCAATCTCCCCAGCGGACCTCCATTTCCCGCTCACAGGCGATACTCCCGCCGTTTTCAATTAATTTATTTTGCATAATTAATCACTCAATCTTTCATATAATCGCTTCACAATGAAGAGGAATTAGCTGTTGTAAGACATTTTTCCATTAAAATAACAATAATTACACTTCCAATTTTAATATTAATTATCTGTAATTACAAGTTGGGATATGCTTTACCAGCCTCAATCTCCAAAAAATGACCTGAGGACCCGTAGCTCATCTGTCAAGTAAAATATTCCTCTGAGGCAGACCTATGCTAAGGGATATGCCGTCATTTATTTATTGCAACCGACAACTTTATATTGTATAATAAGTTGTAGGCAAACTTTAGCATTTTATGCATATAACTTCATAATGTAATATTCGCCGCTAAATTCTCCATTAGGGGAAGCGGGGGAACCAAATACCGGGGTGAATCCCATATGTTCTTAGTCGCACGACTCTGTAGTCCGACGACTTAAATGGGTAGGGTTAACTTTCGACCCGAATCCGTCAGCTAACTTCGTAAGCGTTGAAAGGAAGAATAATCAGGCATGGGCATCACAATGCCGGCTAGCTTCCTTTGCGCTTTTTCGCCCCAGAGCTGTCTTGGGGTTTTTTTATTCGAAAATATCTTCATAATCAAGTCCTGGGAAAATAACCGGCTTTTAGTTAACGGCATGAGAATAGGTTAGAATCAGAAATGGCAATATAAAATCAAGTTATAGAGCCAAGTATGGCTACCAAACACTTGACGGGGACTTTCACTTACACGAGATTTTCACACTCCTCTTGCTCTAATTATTGAGGGGAGGTGGCTTATTCGCTTTTTTAATCTCGCAGATCTTAAGCTTAACCAGCACTTATGAAAAAGAGGGTGTATATGGCAGAAAAAATAATACTTCAGGACCTTATCAAAGTTTTTGGTGAGCATCCTGAAAAGGCTATCCACTTGTTAAATGAGGGATACTCTAAAGCAGAGATTCAGGCAAAAACCGGACAGACCGTAGGGGTTAATAAAGTCAGTTTTTCCGTGCAGCAGGGCGAGATATTTGTTGTGATGGGTCTTTCAGGCAGCGGGAAGTCTACCGTCCTGCGTTGCATTAACCGTTTGATCAAACCTACTGACGGACAAGTATTAATTGATGGAGAGGACATCGTTGCTGCCAATGCGAAATGCCTGAGGGAAATCAGACGAAAAAAAGTGAGCATGGTTTTTCAACGCTTTGCCCTGTTCCCACATCGAACGATCCTGGATAATGTTGCCTACGGGTTGGAAGTCCAGGGAGTGGATAAGGAAACCAGGTATGGCAAGACCCGGGAAATGCTGGAAATTGTTGGCTTGCGGGAGTGGGCTGACTCTTATCCCGAACAGCTAAGCGGAGGAATGCAGCAGCGTGTAGGACTGGCGCGCGCCCTGGTCTCCGATCCTGATATTCTCCTCATGGACGAAGCTTTCAGTGCGCTTGATCCTTTGATCAGGCGCGAGATGCAAAATGAACTGCTGGCCTTGCATAGTAAATTTAACAAAACTATTATTTTCGTAACTCATGATCTGGATGAGGCTCTAAAAATCGGGGATCGTATTGCCCTCATGAAGGACGGGGCAATCATCCAAATTGGCACCCCTGAAGAAATTCTCACCAAACCGGCAGATGAATACGTTGCAAAATTTATTGAAGACGTGGATATGACCAAAGTATTGGTGGCAGAAGGAATAATGAAGAAAGCGGAAACCATTTCTCTTAAAGACGGTCCGCGGGTTGCTTTGCGACGGATGCGGGAATTGGGTATATCGAGTATTTTTGTGCTTGACCGGGAACGCAAGCTGGTAGGGATGGTTGCGGCAGATGATGCCTGGCAAGCGGTAAATGAAGATAAGAGAGCCGACCTAAGTCAAATCATACGCCACGATTTCCCAGTTGCCGCCCCTGGTACGCCTCTAAATGGACTTATTTCACTCCTCGCGGAGACAAAATTCCCCGTAGCTGTAGTGGACGAGCAGAACAAACTGTCAGGGATAGTCGTGCGGGGGACCTTGCTGGCGGCTCTAGCCAAAAAAGGAGATTAGCATCCTTGCAAAGGATCCAAAACGTCCGCCTCCGGCGGGCAGCATTAAACTTTGACAAGGAATGCAATAAATATAAACGGAGGTTTACAATGCAAAAATATCGCAGCAAGCTTTTTATTCTATTAGTGATTGTCATGTCTTTATCGATGGTGGTGTTGGGCTGCAACAGCAACACAGGCGGGGACCAGGGTATATCCGACGACAAGGACACCCCGATCCGCATCGGCGTCAACAACTGGGCAGAAAATGTTGCCGCTGCTAACTTGTGGAAAATAATCCTGGAAGAAAAGGGCTACAAGGTCCAGTTGATCAATGGTGAAAAGGCGCCTATCTACACCGGTGTAGCCAAAGGTGACCTGCAGCTTGGCCTTGAAGTCTGGCTTCCCACCACCGACGAACATTATGTTAGTCAATATAAGGACAACATTGAAATGTATGAGCCCTGGTACGAAGGTACACGTCTCGGGTTAGTTGTTCCCTCTTATGTAAACGTGAACAGCATCGAGGAATTAAACGCAAACAAGCAAGATTTTCTGGTCAATAATAAACCTTCCATTGTCGGCATTGACGCAGGAGCGAGCCTGATGAGGCTTAGTGCCGAGGTCATTGAAAAATATAACCTGGATTATCAACTTATTAACGGCACCGAACCGGCGATGATGGCTGCATTGAAGAAAGCTTACGACAAGAATGAACCGATCGTGGTAACTCTCTGGAGCCCCCACTGGGCGTTCGCTGATTTTGACCTGAAATACCTTGATGACTCCAAGAAAGTGTACGGTGACAGGGAAAACATCCACATTATGGCCACAAAAGGTTTTGGCGATAAATACCCCAGTGTTACCCGGTGGCTTAATCAGTGGAAAATGGATGACCAGAGCCTTGGTAGCCTGATGGCAAAAGTTAACGAGGAGGGTAATCCGGCCAAGGGTGCGGGCGCCTGGCTTGAAGAGAACCGCAGCCTTGTCGATCAATGGCTTAAATAAAACTACCTGGAATGGGCGGGCGGCGAAGCCCTCGGCAGCGTGCTTCGCCGTTCCTTGATCCACCGCTCAAAGCACACCCTGCACCGGGCCTGATTTGTCCGGCTGTAACTAAGAATTAAACACTCTCTCTATGAACTATATATTTTAAACTGTCCGGTTGGCTCGGAAGGAGGTGCGTTTATTTGGATATCACACCATTTAATATTCCCCTGGCCGAAGGGGTCGAAGCTGCTGTTAAGTATATGTCGGCTAACTTCAGCCATATCTTTGACTCGATTGCGTCTTCAATTTTTTTTGTCTTCAACCTGATTGAACTGCTATTTCAGACGCCGCCATCCTTAATTATTATACTAATTTTTGCATTACTGGCCTGGCGTCTCAGTGGATGGAGATTTGCTGTTTTTACGGTGGCGGCTTTATGGCTGCTTGATGGTCTCGAACTCTGGGAACATGCCATGACCACGCTAAGCCTTGTTCTGTCGGCAGTGATTATTGCCATTATCGTCGGCCTGCCCACCGGCATCGCTTCAACCCGGTCCAGAATGCTATCGCAGGCTCTGCGCCCGGTCCTTGATTTCATGCAGACATTACCGGCCTTCGTCTACTTGATCCCGGCGATCATCTTTTTTGGTCTCGGCGCGGTCCCAGGGATCATGGCCACTATTATCTTTGCAATGCCGCCGGTCATTCGTTTGACAGAACTGGGCATCCGGCAGGTACCCGAAGAGGTGGTCGAAGCAGCCCTGGCCTTTGGGAGCACACCGAACCAAATGTTGTTTAGGGTTCAGCTACCTATGGCCATGCCCACCATTTTGGCAGGGATCAACCAGACCATTATGCTTTCTCTTTCGATGGTTGTCGTGGCCTCAATGATCGGTGCCGGCGGTCTGGGTGATGACGTTCTCCGTGCAATAACCCAGCTTGAAGTTGGCCTCGGCTTTGAGGGAGGCATCGGTGTCGTAATCCTTGCGATTATCCTCGACCGGCTCACACGAGACATTGTCAGGGGCAAAGCAACGAATAGAAATGGTTCCACCACGTGATAAAACGATTGGTAAAAAACAAGTCCGGCGCATTTTTAAATGCGCCGGACTTGTTTTTTAGCTCATAGGGCCGGTCTGGCGAGGTTGTGCTAATTGCCGTACCTTATAGGTTAAATACCTGGTGCTTTATTAAACTTGGAATTTAATTTTTTTCCTAAATCATCAAAAATAGCATAGACCACGGGCACAAGAACCAGGGTAATGAGTGTCGACAATGTTAAACCAAATGCTACCACCACGGCCATCGGTGCTCGTGATTCTGCTCCTTCACCGCCGCCGAAAGCCATCGGCAGCAGTGCAAGAACCGTCGTCAACGCCGTCATTAAAATGGGGCGCAGCCTGATCGGTCCCGCTTCCAAAATCGCCTGGTCGCGTTCATAACCTTTTTTTCGCAAGGTGTTAATATAGTCAACCAGAACAATGGAATTGTTCAGAACAATTCCAACCAGCATAATGGCGCCAATCAAGGCAGGCACACTCAGGTGGTGCCCCGTCAACCCCAAGCCCAGGACAACTCCGATAAAAGTAGGGGGCAGCGC
Organism: Pelotomaculum sp. UBA5255; assembly: GCA_002408725.1. GTDB lineage: Bacteria > Bacillota > Desulfotomaculia > Desulfotomaculales > Pelotomaculaceae > DTU098. Next base: position 18,401 of record DHTR01000090.1, read on the forward strand.
AAACATAATGATAAATGGCTGAAACAAAGATTCAAACTGGGCGACCATGACCATGAATACCAGTAATATAGACAGCAACAGGGCCAGTCCCAGGGAGCCGAAGGATTCAGCCATATCCTTGGCCTGGCCGCCAACCTCGACCAGGTATCCTTCGGGGAATGTAATTGCGCTCATTTTTTCCTGAATTTCCTTGTTGATACTGCCCAGATCCCGGCCGGCAACATCGGCGGTAATACTGACTTCCCGGTTCTGTGTATGCCTGGTAATTTGCTGCGGCGTCCTGTGGGTTTCCAGCCGCGCTACTGCTTCAACAGGCACTCTGGCGCCGGTAGGGGATACTATCGTCAGGTTGGCAAGGGCATCTGAAGTGGCTGTAAAGCCGCGGGAAGTCTCCAGCCTGATATCCACCTCGTCATCGCCTGTCCGCATCCGGCTGACAACCTGGCCGTCAAAGGAATTGCGAACTGCCGACAGCACCTGACCGGTGGTGAGGCCGTAGCGGGATGCCTTTTCCCGGTCTACTACCAGTTGTAATTCTGAACTGGCGTCTGCCAGGGAGTTTGTAGCATTTCTAATTCCTGCAATTCCATTAATCATATTCAAAACCTGGTCGCCTAATTGCTCTAACAGGACCAGATCATCACCGCGGATGGATATTTCCACCGGGCTGCTTGAAGGTCCGGCGGAACTGGTGTTAAGGTTTACAGTTATTTCAGACCCTGGCACATTTGCCAGAACCCGGCGTATTTTCTCCGCGGCCTCCTTGGTTGAGATTGAGCGCTGTTCCAACGGCTTGAGTTTAACCTGGAGAACAGCTTCTTGGGTATTTCCTATGCCGAGCATGGCAAGGCTGCCGGTACCGACCGTGGTAAAAATGTAGTCAACATCATTAATTTCATACTTTACCAGGTGTTCGATATTTTCAGCTACTTTTTGTGTTTCAGCCAACTTTGTTCCGATAGGCATTTTTATGTTGACTGCCATTTCACCCTGGTCCATTTCAGGTATGAACTCGGTACCGATTAAAGGCGTGGCTGCAAGGCTTAAAACCAGCGCCACCACAACAAACCCCACTACTTTTTTCCGGTTGCCCAAAGCCCACCTTAAAAGCTTTCCATATAGCCTGTTCAGGCCGTGCAGGAACTTCCCGAATAAAAGGACGGGATTTTTGGTTTTGTTCCCGGTGAGGACCTCGTCCGGAGGTGAAACATTCTTTAATAATTTCGAAGCAAGCATGGGCACCAGAGTTAGGGCGGCAAAAAGGGCGGCGATATGGGAAAAGCTTACTGTTAAAGCCAGAGGCTTGAACAATATCCCAGCCAAACCTTGAACAAAAACGATGGGCATAAAGACGACAACCTGGGCCAGCGCAGATGCGGTAACGGCATTACCCACTTCAGCAGTACCCAGCTTAGCCGCTTCAATAATCCCAAAGCCATTTTGCCGGTAGCGATAGATACTTTCCAGTACCACAACTGAAAAATCCACCAGGGAGCCCAACCCCAGCATCAAACCGCCCAGGGATAATAAGTTGATGGTCTGGTTGCCGAAGTACAACATGGCAAACGTAGCTATTACCGAAATTGGTATTACCAGGGCCACTACGAGGGTGCTACGGAAACTGCGCAGGAACAGGTAGAGAATGATGAAAGCAAATAATGCCCCCAGGAGTCCGTGACGGGTAATATTGTCGATTGAATCCTGGATAAATTTTGCCGTATCCAGCACGGTATCAATCTGAACACCCGCAGGGAGTATTTTATTAAGCTGGGCAACCTCCTGGTGAACCTTCTTAGCTATTTGCACGGTGTTGCCGTCCGACGCTTTCATGATATCTATACT
>DHTR01000090.1:20422-23202 GCA_002408725.1 Pelotomaculum sp. UBA5255
CATGATATCTATACCCAGGGAGGGCTCGCCGTTTACAAAGGTATATGACATATCCTTCTTAAACGAATCTTCTATGACGGCAATATCCCCCAGGGCGACTGTATTTCCTGTGCCGGGAATACTAATTCTGACATTATTAATGGATTCCAGGCTGGTGTACTCGCCTAAAACCCTGATGGACATTTCACTTGAACCACTTTCTACCGTTCCTGCCGTACCGGAAATATTGTCTCCTGCGAGAGACTGAATCACCTGGCTGATACTCAAGCCATATGATTCAGTTTTTGCCGGATCAAGTTTTACCTTTATTTCCCGCTCTTTACCTCCGTTAACAACAACCGAAGCGACACCGTCAATTCTATCCAGGCGGGGTTTTATCGTATCATCAGTAATTTTTTTTAGACGCACCATATCGTTGCCGGCAACCGAGAAAGAAATAATTGGCATCGAATTAGGATCCATTTTTATGGCCTTGGGTGACTGGGCGTCCGATGGTAACATGCCTTTAACCAAATCAATCTTGTCCCGCAAGTCATTAACGGCGTTGTCCACATTAGTGCCCCAGTTAAAGATCACGATGACCAGGGAACTTCCATTTTGGGAAAATGATCTGATTTCTTTAATATTACTGGCGGTTGCAACAGCCGACTCAATCGGTTTCGTGAGTAGTTTTTCCACTTCAGCCGGGGCGGCGCCCTCGTAGGAAGTCATAATTACTGCCACCGGCAGTTCCATGTCAGGATAAAGATCAATAGCTAAACGGGGTAGAGAAAACAGCCCTAAAAAAACGATGGCAAGAATTAGCATAGAGATGGCAAGGGGGCGATCGATAGAAAAATTGGCTATCTTCAATTAGAGGCACCCCCCTGACTATTGACTACCCTTACCTTTTGACCATCAGCCACCAGGTGATTACCGCTGACAATGACATCTTGTCCTTCCTGAAGACCTTCTTTGATTTCAACTAACTTGTCGGAAGTAATCCCCTTCTTGACGGTTATTTCTTTAGCTTTACCGTCTTCCACCACAAAGACCCAGTATTGCCCGTTACGCTCCAGCAGGGCATCTGCCGGGATGGCTATCGTGCCCTGGGATACACCGGTTTCAAGGTTTAAAACGGCCACCATGCCGGCTTTGATTTCACCCTGTTCATTGTTTAAACGAATTTCTACGGGAAAAGCCCGGGTAGTAGGGTCGGCTTTCGGACCTACCGAGGCAACGGTACCCTTTAATGTTTTATTTAAGGAGTTAATTGTTACCGGAACTTCAGTTCCTTGTTTAACTGATACGATTACATTTTCCGATAAGTTTAATTTAACCTTAACATTATCCAATTGTACCACTGTCAGCGCAGTCGCCTGAGGGCCGGCTAGCTCGCCGTTTTCTATTTGAACGGATGCCACCAGTCCTGATAAGGGAGAAGTTACCGTAAAGTTATTGTAGTTCTCCTGGGCATTTTGCAGGGTAGCCTCCGCCTGTATAAGTTGCTCCTCAGCCAGTTGCACTCCGATCCGGGCGTTACTAAGGGCGCTTTCAGCCTGGTCAAACTGAGCTTTGGATACCGCCTGGGAATCATACAGTGCTTTAGTTCGATTATAGTTTAACTCAGCATCAGTTACTGCCTGCTTGGCTTTATTCAAGCCGGCTCTGGCCACACCTACGCCGGCCTCTGACAGCGTTATTGCATTGCGTGATTCTGTGGCATCCAATTCAAACAATACTTGCCCCCGGCTGACTTTATCTCCCACTTTAACGTGTAGTGCGGCTACCCGGCCGGTAACTTTGGGGGCTACTGTTACCTCGGCGCCGGCCACAATTTCTCCAGTAGTATTTAAAGTGTGGGCCAGATCCGCAACCTGGGTTGTGGTAATCTCAACAGGAACCAGTGCTTCTTCTTCCTGTGTCACTGTTTTTTTCCCACAGCCACCGAGTAGCGCCACTAATAGTAATAATATGACCAGGCTTGTTAATCGTTTCAATCTATGATCTCCCCTTCGTAAATAGATAGCGAACAAAAACGATTTGTGTTTTTGTTCTTGACTCAATAATAAATAGCAATTGTTATTTATTTAAAACGCCCTTAAAAAAAATATCTAAAGCCATATTCGCGGTGCTCGCTATTGTTTTTTTGTCTTTGTGTCGTGTAAACCACTGCAAGCTTATACCTTCAAACAAGCTGATAAAGACATCTGTAGCCACACCTGCGTCCAGCGGCCTAAACTCTCCTTTATTGATAGCCGTTTGAATAATGTCTTTAATAATCTCATTCCTCTTGGAGTTGTTGATCCGGGTATGTAGTCTTTTTAATATTTCCTTATCCTTGGCCTGCAGGGTGAATTCATATATTATCGCCGAAACAGGCCCGTTTATTTTATCAAGGTAGTGTTCTTCCAATTTGATCAGTTTTTCCTTGGTAGGCCCGTTTCCCGCTGACAGAGCCAGGAGTTCCCTTTCGGTTTCACTCATCCATTTTTCAGCAAGGTATAGGAATATTTCTTCCTTGCCCTTAAAATGCCAGTAAATACCTCCTTTACTCATTCCCGACGCTTTCACAATATCATCCATGGAAGTGCCGCCGTAGCCTGTTAACAAAAAACAGGATAAAGCGGCATCTGCGATTAAATCCTTCTTTGAGTCCTTTTTATCCAGAAAACCCACCTCCTTAAAGACAGACTGGTCGGTCTGGAACAATTTTACGCGCTTTAACAGAACTAGTCAACACTAAGTTTCGTTAGTTAATAAAAATTTAATCAAGATCAACCAGAATAACTTAGTAACTT
>DHTR01000090.1:23398-27096 GCA_002408725.1 Pelotomaculum sp. UBA5255
AAGTTACTAAGTTATTCTGGTTGTTAAGTTTAAAACTCGGCATTCTTGGGGGTTCTGGGAAAAGAAATCACGTCGCGGATGTTGGCCATCCCCGTCAGGTACATCAATAATCTTTCGAACCCCAGGCCAAAACCTGCATGGGGAGCGCCTCCATATTTCCGGAGATCCAGATACCACCAGTAATCTTCTCTATTTAACCCCAGTTCACCCAACCTTTTTTTGAGGTAATCGAGCCTTTCTTCTCTCTGGCTTCCGCCGATGATCTCACCCACGCCCGGCACCAAAAGGTCCATGGCCGCGACAGTCCTGCCGTCATCGTTCAGCCTCATGTAAAAGGCCTTGAATTCTTTCGGGTAATCCGTAACGAAAACCGGCTTGCCAAAGTGTTTTTCGGTTATGTAGCGCTCGTGCTCGGTTTGCAGGTCAAGGCCCCATTCAACGGGGTATTCGAATTGTTCACCGGATTTTTTCAGGATTTCAATAGCTTCGTTGTAAGTGATCTGGGCAAATTCAGATTTAACAAGGTTTCCCAGGCGTTCCAGCAGCAACTTGTCAACAAAATTGTTAAAGAATTGAATTTCTTCGGGGCAGTGTTCCAGCACATAGCTAATTATGAATTTAAGCATTTCTTCTGCCAGATGCATATCTTCCTTGAGCCCGGCAAAAGCGATTTCCGGTTCGACCATCCAGAATTCAGCCGCGTGACGTGGCGTGTTGGAGTTTTCGGCCCGGAATGTAGGACCGAAAGTATATACTTTCTTAAACGCCAGACAATAGGATTCTGCTTCCAGTTGGCCGCTTACCGTCAGGTTTGTTTCTTTTCCAAAGAAATCTTTGGTGAAGTCCACTGCTTTTTTCTCATCCCGCCGGGTTCTATCAAAATCGAGGGTGGTTACCCGGAACATATCTCCGGCGCCTTCAGCATCGCTGCCCGTGATGATGGGTGTCTGTACATAGACAAAGTCATTCTCCTGAAAAAATTTGTGAATGGCGTAAGCGGCCACCGACCTGACTCTGAATACGGCGGAAAATGTGTTTGTCCGGGGCCGCAGGTGAGCAATGGTGCGCAGGTATTCAAAGGTATGTCTCTTTTTTTGCAGAGGGTAGTCCGGTGCAGAAAGTCCTTCGACTTCTATCCTTTCCGCCTTTAGTTCAAAAGGCTGCTTAGCCCCGGGGGATTCAACCAGTTCACCTGCCACATTGATTGATGAACCGGTAATTAGTTTGGAAATTTCCTGAAAGTTGGTCAATTTTTCGTCGTATACAACCTGGAGGTTGGAAAAAAACGTTCCGTCGTTAAGTTCAATAAAGCCAAATGTTTTGGAAGATCTTACTGTCCTAACCCAACCGTTTATTTGTATTTTTTTATTCAGGTAGTTTCCCTTCTGTGCGTGCAAGTCTTTTACCGTGACCGCTTCCAATTGGTGTTCACCTTCCTGATCATAAATTGCCTGAAGATACTTTGCTTTCCCCGTCATTTAAGCTTTTAACTATTATTCTTTCGTTAACGCAAATAATTATTTAATAGAAACTATTAACTGGAGGAGGCCTTATGTCTCGCGCATAGGATTCAAGATTATTTTATCTGATCATTATCTATCAGAAATATATGGTGGGGGGGACAAAAAGTCAAGTTTTGCTTCAGCAATAATCTATGCTTGATTAAGTTATGTAAATTCTAATATTTGCCGTAATAACGACAAGAAGGGAATTTGAAAACCATCAACGGAAGACTCATGCTGCTGCGTGGGGGAGGACACAAAAACAGACAGCTCCAAGAGGAGTTGGAGCAAAGAGGAAGGTTATCATTGTCAAGGGGGGTGTCAACGTTGGTGTCGACGGAACCGTCCCCTTGACGCCCTCTCGTTGACTTACACTGAGTAGTGCGCGCGCCTGATTTCTATCCCGACAAACTGTACTTCCGGATCTGTGAGGGTTGCGCGGCCAATTAAATCATGGAGCAAATATTGTGACACTCCCAGAGGAAACGGGGAGAAGCCGGGAAAACAAAGCGTTTCCTAAAGTTAAGGTGCCTCGCATCTACTCGACCATTGACAACACGCTTTTACAGGATCCGAATGGAATCGTCCAGGGTGGTGAACTGCTCCAGGCCGCTTTGAGTCAAAACAAAAGTATCTTCAATACCGACTGTTCCCTCGCCGGGAAAGATGAACTTGGGTTCCAGAGCAAAAACCATTCCCGGTTGCAAGCTGATCCGGTGATTTTTCGCTATTACCGGTAACTCGTCAAGTTCCAATCCGACTCCGTGCCCGACAAAGTTGAGGCTTTTCCCGTAGCCCATAAAATGATCGGCAAACTCCGACCTCTGCGCCAGACTTAACGCTAGATCATAGAGTTCTTTTCCATTGGCGCCGGGTTTTGCTTCTTGGACAATCCTGCGCTTGATCTCCAGTGCGGTATTGTGAGCTGCGGTCAGTTTGTCGGATAGCGAACCGATAGAAAATATCCTTGTATGGTCGACCAGGTAACCGTTGATAACAGCAACAAAATCAACCAGAATGGGTTCATGCCGACCGATTGCTTTAAAACTGGAACCTTGTGGGAAAGAAGGGCCAAGGCCGATGCCGCCTGTGGGTCCATCGAAAAAACTGGGGTAGGCTGAGTTCCACCCCGACAAGATTTGATCGCCAAGCTCCTGGTTGAATGCCCTCACCCGGGGAAGGCCCTGGTTCCCCTTGGATCTCATAAACAGTTCTAATCTGCCTGATAATTCTTTTTCGGTCATTCCCTCTTTAATTAGATTTGGAATTTCATTGAACATTTCGTAAGTCACGCGGGCGGATTCTTTCAGACACCCTATCTCATACGGGGTCTTAATCGTTCTAATTTCCCGGATTGCCCCGGACGCATCAATGATTTCCAGTGGCTCAAGCATCTCTTGGTACCTGAAAAATAGATTGGCCGGCAAAACATCGAGCTCGAGCCCGATCCTTCCTTTGCCTTTTATAATTTTGGCAATGCCGTCGCGAATATCCTTGAAGCCCCGTACAGCTACAATCTTATCCAGGGCGCTATCTTCAAGCGCCCTTTCAAAACTTTTTCTGACCATCAAAAGAGGTTCACCCTGAGCGGGAATTAAAAGGTTGGCATCTTGGCAGGTTCCGCTGAAATAAAATAAATCGGCTTTTTGCACAACCAGGGCTGCTTGAATGTCGGCTGTACGTAGATGTTTCTGAAATCTTTCGATCCTTTGGTAAAGTTCCTCCCGGGGTGTACAAGAGGTCTGATTTCTCCCAATCATATTGTGCCTCCTGAGCAAGTATTAGCAAACGGTAGCCGCAGCAATTTGTATATCTTTCTTTCAACATTTAAAGGCAAAAACCTCTTATGAATTCCCGCAGACAGAAAACCTGACGGCAGCCGGTATTAGCTAAAAGAGGATCCGCATGGGATGGAGGTGGAAAATCCGGATCGTATTTTATGGTTGTGGGATTGGTGCTATTGCAACGCAAGTGATTCAATGTGTATTTGTTATTATTATCCGATTGTGATAAAATTTTACCAGGTGGTAAGTCCACAAAGTCGAATTATTTAGGGGAGATCCTGTAAATGAATCTGGGACGGGAAAAAATTATCGAAGAGGCAGTTGAGTTATTTAAAGTAAAAGGCTACCTGGGCACCAGCGTCCAAGATCTAGCTAACAAACTGGGGTTTACCAAGGCTGCCTTATATTATTA
>DHTR01000090.1:27282-28183 GCA_002408725.1 Pelotomaculum sp. UBA5255
GGCTGCCTTATATTATTATATCCAAAGTAAAGAGGAAGTGCTTTGGGAAATCGTTGATCAAACCATGTGCACGGCGGAACGGCGCATGGAAACCCTAATGCAACAGGAAATGCCGGTATTAGAAAGGCTCAAGCAGATTATCTACAATCAAATCTTAAACGTACAAGATGACGCTCCCTACATGACCATTTTTTTTAACGAAAAAGTGCACCTCTCCCCCGAAAAACTGGCCATTATTCATGCTCGCCAGCGTAACTACGAGGAGAGCATCGCCACCGTAATCCGACAGGGAATTGCCGAAGGGGTGCTGGAACCAGTTGACGCGTTGCTTACTGCATACGGTATTTTGGGCATGATTAACTGGATTATCTACTGGTTCGACCCCAACGGCACCTGTAAGCCGGAGGAAATTGCCGAACTCTATGTCGGTATTATCCTCCGGGGGATCGTGAAAGAAAAAGACCGGTCTGTTTGAGCGGCGGGGCGCTCTCGTGACTTGTCACGAGAGCGCCTTTTCCCTGGCCGTCAGCGCCCGGAGTACCTTTTCCGGCGTAATGGGCAGGTTGTCCACCCTCACCCCGGTAGCATCATGCACCGCGCAGGCTATAGCCGCGGTCATACCGGCCACAGACCCCTCACCTACCTCCTTGGCCCCAAAAGGACCGTTCGGTTCCAGCGTGGACACCAGGCCGTCTATTGTTTCCGGCGTGTCAGTAGCCAGGGGTAGCCGGTACGTTAAAAATGACGGATTAAACAACTGGCCTTTTTCCAGGATAATTTCTTCCGATAAAGCCTGGCCCATTCCCATAGAAACACAGCCTTGCACCTGGCCCTCCACAATGGTCTTGTTTAAAGGAAACCCGCAATCATGGAAGGTTACCGCTTTCAGCAACTTGACCTG
>DHTR01000090.1:28330-28939 GCA_002408725.1 Pelotomaculum sp. UBA5255
AACTTTCAGCAACTTGACCTGTCCTGTAACTGTATCTACCTCCACCTCGGCTGTCTGGGCGGCAAAACCGTAGGCACTGGTAAATAAACCTTTCCCTTTGGCCAGGCTGGGATAGCGGTTGGTTTCCGGGTACCCCTTGTAGGAGCCGGTACCAATGATGGGGTTGCCGTTTCGTTTGAACACGCTGGCCTGGATGGCCTGGGTGTAGGTGACAAACCGTTCGGGCGCTTGTTTAAGGTAAATCTTTTTCTCGCGTACCTGTAGCTGTTCGACACTTGCACCAAGCAGCTCCGCCGCGCACTCCAGGAGCTGGCGCCTGGCATCAGCCGCCGCCAGTTTAACAGCGTTGCCGGTAACCAGCGCCCCGCCGCTTAAGAAACTGCCTATGTCAATGGGCGTCAATTCGGTATCGCCGGCTACCACGTGGACGTCCGCCAGTTCAATGCCCAGTTCCTCGGCTAAAACCTGCGCCATGGTGGTATAACAGCCCTGCCCCATTTCCTGCGCGCCGGTGTAGAGCGTGGCTGATCCGTCGTCATGCAGCTTGACTATGGCTGCCGAGGCAAAAGGGTAGTACATGGCCCCGCTGAACATGGCACAAAGGGAAAT
>DHTR01000090.1:29132-31663 GCA_002408725.1 Pelotomaculum sp. UBA5255
CTGAACATGGCACAAAGGGAAATACCCACGCCCCGCCTGAACCTTTCCTGAGCCGGCGCGGGGGAAAATTGCCGGCGTTTTTCCGGCCAGTTAATCCCTGCCGCCGCCTCCTGGATAGATTCCCGCAAGCCGCAGCTGTTCAACATGTCGCCATTGGGCAGGACGTCCCCTTTTTGCCTGACATTCTTCAGCATTACTTCTACCGGGTCCAGGCCCAGTTCGCGGCTAATGAGGTCCAGTTGGGAGTCGATGGCGAAACGGATCTGGGGCGCGCCGTGGCCCCGCTGGGGCCCGCGGACAGGGTTGTTGGTATAAACGGATAGACCTTCGTAGCGGTAGTGCGGCACCTTGTAAATAGGAAAACTGAATCCGTGGCAGAGAAAAATCACTATTGACCCGGAACCCCGGTAGCCACCGTTATCAGCAATTACTTTCACGTCCTGGGCTACTATCGTGCCGTCTTTTTTTACCCCGGTCTTTAAATGAATTTTAATCGGGTGGCGCTGGCGGGTGGTGGTAAAAACTTCTTCCCGATCCAGCTCAATTTTTACCGGGAGACCCAGTTTCATAGACAGATAGGCGGCACAAAACTCATAAGGGAAAACATCTATTTTGCCGCCGAAGGCCCCGCCTGCGTAAGAATGGTGTACTCTTACCCGGGAGATGGGCAGTTTTAAGGCCCGGCTAAGGTTATAGCGCTTTAAAAATATACCCATGGTGGAAAGCCACAAGTGCAGCTTGCCTTCTATGGGGTCGTAACTGGCCACGGCGGCGTGGGGCTCCATGGCGCAGTGGGCTGTAGCGGCGGTTTGAAAACAGTCTTCCCGGACGTAATCAGCTTCCTGCAAGCCTTGCTCTACGTCGCCGAAAGTAATGAAGGTACGTCCGCTTAAGTTCCGGTGGGTTGTTTCGGTTTCGTAGGTGTTCACCCTCTGGGTCGCCCCCCAGTCTTCCCAGGCAGATGTACCGGTAAATTTATTTTCGTGTAAAAGAGGCGCATCGGGCTGCATGGCTTCTTCCGGTGTAAACACAGCCGGCAGTATTTCGTATTCCACTTTGATCAGGGATAGGGCTTCTTCGGCGATGGCTTCGCTTTCGGCTGCCACCACGGCCACTTCGTCCCCGATATAGCGCACTTTATCCACTGCCAGCGGTTGTTCGTCGGCGGGGTAACGGGGTGTATCTACAAAGGCGTAGCGCACGTCGGCTATCTCACGACCGGTCAGGACTGCTCTAACCCCGGGCAGTTGCTCTGCGGCCCTAGTATCAATGTTTAAAATTTTGGCGTGCGGGTGTGGGCTGCGCAGAAATTTTCCGTGCAGCATCCCCGGCAAGCTTACATCCACGGTAAAAACAGCCTTGCCGGTAACTTTTTCCGGACCGTCAACTCTAGGCAAGCCTTTACCCACCACGTTATATTGGGACATATTTAACTCCCCCTCTCAATAAACAAGCTCAAGAGTTTTTATTTTGCGCCACTGCGGAGATTGCTTCAATTATTTTGACATAACCTGTGCAGCGGCAGATATTGCCGTCAATGGACTCCTCAATTTCCCGGGTGGTGAGGTGGGGATTCCGGTCTAGCAGGGCTTTGGCTGACAACAACATTCCCGAGGTGCAAAAACCACACTGTACAGCCCCATGGGCAATAAAAGCTTGCTGCAGGGCATGCAGTTGCCCGTCTGTGGCCAGGCCTTCAGCTGTGAGTACTGTTTTACCATGCGCGCGCACGGCCAAAACCAGGCAGGAACTAACCGCCTGGCCGTCCAGCAGCACTGTGCAGGCGCCACATTCCCCCTGGTTACATCCTTTTTTAGCGCCGGTTAACCCCAGGTCTTCCCGCAGCACTTCCAGTAGGGTTTGCCGCGGCTCCACTTCTATCTCGCGCTGGATGCCGTTTACTGTCAGTTTAATAAGTTTTTTCACCGGTCTATCCCCCCGAGTTCTTTGATGGTCTCCTCCACCAGCAGGCTAGTTATTTGGCGCTTGAAGCGGGGCGTGATATGACTGGTTTTCACAGGGCGGATTTCTTTGGCCGCTGTGGTGGCTGCTTCTGCAATTAATTCTGAGCGCAACTCCTGGCCCAATAGTTTTTGAGCGGCCAGGGAAGCTTCTACCGGCCGGCTGCCTGCACCGGTTATCACTATTTTTAGGTCACGGCAAGTTCCAGTTGGTTGATCCATTTGCAGGGCTACAGCCACTCCCACCACCGGAAAGTCAATAGCTGCCCGCTCACGGTATTTTTTGTACGTGCCGGTAACCCCGCCTGCCGGCGCGGGCATCTGAATTTCGGTAAGTATTTCGGTATCTTGAGCCTGGTTGGGATGGCGCCCGTTATCTGTATAAAACCGGTCCAGGGGCAAAACGCGTTCACCCCGGCTGCTTGCCAGCTTGACGGAGGCCCGCAGGGCAATCAACAGCGGCGCCAGATCCCCGGCATAGGTGGCAAAGCAGGCATTTTGTTTGTTAGTTACGTGACAGACCTTGCCGCCCATTTTACAGCACGTTGGGCGGGCACTGCGCCAGAATGA
>DHTR01000090.1:31954-33090 GCA_002408725.1 Pelotomaculum sp. UBA5255
TGTCCTGGATAAGCGGTGCGGCGATTAGTTCGGCCATAGTGGTTAGTGCGCCGATAGTAACCACGCTGTCTATTTCGCGGATCCCTTTTAAGGGCACCAGTTTGTCCAAACTAACCAGGTACTTCGGCAAGTGCCGTCGCTGTTTCAATGCCACCAGCAGGTCTGTTCCCCCGGCAATTACTTTACAGCGGCCCTGGTTTTCTGCTAACAGGGCTAGAGCTTCGGCCAGGCTGCCGGGCTCTTGATATTGAAACCTTGGTAAATGCAATATTCTCCCTCCTTTATCATTTGACTAACCAAATTAATAAGTTTAATTTCCCTCTTTTTAAATCATTTTACTTACCGGTTAGTATATGTTTTATTATACTTTAATGTTGGGAAAGTCTCAATCTAAAAAACCCCTATGACTACTCACAGAGGAGACTCTTCATGAGGGGTGACAAGAGGTACTTTTCTTGAACTCCCCATAAGCCTTTTACAATTTAACAATTCAACAACCGACGCCGATTATCAATAAATAAAAACCATTACTTGCCGGAGCCAAGTTGAGAAGAATTAATGAATCTACTCATACTTCTTGTTTGCTATAAAGATTTTTTTTATGGGACCGATTAAATATTATAGATAAGTATTTGCTAGGGGGGGTATTCTTGAAAACAAAAAAATTAAAAAGGTTAACGTTTGGTCTAACAGTAGCCCTAATTGTCCTGATGCTGGCCCAGACTGCTTGGGCAGCTGCAAAGCCGCTTGTTACAGGCACAACTGAATCCAAAACAATTACTTCTTCAGCAAAAATAAATGTTCTCAATAAAACGCTGCAGCTTACCTATCCCAAAAATAATACTCTGGTAGACAATTTTGGCCGGGAAGCCGACAACAAAAGCGTTTCTTTTGCAGTTTATCTTGACGGGGAAGGGGGGCCGGATGTAAACACATATACGCTGGTCAGCAACATCTATAAGATTTCGGTTGCCGATAGTGTTTATTCATTGCTTCATCCCGGCCAACTTACGCTGGCTTATGATCCGGGCGTCAGTTCTTCCGTAGCGGACCAGCTTTCAATCTGGTACACGCCAGTAACTGTAAATGAAAAAGTATATTGGGATGGGGAAAAAAGTGTTAACCTGGGTGGAATA
>DHTR01000090.1:33244-33757 GCA_002408725.1 Pelotomaculum sp. UBA5255
AAAGTGTTAACCTGGGTGGAATATCTAACACCGGTAAAAAGAGTGTGACCGTGCCGTTTCAGTTTCACGGCAAAGACGGTTATTACGGTGTTTTCCTGGCCCAGAGGTTGTTCCAGGAATTCGAGTCAGTCAAAAGCGATGAGGGCTGGTCTTATACCTACGTGATGCCCCTTTGGGCCAAGGGAATTATAGAGCCGCTGCCTATAGGTGGGTCGGATAATGAATTTGGGCTTTCGAATAGTGTCAACCGCCTGGAGTTTGCGACCATGCTGGTTAAAGGGCTGGGACTGGAACTGACCAAACAACCAACAAGTGAAGACATGCAAATATTCAAGGACACTTTCGACGATATCCATTTCTGTGATGCTAGCCCGAAGGATATAGATAGAAATTCAAAAGAGGTTTATTTTGGCGATTATGGTTTAAATTGTAAAGGTTATCATATCTACAATAGTGACCGGATGCCCATCCAGTATGTAGAGACGGCGGCAAGTAAAGGCATAATTAATGGTT
>DHTR01000090.1:34029-34955 GCA_002408725.1 Pelotomaculum sp. UBA5255
AGGCTGCTGTCATTATGGCCAGAATAACCAACCAGAAGCTTTCCGACGATATGGCTAAGGTAACAAAAGATCTGGGAAAATTATATGAGGATGCCAATGATATCGCCCCCTGGGCGGCTCCCGCAGTACTGGCCGCGACAAAGGCCAAGCTCATCGAAGGCGAGCCTGGCGAAAACAGCAAGTTGAAAAGATTCAACCCTGAAAGCGAGCTTAAAAGGTCGGAGGCAAGTACCCTGACCTACCGCTTGTTAAAGAAACTTAAAAAGATCTAATCAACCGGCAGCGATATTTGGATTTTGACAAAACGAAGCAGCCTCGGTAAATGACCATGGTGTGGTTAGAGGAAAATCACAGAAAACCCCCTGCTTTTTTCAGGTGGGTTTTCCTGTTTTCTTGCTTTCAGACGGAACCGGGATACTGAAAGTGATTATTATCCATCTATTATTATAGTTTCTCTGGATACCTTGCGGCCATTGCTACCGAACTCAAGCGGGTTATAAACTTATTGTTGTTTTGAACAGTTTCCCAAGCAAGGGAACCAAAACCACCACATTTCTGCTAAAATTAAAAGGGGGTAAAACCATGAAAAAGATGCCTTACACATATATCTTACAGTGTTCAGATGGCAGTTATTACACGGGCTGGACCGTTGATCTTGAAGCAAGGCTGAAAACCCATAATGACGGAAAAGGTTCCCGTTATACCCGGAGCAGGCTGCCTGTTAAACTGGTTTTCTGGGAGCCTCAGCAAAACCGCAGCGATGCCCGGCGGCGGGAAACGGTTATTCGTAAACTGAGAAGAAAAGAAAAAGAGAAACTGATTAACGGAATAATAGAAGAAAACTGATCCAATATCTATATAATTACATAACTCTCAGCATTGTCCAGGGCCACGTCAAAATTCCTTTTTGCGTCAAGATGTTGCAT
>DHTR01000013.1 GCA_002408725.1 Pelotomaculum sp. UBA5255
TCTTCGGTAGCCACCTTCTGGAGCAGGGCAGCGCTGCGCATCTCCTCCAGAAGGTGGCTACCGAAGATCCGATGGCACTGCCCTCCTTTGAGGCGCTCAAAATGGCCACCTGTGCCGGGGCGCAGGTCCTTGGTCTGCCGGATGTGGGGGTTTTAAGGCCCGGGATGAAGGCCGACCTGATCCTTGTGGATTTCCGCCGCCCGCACCTTTGCCCCCGGCACGACCTTATTGCTCACATGGTTTATGCCGCCCAGTCCGCTGATGTGGACACGGTTATCATTAACGGGGAAGTGGTTATGGAAGGCAGAATGGTGCTGACCATGGATGAGGAAGAAGTTATGAGGAAAGCGCAGGAATGCGCCTTCCGTATTATTTCTTGATTAGCGATTTAAGCATTGTTTTGGCCCCGGAGGCTGCCATGCCGATAAAGCCCTTATGGGAAGAAAAGATCTTTTCAAGAGCCTCCAAGAGGGTATCCAGTTGTTCCCTGCTCACACCCAGGGGCGGCTCCAGTCGGATCACGTTGGGGTTATTCAGGGTGTATGCAGTAATAATCCGGTATTTATTCAGCAGTTCGCCTGCCACCAGGCTGCCCAGGTACTCTTCGGAAAGCTTGGAGGCAAGGCCGAAGGTCGCCTTAACGGCCAGACCGCCGGGCTGGTTGAACTCGATGCCCACCATCAGGCCCCGACCCCGCACATCTTTCACCAGGGGGTATTTTTCTTTCAGCTTGTGGAGGCCCGCCAACAGGTAGTCGCCACTTTCGCGCGCCTGCTCCGGCAGGTTCTCTTCGTAAATTGCTTCCAGCGCTGCTATGGCTGCAGCTGCAGCCCAGGTATTGCCGCCGAATGTGGTGGTGTGCAGGAGTGCTTTCTCCATGCTCCCGTAGGCCTTTTTCCACACCTCGTCCGTGGTGATGTAGGCCCCGATGGGCATAATCCCGCCGCCAAGTGACTTGGCCAGGCACATGATGTCAGGTGTAATACCATCATGCTGGCAGGCAAACATCTTCCCGGTCCGTCCCAGGCCGGTCTGAATTTCATCAAAGATCAGCAGCGTACCGTGCCGGGAGCAGATTTGCCTGGCGCCGGATAGGTAGCCCTCCGGCGGCAGGATGATCCCGCCCTCACCCTGAATGGGCTCCACGATGAAGGCGGCGTGAGTTTTCTCCCGGAGTACGGCTTCCAGGGCCTCCAGGCTGCCAAAGGGAACCGGGGAGCAGTCCGGAATGAGCGGCGCAAAAACTTTTTGATATTTTTCCCGACCGGTTACGGAGAGCGCGCCCAGGGTCTTGCCGTGGAAGGAGCCGTGGCAATAAACCAACCCCTGGCGTCCGGTAGCGGCCCGCGCCAGCTTCAGTGCCCCCTCTACCGCCTCGGCCCCGCTGTTGCCGAAGAAGGAGCGGCGCAGGTTGCCGGGTGTGAAAAGGGCCAGGTTTTTAGCCAGCGCGCCCGCAATTGTTCCCAGGGAGGCCTGGAGCAGGTTGGGCTGTTCCCTGACCCGGTCCAGGGCCGCCAGGACTTTCGGATGATTGTGTCCCAGGTTCAGGGCGCCGTATGCTCCTAAAAAATCGAGATACAGGTTGCCCTGGCTGTCCCAGACCTGGATACCCTGTGCTTTCGTAAATTGCTTGTCAAAGTTAAGGAGGCCCATCATCATGGCCAGGCTGGCGTTCAGGTAGGTTTTGTGGTTTTCTACAACCTGTTCACGGTCCTGTTTCAGGGCACCCTCGAGGGACATCCAGCCGGCCGGTCTCCGGGCTTGTTGAAGAGGGTTATCTTTCGCGTTCAATCTGTTCATCTCCCGTTGTGCTCAAATGTGTGTACAGCTTCTGTTCATATTATTTTCTCTATAGGGCTGGAATAACCTTCAGGATCTCTAAAAAAACTGGACTTTTCCTTGACACAGCTGATCCATTCGAGTAAAATCTATCTGTAAAGGAAAAGACCTTTATAGGTAGGTGGGTGAGGGCAGTGTTGGAAAAGGTAGCCCGGATCACGATGCTCTACGACTTTTACGGCCAGCTTTTGACCGACCGCCAGAGAGATTTTGTGGAATTTTATTATGGACAGAACCTATCCCTTGGCGAGATTGCCGGGGAGTTTAACGTGACCCGCCAGTCTGTGCACGACACATTGAAAAGGGCGGAGCAGCTTCTAGCCCATTACGAAGAAAAGCTGGGTCTGGTCGCAAGGTACCGGGCAGAAAGAGAAAAGCTGGTTGCCGCTGCCGGCCTGCTGGACGAGTGCAGTTCTACGGTTGAAGATGATCGCGTGCAGCGGGTAAAGGAAATCCTCTACGAATTTCTGGAAACAGGAGATTAAGGCTCGAGATAAAAAAGGGGGGACCCGGGCATGTTTGCCAATCTCGCTGAAAGGCTGCAGGAAACATTTAAAAAGATGAGGGGGAAAGGGCGCCTCACCGAGGCTGATGTCAACGAGGCCCTGCGTGAAGTGCGTCTGGCCCTTCTGGAAGCGGATGTAAACTTTAAAGTAGTGAAGGACTTTGTAGCCCGGATCAAAGAGAGGGCAGTAGGACAGGAACTGCTCAGCAGTCTGAACCCTGCCCAGCATGTTATAAAGATTGTTCACGATGAGCTGACCACGCTCATGGGAGGTTCCAACAGTAAAATCAATATGGCCCCCAAACCCCCCACCATCATCATGATGGTGGGCCTCAACGGCGCCGGTAAAACCACGACCAGCGCCAAGCTGGCCAACCTCCTGCGCAAGCAGGGCAGGCGGCCGCTGCTGGTGGCTGCGGATGTTTACAGGCCGGCTGCCATTAAGCAACTGCAGGTTCTTGGGGGTCAGTTGAATATACAAGTATTTGCCCTGGAGGACCGGGGGGATCCCGTGGCCATCAGCCTGGCCGCCGTGGAAAAAGCTTCGGTGGGCGGATTTGACATGGTTATCATTGATACCGCAGGGCGCCAGGAAGTAAATGAGGAGCTTATGGCTGAGCTGGAATCTCTGAACGATTCGCTTCAGCCGCATGAAATTCTCCTTGTGGTGGATGCCATGACCGGTCAGGCCGCAGTGAATGTCGCCGAAACCTTTAACAGGCGCCTCGAGCTAGACGGGGTGGTTCTGACCAAGCTGGACGGTGATACCCGGGGCGGCGCCGCCCTGTCTGTCCGCTCGGTCACCGGCAAGCCGATTAAGTTTGCCGGCGTTGGCGAAAAACTGGACGCCCTGGAGCCCTTCCATCCCGACCGGATGGCCGAGCGGATTCTGGGAATGGGCGATATGCTTACACTTATTGAAAAAGCCCAGGAAAACTTCGACGCTGAGCAGATGGTCAAGATGCAGAAGAAAATCAGGTCGATGGAGTTTACCCTGGACGACTTTCTAGAGCAGCTCTCTCACGTGAAAAAGATGGGCCCCCTTGAGCAAGTCCTGGGGATGATTCCCGGCCTGGGTGGGATGAAGAAACTGAAGGACATCCAGGTAGATGAAAAGGAACTTGTTTTCGTGGAGGCCATTATCCACTCCATGACGCCGGGTGAGCGGCGAGAACCGGAGCGGGTTTTAAACGGCGGTCGGAAGCGGCGGATTGCCAGGGGCAGCGGTACTTCCGTGCAGGAGGTAAACCGCCTGCTCAAGCAGTTTGAGCAGACCAAGAAAATGATGAGGCAGTTACTGGACATGGAAAAAAGCATGAAGAAGGGCGGAAAACTTCCAAAGATGCCTTTCTTGGGCTGATACGAAGCAAAGGAGGTGAGGACAATGGCCGTTAGAATCCGTTTGAAAAGGATGGGCGCCAAAAAGGCCCCGTTTTATCGCATTGTGGTAGCTGATTCCCGTTCACCCAGAGATGGCAGGTTTATCGAGGAAATCGGGTACTACGATCCCTTGAAAGTTCCTGTAGTCATCAAAATTGACCAGGAGAAGGCATTGAACTGGTTGAAAAAGGGAGCCCAGCTTTCAGAAACCGCTAAAGCCCTGTTCAACAAAGCAGGGGTTTTTAAGAATGAAACAGTCACTGAAGCGGAAGAGGGTCAGTAATAGGGAGGCTATTTTATGAAAGAACTTGTAGAAATTTTCGCCAAAGCCCTCGTTGACCAGCCGGAAAAAGTAGTGGTAGATCTGATTGAAAAGGATAAATCAATTGTTATTGAACTCAAAGTAGCCCAGGAAGATATGGGAAAAGTCATCGGCAAGCAGGGGCGGATCGCCAAGGCCATGCGCATGGTGGTCAAGGCGGCCGCAACCCGGCAGAATAAAAAGGTTATGGTTGAAATAGTCTAAAGATGAAGCGGGAGGACTAGATTAAGTCCATAGGAGGAAGCAACCCATGGAAAGCCTGAACTTGATCCGGCCTGTTTTGGTCAAGGTAAAAGTTACCGAATCCTTCAAAGCGAAAGCTGCCGCAGAGCACCAGAATGCCATCCGCCGCCTTGAAATGGAAATGGAGCATATCGATATCCAGGAAAAGCGGCTGGTCCCCGAACTGGAGAAGAAAAACCCGGAGGGGGTTTCTGCTGCCAGGCAGACCCTGAATCAGGAGAAGGGCCGAATGACGGGGGAACGACAGAAACTGCTCCAACGGCTGAAAGAAATCGGCAAGCTAGCCCTGGATTCTGAGGTGATCTTAGGAAAGATGGAAAGCCCCGTGACCCTTCAAGTTGGAGATGACTGGAGCCGGGTGATGAATGTTGAAATTATCCTGAAAGACGGTATTATAATTGAAATCAGACAGGGCGGGGCCGGAGTGGACCGCGTAGATGTCTGAGGAGTACATCCGGGTTGGAAAAATCCTGAGCACTCAGGGCTGCCGCGGAGCTGTCCGCGTTTTGCCCCTGACCGACTATCCGGAGCGTTTTCAGAAGATGGGCCGGGTGAAGGTCCAGTTCAAAGAGGCCAGGAAGGATTTTCAGATTGAAGAAGTAAGCACGCATAACAAGTTTCTAATCATGAAGTTCCGTGAAATTGATGATATGGACACAGCGGAGCAACTGAAAGGTGGGTTCCTGGAGGTTACCCGCGACGAACTGGTTCCCCTCCCGGAGGATCGCTTCTACATCTTTGAGATCATCGGACTGAAGGTTTATGATCTCTCGGGCGCTTGTTTAGGTCAGGTGACAGATGTGCTCCAGACGGGGGCCAACGACGTTTACGTGGTTGAAACCGGGGGCAGGCCCCTGTTAATTCCGGCGCTTAAGCAGGTGGTCAGGGAAATCGACCTGCCCGGGCGTAGGATGCGGGTGGAACTGCTGGAAGGGCTGATGGACGAATGAGAGTGGATATCCTGACCCTTTTTCCGGAGATGTTAGCCGGGCCCTTTTCCACGAGCATCCTGAAGCGGGCACAGGAGCGCGGCCTGCTGGAGATCAACCGGGTGAATATTCGGGACTTTTCTACCAATAAGCACCATACCGTGGATGACACCCCATACGGGGGCGGCGCCGGGATGGTAATGGGTCCGGAGCCGCTTTTTGGCGCAGTCGAGCAGGTTGCCCGCGAGCTTGGGTTCGTGCCCAGGGTTGTGCTGATGAGCCCCCAGGGCAGGCCTTTTAGCCAGGCCCTGGCAGTGGAGCTGTCTTACGAAAAGAACCTGGTCTTTATTTGCGGCCACTACGAGGGGATTGACGAGCGGGTCAGGGATACCCTGGTGACCGACGAAATATCTATTGGCGATTACATTCTTACCGGCGGAGAGCTGCCGGCAGCTGTGGTTGTGGACGCGGTGGCGCGCCTGATTCCAGGGGTTCTGGGGGAGGCCGCCTCAGCGGAGGAAGAATCTTTTACCGCCGGCCTGCTGGAGTACCCCCACTATACCAGGCCCAGGGAATATCGCGGCCAGGAGGTTCCGGAAGTGCTTTTAAGCGGCCACCATGAAGAAATCAGAAAATGGCGAAGACGCCAGTCCCTGCTGCGCACCCTCGAGCGCCGGCCAGAACTGCTTAATCAGGCGGAATTAACGAGGGAGGATAAAAAAATCCTGGGAGAGCTCCGAGACTCTTTACTGGATCTCAACCTGTGTTGAAAATTTTTTAAAAATGGGTCCGCCCCTTTCCTTATTGTTGCTGAGCAAGATAGTTTGTGCTATAATTATTTTTGTTGAGTGTTAAAAAGAGGTATTTTTTGAGTGATTGAAAGGTTATTAACGCCTAGAGGGAAGGAGGGACTTTTTTATATGAACCTCATTCATTCGCTTGAGCAAGAGCAGGTTAAGAAGGATATAGCAAGATTCAACCCTGGCGATACCGTCCGCATCCATGTTAAGGTTGTTGAAGGAACCCGGGAAAGAATCCAGGTTTTTGAAGGTGTTGTGATCAGGCGCAAGGGCGGCGGCATTGGTGAAACCTTTACCGTCCGGAGGGTCTCCTACGGGGTTGGGGTGGAAAGAACATTTCCACTGCATTCTCCGAAAATTGACCGGATCGAAGTGGTAAGGAGAGGCCGGGTACGCCGGGCAAGGTTGTATTACCTGCGCGGGCTGCGTGGTAAAGCTGCCCGGATTCAAGATAAGAGATAAGTTGAGGGGGACTGGGCAAGACAGTCCCTTTTCGCATTTACGTCAGCCAGGATGAGGGGAGGCAGCAAAATGGGGCAAGGCAGCGAGAAGAAAGCGCTCCCAAAAACCGGGAAGCGCTCGTTTTTTGGTGAAATCATTGAGTCTGTGGCAATTGCGGTTTTACTGGCCGTGGTAATCAGGCTATTTATACTGGAGCCTTTTTATATTCCGTCCGGTTCCATGGAGCCGAACCTTAAGGAAAACGACCGGATTATCGTTAGTAAACTGAATTACCATTTTCAGGAGCCGAGCCGTGGGGACATCGTTGTTTTTAAATATCCCAGGGACACAAAACGCAACTTTGTAAAAAGGCTAATTGCGGTAGGTGGAGAGACAGTGGCCTTAAAAAATAGCCGCCTCTACATCAATGGTGAGGCTACGCCCGAGAATTACCTGCCCCCGGGACTGAGGTTCGCCGACTTTGGGCCCGTGCAAGTGCCGGAGGGTAACTATCTGATGCTGGGAGATAACCGCAATAACAGCGACGACAGCAGGGTGTGGGGGTTTCTTCCCGAAAAACTGATTATCGGTAAAGCAATCGTTATTTACTGGCCGCCAGACAGGATTAGCGGGACCCG
>DHTR01000082.1:0-771 GCA_002408725.1 Pelotomaculum sp. UBA5255
AAAGTTAACAATGGGAGACACAAAAAAACGAAATAACAATCGGATTGCTCCGGTGAGGATCAGGATAATTAAGATTATAAAACCGTAAGTTTCCAATTGGTACAGCCATTTTTGCTGCCCGGGAAGGATCCCGGCCAGAATTTTTGAGCCGTCCAGGGGGGGGATGGGGATAAGGTTAAAGACAGCCAGAACCACGTTGATCAGGATCATATAATACATAATCTCTGTGAAATAAGGCAGCCCCAGGCTCCCAAAGGTGCCCAAAAGCAAAGCGGAGAGGAAGGCCATGATCATATTGGTGGCCGGTCCCGCCAGAGCTACCAGGAGCATGCCCTGGCGGGCATCTCCTTTTAAATTGTACGGGTTGACAGGAACCGGTTTCGCCCAACCAAAACCAGCCAGGAATAAGAGCAAAAATCCAACGGGGTCCACATGTGCCAGGGGGTTGATGGTAAGCCGCCCGTGTTCGCGGGCGGTGTGGTCTCCAAGCCGGTCGGCCACCCAGCCGTGGGCGTACTCATGGAAGGTAAGACCGAGAATTATGGCTGGAAGCATGAGGGCTATGCTGTGTAAACTGGGTAAATTAAACACTTTTAATCGCTCCTTCGTACCCCGAAAGATACTCTTTTACATAGCTCAGTTCTTCTTGCCTGGTACGGACGAGTCCATCCAGGCGGGCCTGCCACACCGCCTCCAGTGCTGCCTTAAAAGAAGGGCCGGGTTCAAAACCCATAGCACGGAGATCTTTTCCACTAATAGAAGGACTATCGT
>DHTR01000082.1:944-10570 GCA_002408725.1 Pelotomaculum sp. UBA5255
ACTAATAGAAGGACTATCGTAGTAGACGGCGGTCAGTACCCTGCGAAAACGTGCTCTTGAGGCGTGGTCCGGCAGGTAGGTCAGGAGCAGGGGATCGGCCTCCCGGGGAAGAGGCGCCACTTGCCCGACTAGTTCACTCATTGTATCAGTGTCCCGGTTGCCCAGGGAATCAACTGCTTTCCGCCAGCCGGAAAGAGCTGCGGCCACCTTCTCCCTTTGACGGTTTCCAAGGTTATAGCGATGGCAGATAACGACAGCAGCCCCCCACTCTGTGAGGTGCAACAAGGCGATTAAATAAGCCAGCCACGGTTCTCCCTGCTCTGCCGGGTTCCAGGCGCGAAGCACATTAATCGATCGGGGCAGCTCATCCAGAACCGATTTTACAGGGGCATAATTAACAACCGGGAACAGGAATTCCCACATTTGCAGATCCTGCAGGCGGAACAACACCGCCCCCGGACGCTGTTCCAGCAAAATATGCTTCAATTCTTCCCAGACACGCTCCAGGGAAACCCTGGCCAGCATTTTACTGCGCGCGGCTTCCTTCACCAGCTTCAAGGTCTGGGGCTCCATGTTCATGTAATAGCGTTTTTCAAACCGGACTCCCCGCAACAGCCGGGTAGGATCTTCAATGAAGCTCAGGTTGTGAAGCACCCGGATCAAGCCTCGTTCGAGATCCTCCCTGCCCCCGAAGAAATCGATGATGTTACCAAAATCACTGCTGTTCAAGGAAATAGCCATGGCGTTGATTGTGAAATCGCGCCTGTAAAGGTCCTGGTGCAGGGAGGACGTCTCGATCTGGGGCATGGCTGCAGGGTACTGATAGAATTCCACCCGTGCTGTAGCGACATCAACCTGCTGACCGCCCGGAAACAGTATGGTTGCCGTATGAAATTTTGGATGAACCCGGACCCGACCATCATAATACTGACCCAGGGCCTGGGCCAGTATTATGCCGTCCCCTTCCACAACAAGGTCGATGTCCAGACATTCCATACCCAGGAGGAGATCGCGGACCACACCACCGGCGGCATAGACTTTAGAACCCAGCCGGTTTGCAATTGTCCCGGCGCGCTCCATAATCTCTATGTATTCCTCCGGCAACCCCCTGTACATCAGTTCCCTGATATTATTATAGCGGATCTCCTGGTTGCAAATAGTAGATACTTTTTGATGTCTATTTTGCACTTCGCCATGGAGTGTTCGCAACACGTCGGTGCGGGAGACAATTCCTACAAGCTGTCCCTCTTTAAGGACCGGAAGACGCCCGATGTCGTGCCGGATCATCAGCTCTCTGACCCCTGAAGCGGGCACTTCGGGGCTAACCGTGACCAGGTTGCCGGTCATAAACCCCTTTACCGGGGCATGTCCCAGGCCGTGATGAAGTGCTTTTTCTACGTCACGTCGGGAGATAACCCCCACTACCTGCTCCCCTTTCAGCACCGGCAGGCCGGTATGTCCATAGCGCATCATGATCCGCCCGGCTTCTTCAATCACCGTGCCTGGTGTGATCGTTTTGACCGGGCTGGACATGATCTGCGCGGCAGTTACCGGCGGCCTCACCTTGGATCGGATGACCTCCAGGAGACGGTCTGCTACATGCCCCACCTTTGCCTTACGAATGATAGCCGATGCAGCCGAGGGATGTCCCCCTCCGCCCATCCTTTCCAAAATATCTTTAACGTTAACCTCCGGCACGCTGCTTCTTGCCACAACATGAACGTGATCCTCCATTTCAACAACTGTAAACACCGCATCAAGATGGGCAAAATCAACAAGTTTATGGGTTAATAAATCCAGCCCCCCGACAAACTCGTCCACGGTTCCCTGCGCGATTAAGAATTTAATCCCATAGACATCATAATGCTCGGCCGAGACCAGAAGCTCTTTGAGCAGCGCCTGCTGCCTGGCCGTAAGCGGACGACCCAGAAAATCGGCTACAACTGCCAGTTTAGCTCCCTGGGAGAGCACGTAGGAGACAGCCTCGGCGTCCCTGGGAGTCGTGCCGGAAAAAGTCAGGGACCCGGTATCTTCATAAATCCCCAGGGCAAAAACGGTGGCTTCCAGCGGCGTGACGGGTAGCCGGCGTTCTCTGATCCTCTCAATCAATAAGGTGGTGGTTGCTCCTACCATCTCGACGACTTCCACATTGCCCCTGGCGTCACCTTCACCCCGGGGGTGGTGGTCGTAAATATGCACTTCGACTCCGGGTTTCCGCAGCAAACCGGCAAGTTTGTCCAGCCTTCCCGGAGACTTGGTATCAACAAGGATCACTTTTTTAACAAGTGCGGGTAAAATATCCTTGACTGTTTTCACATTTAAAGTGTCTTTGTGCAGGGCCATAAATTCTTCCACGTTTCGTAAAAGAGTGCCCGGAAAAACCATGACGGCGCAGGGGTAAAGCTTTTGTGCCGCCACCATCGACGCCAGGGCGTCCAGGTCGGCATTGGTATGGGTTGTAATGATTTCCACGGCCCGCCCCCCCGAAAGTCTAAGCCAAAATACGCATTTTATTATATCATACTATCCTGCTGTAAAAAAAGCGCCCCTTTGGGCGCTTCCAGTGAATTCAGGTAAATATTAACTTCCTGCTTTGCTGTCTTTAGATCCTTGGCAGATGTTCCAGTGACTTCTTCAGGCTTTCCTCATGCAGCGGCAAGTCCACCAGGTTACCTTCCAGATAGGTGTCGTAAGAAGGCAGGTCCAGCAGGCCATGACCGCTCAAGTTGAAGAGGATGGTTTTGGACTCACCGGCCTCCCTGGCGGCTAACGCTTCTTCCACCGCTGCATGAATGGCGTGTGATGACTCAGGGGCCGGGACGATCCCTTCACACCTGGCAAACAGGGTGCCCGATTCAAAGACCGCTGTTTGCCCGTAGGCTCTCGCTTCTGCAATTCCATCATGGACTAACTGGCTCACCAGGGGTGATTCGCCGTGGTAGCGTAAGCCGCCGGCATGAATACCGGGGGGCATAAATTCACTGCCGAGGGTATGCATATTGAGAAGCGGTGTTAAACCGGCCACATCCCCGAAATCGTAGCCAAAATGGCCCCGGGTCAAGGTAGGGCAGGCAGTTGGTTCCACGGCCAGCAGCCTGACCTTTGTCCCTTTAACAATTTTATCGTAGGCGAAGGGAAACGCGATTCCGCCGAAGTTGCTGCCACCGCCGCAACAGGCGATGACGAGATCGGGATAAGCGTCAATTTTAGCGAACTGCTCTTTTGCCTCCAGGCCAATGATGGTTTGATGCAGAAGAACATGGTTTAAAACACTCCCCAGGGAATAATTGGTGTCGGTGCGGCCTGCCGCGTCCTCCACGGCTTCACTGATAGCAACACCCAGGCTCCCCAATGAATCGGGGTTATCCTTCAGAACTTGCCTGCCTGAACCGGTTCGTGTACTGGGGCTGGCGATAACCTCGGAACCAAAGACCTGCATCAGGGAGCGGCGGTAGGGCTTCTGGTGATAACTGACCTTCACCATATAGACAGTGCACTTCATGTCAAAAAAATTGCAAGCCTGGGAAAGGGCTACGCCCCACTGGCCGGCTCCGGTCTCAGTGGCAATACGCTTGATTCCTTCCTTTTTATTATAATACGCCTGAGGTACGGCGGTGTTCGACTTGTGGCTGCCCGCCGGGCTGACACCCTCATACTTGAAGTAGATCTTTGCCGGTGTGTCCAGCGCTTTCTCCAAGCGACGTGCCCTACAAAGCGGGGAGGGCCTCCAGAGCCGGTAAATTTCCAGTACTTCCTCGGGAATCTCTACCCACCGTTCGCGGCTTGCCTCCTGCATAATCAGGCTCATCGGAAAGATTGGTGACAGATCCTCCGGGCTTAAGGGCTTTTTGGTGGCGGGGTTTAACGGAGGCTTGGGCAGATTCGGCATGTCCGCCTGGATATTGTACCAGGCTCTCGGCATTTCCTTTTCAGTCAGAAGCACTTTGGTCTCACTCATCTCTTCTGGGTCTCCTCTCTTCTCGTTAAATTTGATTGCTATCAATCAAAGATATTTTAACTTGAAGAACCTTTTGATGCAAGATCATCATTGCGGATCGAGGAATAAAAATGCTTTGCCAGGCTACAGCACTGCTCAGCTTATTTTTTCTTCAGGCCTAATGGCATTGCTCCACTTGCTGCAACGGTCACCCCAGCGGGCAATGATCCTATCGTTTTCAGCAATTTCCACGACTTCGCACAGATTGGAGCAGCCGGAGCACTCGAAGCTGCCGGCCTGATAATCGGTGTCTGCAACCCCAAAGCCTTTGAAGCGACTAGTCCCCTTTCTGGCCACTGCTTCGCGGGAGAGCAGGGCTGCCCCTACCGCCCCCATGACGTCGTAATACGGCGGCACTTGAACCGGCAGTTTCAACGCCTTTTCAAACGCCTTGACCATGCCGGCATTGGCCGCAACGCCGCCCTGGAAAACCACCGGGGCGAGAATTTCCTTGCCCTTGCCAACGTTATTCAAGTAGTTCCTGACCAGCGCGTCGCAGAGGCCGGCCAGGATGTCGGGAAGGCCGCAGCCCATTTGTTGCTTGTGAATCATATCGGATTCCGCAAATACAGCACACCGCCCGGCAATTCGCACTGAGGATTTGGATTGCAAGGCAATCTCACCGAACTTCTCAATTGGAATACCCAGCCGTCCTGCCTGCTGGTCCAAAAAAGAACCGGTCCCGGCAGCGCAGACAGTGTTCATGGCAAAGTCAGAAACGACACCGTTACGCAGGATGATAATTTTAGAGTCCTGACCGCCGATTTCAAGGATGGAATGCAATCCGGGCACAAGCAGAGAGGATGCCACCGCATGGGCGGTAATTTCATTTTTGACGGCATCAGCCCCGATGATGACGCCGGTGAGATGCCTACCGCTACCTGTGGTGCCAACCCCCTGCACTTTCGTGCCGGAGGGCAGTTTGCCGTCAAGCTCTTTAAGTCCCCTCTGCACAGTTTCAATGGGTTTACCCTGTGTCCTTAAATAAATAGCCTCGCGGATAATGCCGCCGTCATCTATAAAAACAAGGTTGGTGCTGACTGAACCTACGTCAATTCCTACATATCCAATCACGATGAAAGGGCCTCCTTTGCCTCCTTTTTACGCGCCAGTAAGTCAGTAAAAGCCTCCAGGCGGGTAACCATGCCAGCTTCACCGGTGTTCTCGTCCATAATAAAGGTAAGGTAATGTACGCCGAAGTCTTTGCATACATCCGGCAGAATGCTTTCAGCTACAATTTCAGGCATACACGTAAAGGGAAAGACCTGGATGATGCCGTCATACCCACTCCGAGCGTACCGAACCGCGTTCCCGATTGTTTCCTGGCCGTGCCCGCCGACAAAGTGCCGCAGGTAGGGATATGACGCTGACCGGGCTTCCTTGCCCGATCCCATTCCCTTTGCCAGTCCGTGAAAAAGATGCTCGTTGACCCAACCGCTCAAGTAGATGGAACGGTGAACCTCAACGCCCAGCCCTCCAAGATGCCTTTCCAAATAAAGGTTAGAAAAAGGCTCCAGTAGGGTATATATTTCCCCTACAACCCCCACTTTTATAACCTGCCGACTAAAGTCCACTGCCACTTTGTCCATAATTTCTTTAGCTTTTTCCTGTGCGGCTGTGAGCTTTTCCCAGGAGGAGGCGCAGTCGATTAGGTCTAGCGCCTGGCGGTAGGCAGCATCGGTGGAGCCGGGTATCTTTTCCCTGGGTCGGGAACGTAAGGCAACCCGTTCTATTTCATCCACTAGCCGGGCTTTTCGGTAGCCAAAGCGAAGGGCTTGAATAATCTTCCACCAGGAACGAGATCCCGCCAGCTGCTTGATTTTTACCAGCAATTCGGTGATCTGGCGTTGGGGGGGCTCAAGGACAATGAACTGCAGCGCGCAGCCCAAATCTTTTAAAATGGCCTGCTGAATCTGGGCATAGTAGCCAAAGCGGCAGGGGCCGCAGCCGCCGGCCATGACAACGGTGTCCGCCCCCAGTTCATAAGCTTCGATAAAGTTGCCCAGGTTAAGTTTTAAAGGCAAGCAGGCAAATTCAGGTCCGTGCTTTGAGCCCAGGGACAGGGTTCTTTTGCTGCAAGGAGGCGGTACAACTACCTCGACCCCAAGGGTCTGAAACATCGCTTTTAAAGAAATATGGAGGTTTCCCATATGAGGAAAGGTTACGCGCATAAAAAGTCTCCTTTAACTAGAGGATTTTATAGCTCCTACAGTTCCCGCCATTTTCCAGCTGACCATATCCAAAAAAGCCTCCAGCCTTGTAATAACCCCCGCCTCACCCGTGTGCTCATCCAGGGTCAGGCTTAAAAACGGCATCCCCATGGTCCGTGCACGCCTTTCAATTAGTTCCCCGGTCATGGAGTCGGGGCCGCAGCCAAAAGCAGCCACGTGAATCATCCCGCTAAGATCGGGACGCTCCAGATAATACAGGGCCGCTCCCATCATCCGTTGGCCCAGGGTCCAGAAAAGTTTTTTGGGCAAACGGGAGGCGTAGCTTCCGGCAGTTTTTTCCGGCAGACACTCAGCGGTTATAACGTTTGCCCCCAGGGTGCGAAGCCGCCCGATTATGTTCATACTGACGTAGGGATCATGGATGTTATAAGGGTGTCCGATCAAGGCAACGGTGATCTTTTCCGGTTCGGGCAGGGGCTCATTTTTTACCCTGTCCTTCAGAACGGCCAGGGCCTCGGCGGGCATCAGCCCGAGTTCCAGCAACCTGAAGTAGCGCCGGTGTACTTTCAGCGAACGGCGGTAGGCTAACCAGATTTTGAAATGATTATGGGTAAAGAGCCTGCCCACTTCCTTGACTGCAAGGCAAATATCGTTGTTGCTCTTATACCGGTCAATGTTAACATCGATCAGCGGGGGAATCCCCGCAAGCCGGCGAATCATGTCGGGAAGCCCCAGAAACTTGGGGCAAATATACTCGGCTTTTTTGACGCTAATCAGCCTGGGCAGAAAAATGAGATCGACTTTTCCAGCCAGGTCCAAAACATGGCCGAAGGTCAGCTTAACGGGCAGGCAGACCTCGTCCACGGCGTATTTTAACCCTTCTGTCAAAACTCCTTTGGTCGAGGGGGATGACAGTACCACTTCGGCTCCCAGCTCTTCAAAAAAAGTTCGCCACAAAGGATAGTAATAATAATAGAGAAGAGCCCTTGGGATCCCAACTTTAACGGGCATTCACATCTCTCCCTAAAAACAATTGTTTTTATTATGAACAAAAAGTAGCTTTGTTATCCACGTCCCTTGCCCTGACGAATTGGTGTTTATGATCTCTTCGGGTTTTTTCCGGGTTTGCGGGCCGGGGCGGCAATGACCTGGCGGGAAGCGTCCTGGGGCTTTAAAATGCTGGGCCGCGTATTCCGGACAGGAACAGGCAGGCGCACGATAACTCCCGCCAGGGCTTTTAAGTTGAGGGGTATCAGCGGCCACAGGTAGGGAATGCCAAAAGACCTCATCAAGGAAAGGGCGACAAAGGTAGCGGCCGTACCGATAACAAAGCCCGGCAAGCGGAACAACGCAGTTACGGCCAGGAGTCCAAGCCTAACCAGCCGGTTGGCGTTGGCCAGTTCAATGCTGGGGGTCAGGAAGGTTCCGATGGCAACGATAGCCACGTACAAGACGACCTCCTGGGCAAAAAGGCCGACCCTGGTGGTCAGCTCACCAATAAGAAGGGCCGCGATAATGCCGGTGGCGGTGGCCAGTGCGGCAGGTGTGTGAATTGTAGCCAGGCGGATCATATCAATGGCGATTTCCGCCAGGAGCAACTGGAAGATTAGTGGTACTTCACCGGCCTCCCGCGGCCCGATGAAGGCCAGTTGGGGCGGCAGCAGTTCAGGATTGCCGGCCAGGAGAAACCAGAGCGGCAGCAGAAAAATGGAAACGGCCACCCCGATAAAGCGAACCCAGCGCAGATAAGCCCCTACGGTGGGGTTTTGCCTGTACTCTTCCGCGTGCTGGAGATGATGAAAATAGGTTGCCGGGGCGATAATCACGCTGGGCGAGGTATCCACCAGCACCAGCACGTGTCCTTCCAGAAGGTGCATGGCAGCCACATCGGGGCGCTCGGTATAGCGAACCCTGGGAAAGGGATTCCAGTAAGATCCCGGTGTAATCAGTTCCTCCACCGACTTCTCGCCCATAGGGATCCCGTCAATTTTAATGTACTCAATCTTTCCCTTGATATTTTTGACCAGGTCGGGGTTTGCGATATCCTCTATGTAACATACAATCACGTCCGCTTTAGAACGGGTGCCGACCTGTGCATACTCCATCCTCAGCTTGGGATCCCTGATTCGCCTCCGGATCAAGGCCGTATTAAAAACAAGCGTTTCCACAAAGCCGTCCCTGGAACCGCGCACTACCCTTTCCAGGTCCGGTTCTTCAGGATTGCGGATCGGGTAGGTCCTCGCGTCCAAGATCAGCGCCTTATCCGACCCGTCCACCAGGATGGCCATTGGCCCGGCAAGGACTTTGTCGACGACATCCTCCAGGTATTGGACCTCTTCCAACTCCGTGTAACCAAGGTGGGTATTAAACAGTTTTTTAAGGGCATCGGGCGCCAGATCAGCTCTGTCCAGGAGGGTCACGTTTTGCAGGACCATGGTGACAACCTGGTCGTTGGTAAGTCCGTCCACAAATAAAAGCGTAATTTTCTTGCCCCCGACTCTCAATTCTCTGGTTAGAACGTCGAAATTTTTTTTGATACCCATTTCTGCATCCAACTGCCTGATATTTTCTTCCAAATTAACACTGATTTTAGTCTTTTCCGGATCTCCACCGGGGGGCTTTTTAATTCTTTTACCCCACAACATTGAAACCACTCCTCTCCAAAATGGTTTGAAAAGCTTTCGTTGTTAACGGAGCGCCTTTTCCAGCCTCGTCTGCTTGATCCATTTTGCCGATATCGCCAATGCCAATAACAAGAGGGAGGTTCAGGCTGTCGATAACTTCCACTGTATCACCCTCCAATAAGTCCTGTTCCGGCATTCCCCACTTATCAACGGGATCGGTGATCACTTTACCACTTCTGGAAATAGATGCATCCACAGTGCAGCCGCTTACCCCTTCCGTGTTAGAAGCCACTGCCAGAACCCCGAGAACCTGGATCTCGGGGTGGTTAGAAATGTAAGCCAGGGCCGATTCGCCGCGCCCAGGACCGTTAAAGCCCCTGTCATCCAGCATTACAACCACCGGGTCCAGGGGCGCTTTTTTAATCAATTCAACCAGTTCCTGTCCTGATCGTGTGGTGGGGTTTCCGGCCGAGCGGGAGATACATCGCGCCCCAACATTGTGGGCGGCGATCTCTACTGCTTTTTTGGCAATCCGATCCCCGTCGGTGACAAGGATCACTTTTCGCTTTCCGTCAAGCTCAGTTTCCAACCGCTCTACCCCCTTGACTTGTAAAAGGCGCCGGGTCATTTGGACACCGGCGGTATAATTAAACCTGGACTTTATCGTTTCCCTGCTATTTAGACATTATACAAATAAAGATATTTTGGCTTAGAGTATCCCATACAAAAAGGACACCAGCCGGTGTCCTTCATAACCATTAGTCCGTATGGGCGATTTTTACGTTGGCTTTATACTCTATCAACCGGCCATTTTCCACATTGGCAGTGAAATTG
>DHTR01000082.1:10743-10948 GCA_002408725.1 Pelotomaculum sp. UBA5255
AATCTCTACGGCAACAATATTTCTCACTGATCGCGATGCCTCAGAAATGGCCGACTGTACAGCACCCTTCCAGCTATCCGGAGATTCCCCAACAAGTTCAGAAACTTTAACGTGCACCCACCATACCTCCTTTGGTATTTTAAAGTGTATATATTATGTGTATGAATCGGGTTTTTATACCAATTATTTTTACAAAAAATAAAAG
>DHTR01000003.1:0-18631 GCA_002408725.1 Pelotomaculum sp. UBA5255
AACGGAGGCTGCAGAGTTCTGACTCGCTCCCCCAAGAATAAATTACTTTCTTTATCCTAATATTTTAGATGGAGGCGTTGGTGTTGATTTCAACAAACGAATTCAGAACAGGTCTTACAATTGAGATGGAGGGAGATGTCTACCAGGTTATCGAGTTTCAACATGTGAAGCCGGGAAAAGGCTCGGCCTTTGTAAGATCGAAACTCCGAAACGTACGGACCGGGGCAGTGGTGGAAAAAACCTTTAACGCCGGGGAAAAAATGCCCAGAGCAAGAGTTGAAAGACGCGAAGTACAGTACCTCTACAACGACGGCAAAGACTATAACTTTATGGATATGCAATCCTACGACCAAATGACAATGACCGTGGAACAGCTGGGAGACGGTGTAAAGTACCTGAAGGAAAACATGAATATTCATGTTTTAACTTTCCAGGGGAAATCCATCGGCGTAGAAATGCCTAATTTTGTCGAGTTAGAAGTTGTTGAAACTGCCCCGGGCATAAAAGGAGATACTGCTTCCGGTGGCTCCAAGCCGGCTGTAATGGAAACCGGGGCAGTAGTACAGGTACCTTTTTTCATTAATGTTGGGGATCGCCTCCAGATCGACACCAGAACCGGCAACTATATTAAAAGGTCTTAAATTAGAAAATCATGTTTAAAACCCCCCGGATAGAGACATACTAAGAAAGCCAAATTTAGCCACGCCATTATTTTGACAGGGGGGTACATCTAGATGAGCGACCTAAAGACCAGGGTGGCCTACCTTCAGGGACTATCCACGGGCCTTGATCTGGGCGAGAGCAAAGAAGGAAAGCTACTCCGGGGCATTATCGAAGTTCTGGATGATTTTGCTGAATCTGTAGGCGGTCTCGCTGAGGGGCAGGAGCAGTTGGAAGACTATCTGGAGAGTATTGACGAAGACCTGTATCAACTTGAAGACGAGGTCTTTGAAAAAGATGCGGGACACTGCGAATGTGGGGATAATTATCTTGAGGTGGACTGCCCCAAATGCGGGGAGTCGGTGTGCTTTGAATCGGATATTCTGGAAGACGATGACCTCGTGGAAGTAACCTGTCCCAATTGTGATGAAGTTGTTTTTGTGAACGATGACAATAGCCCTCAGGCGGCGACCAAGCAGGAAATGCTGATGGGGCGGCTGGGCGGGCACAAAGAGGAGTCTGTGGAAGAGGATATTTAAAAAATTTAAAGATATTTTCCAAAAGAAAGAGCGGTAGCATGATGCTACCGCTCTTTCTTATTTTACGAGGTGACCCCGCCCTCTATTTCTAAATTATTCCCTTTGCTTTCCAGGGCCGGATTTTCAGATGGGTCTGCTTTTGATGTCTTTAAAAGAAGCCTGCGAATGGCCGATAGGATTTGATCCTTCTTAAAACTCAGCAGAAGCAAGATTAAGATTAAAAATAAACTGTAAGGGTTTACACCCGGCGGTCCGGCTGTAGCTCCGCCGCAGGGGGTTCCCGCGGGATTGACGGGGCAATTGGGAGGGTAAGGCAGAACACCCGGATAGACGGGGATAAAGATCGGGGTGGATCCCTTTTCCTGCAGATCGCTCAAGGCCTTCTCATTGAACTGAAAGGAATTGGCCCATTTTAAATACTGTGCTTTTAAATCGGGCGGCAGCGGAAAAATGAAAACAGTTGGTTCAAGGTTTCTATCGGACATTGGCTGATCACATCCCAATAATTACGCCATTAATTACTTACAAAGTATACAGAAAGAGCTGCTTTTGTGACAGTCTTAAAAATGAGTTAGATCTGATTTCACCCTGTTTTTGCCGGGGGCATGATTCTTTTGGTATATCTTTCCGGCCCGGTCATATTTATGAAATAAAGGGGGGGACAAACTTGAGCGCGACGGTAAATCAGACGCCGGCCCAGTTGCGGTGCGGCGACAGGGTAATCCAGGAGATTCTGTCTGCTCTTCCGGGCAGCATCCGCCGCCTTGTTTCGGCTCTCCCCCTCTATGTCCAGGAGAAGGTTGAGGAAATCCGCATCCGGCAGGGAAGACCCCTGGTTGTGGGTTTGTCTTCTAAGGACAGCTTTTTAAACCCCGAAGGACAACTGACAGGCCGGGCCCGGGAGGCCTACCAGGTCACGCTGAACGATATGGAGCGCCTTATTCATTTAATCAGCGGGTCCTCTCTTTATGCCCTGGAGGAGGAACTCAGGAACGGCTTTATTACCCTGCCCGGCGGCCACCGGGCAGGGATCACCGGAAAGGCTGTACTGGACGGCGGCAGGGTCAGGACATTGAAGTATCTTTCGGGCTGTAACATTCGGATCTCCCGTGAAATCAAAGGCGCGGCCACGCGCATCCTGCCTTACCTGATTGAAGGCCGCTGTGGGATTTATCACACCGTCCTTGTTTCTCCCCCCCGCTGCGGGAAAACAACCATGCTCCGGGATCTGATCCGGCAGCTTAGCAATGGTATTGAAAGTCTTGGTTTTCCCGGGGTTACCGTGGGTCTGGTAGATGAGCGCTCGGAAATCGCGGGCTGCTATAAAGGAATACCCCAGCGGGATGTAGGCGTAAGAACCGATGTCCTGGATGGATGCCCCAAGGCCGAGGGAATGATGATGCTGATGCGCTCAATGGGACCCAGGGTAATCTCCGCAGATGAAATCGGCCGGCGGGAAGATGTTGACGCCATTGAAGAGATGTTGAACGCCGGCGTGAAGGTCCTGGTCACCGCCCACGGTTCTTCTCCCGCTGAACTGGCCGACAGACCGGCCCTGGGTCACCTGATCCGTTCCAAATGGATTGAACGTTTCGTAATCCTCGGGCGCTCCAGGGGAGTGGGAACAGTAGAAGATATCATTGAAGGGAAAAGTATGCGGTCCCTGGGGGTGAAATAATGTTGAAACTGATTGGCGCCGCCATGGTTGTAGCAGCAAGCGGCCTGAGCGGTCTGGGCATCGCCGGTAATTACTCACGGAGACCCAGGGAACTAAGGACCTTGCGCTCTGCGCTGCAGATGCTGGAAACCGAGGTTGCCTACGGGGCCACCCACCTGGCGGAAGCTCTCGTCCAGGTGGCGGGTCGCTGCGACCGTCTGGTAGAGCCTCTTTTTAGCCGGGCGGCCGCTGAATTGTCCTCCTCGTCCGGTGTAACTGCAGCACTGGCCTGGGAGAACGCTCTAATTAACTATTACCCGGGGACAGCCTTAAAACCGCAGGACCTTTCGATTCTGCGCAGCCTCGGATCCTCACTTGGGATCTCGGATCGGGAGGACCAGGTCAAACACCTGCACCTGACCATGGAACAAATAAAAACAGAAACAACCGGAGCCGAGGAAGAAGCGGCCCGGAATGTGAAACTCTGGAGCTACCTTGGTTTCCTGGGCGGGCTCATGATCGTTTTGGTGATTTATTAGTAAAAGAGGGGAGGTAGAAAATGGGAAGCAGCATTGATTTAATTTTTAAAATTGCCGGTGTTGGAATCCTGGTGGCGGTCCTTAACTCGATCTTGAAACATGCCGGCAAGGAAGAACAGGGACATATTATAACCCTGGCCGGTCTGGCTATCGTCTTCATGTGGGTGATCCAGCTCCTTGCCAATCTATTTGACCAGGTGAAATCTGTATTCAGGCTTTATTAAATTTTTTTTAAACGAGGTTTACCACCATGGATGTGCTGCAGATTGTTGCAATCGGCCTCATGGCTACGGTGCTGATTGGTGTTCTCAAAAGCCAGCGGCCGGAACTGGCGGTGCTTCTGAGTGTCGCTGTTGGAGTAATCCTCTTTCTCCTGGTACTGGGCAAAATCGGTTCGATTGTGGATATCATCACCGATCTAGCTACCAGGGCAGGCATCAGCATGGTCTACCTGGGCACAATTATGAAAATTATCGGCATCGCCTATATCGCCGAATTCGGGGCGCAAATATGCAGGGATGCGGGTGAAGGCGCAGTGGCCACAAAAATAGAATTTGCTGCTAAAATTTTGATTATGGTTCTTGCGGTTCCTATCGTGGTAGCCGTACTTCAGTCGCTCTTGAAACTGTTGGGGTAAGGCGGGGTGATCATTGTGTTCAGGTTTTATCTCCTAATCTTACTGGCGGCTCTGATGGCTGCGCCGGTCCTTGTCCCGGCAAATCAGGCCGTGGCGGCCGGGTCTGAGGAAACTTCAGCTAATCATGATTTGTTTGCGGTACAGGAATACATGGAGCGACTGGACACAGAAATCAAGGGATCTATTCCCCAGGTTCATTTTAGGGAAATGGTAAACAAGCTGGTAAAAGGGGAATTGGACTGGAAGCCGGCACAGATCTTCAACCAGTTAGTCCGGCAGCTTTTTAAAGAAGTAGTGGCGAACTTTGATTTGCTCGGGAAGCTGGTCATTTTGGCAGTCATCTGTGCGGTTCTGCAAAATCTGATGTCCTCTTTTGAAAAAAGCAGCGCCGGACAGCTCACTTATTCTGTAATCTATCTTGTGCTGATTACCATTGCTA
This sequence comes from Pelotomaculum sp. UBA5255, assembly GCA_002408725.1. Taxonomy (GTDB): domain Bacteria; phylum Bacillota; class Desulfotomaculia; order Desulfotomaculales; family Pelotomaculaceae; genus DTU098. Next base: position 4,472 of record DHTR01000003.1, read on the forward strand.
TAGGCTCCTTTTCCATTGCAGTCAATGCGGGCCGGGAAGTAGTAGACACCATGGTCACATTTATGCAGGCCCTGATGCCGGTTTTGCTGACGCTCCTGGTTGTGGTGGGCGGCGTGGCCTCAGCGGCCATTTTTAGCCCGGTGATTCTGGCAACTCTGGGTATTTTCGGGACTTTAATCAAAGATGTCGTCCTTCCCCTTCTTTTCTTTGTGGCGATCCTGGGGATCGTCGGCAACCTGTCCGAGCGATTTAAAGTTTCAAATTTAGCTGATTTGTTAAAAACAGCGGCTATGAGCCTGATGGGGCTCTTTTCAACCATCTTTTTGGGCGTGCTGGCCATTCAGGGGGTGGCGGGGGCAGTGGGAGATTCAGTTACATTCAGAACAGCCAAGTTCAGCGTTGATGCTTTTGTCCCCGTCGTAGGCGGCATGTTGTCAGACGCCCTGGAGGCAGTGATCAGTTCCTCCCTGCTTCTGAAAAACGCGGTAGGAATCGCCGGAGTGGCTGTTATTGGAACCATGCTGGTTATACCACTCTTGAAGATCATCACCCTGGCTTTTATTTACAAGCTGGCCGGGGCACTTATTCAACCAATTGGCAGCGGCCAGATGGTCGAGTGCTTAAACAGCCTGGGCAACAACTTGCTCTTAATTTTTGCCGCGGTAGCCACGGCCGGACTACTGTTCTTTTTCACCATAACCATTGTGGTTGGTGTTGGAAATATCTCTGTAATGTTGAGGTGATGTTTTAAAGGGGGGATCCAGTGGAAGTCATCCGCAACCTGGTACAAAGCCTGATTATCATTATTATCCTGGCCATGTTTCTGGAAATGCTGCTGCCTGCCGGTGAAATGAGAAAATACGTCAAAATGGTCATGGGCCTTTTGGTCATTATTGCCGTGGTCCAGGCTGTTGGAACCTTTGCCCGGTGGAGCTTTGAGGGAGAACTGCCGGCTGTTGTGACAAATGAGGGAAAAGGACAACTACCGGAAATCCTGGAGGCGGGCAAAAAGATTTCCGCTGAGCAGCAGGATCGGGGAATCGAACAGTACCGGCGAGGTCTCGCCCAACAGATCACCGCACTGGTCAAATTAAACCAGGAAATCCCAGTGCTTGACGTGGAAGTGAGCGTACAATCCGACAATGGTAGTTCAGGCTTCGGGCAGATCAAAGAAATCATTCTAGCTGTGGCCGAGGATCCGGCTCAAGCCGATCGGGAGCCCGAGGGAACCGTAGTAGTGGGTGAGGTCAGCCCGGTTTCTGTTCAAGTAGGGCGGCGCGTTAGCCCGGAGCTGACGAGTACAGGTTCTCCGCAGGCTGTTGCCAACATGGTCGACGTGTTGACAAACTTCTACAACTTGAAGCCGGAGCAGGTTAAAATTATTTACCGCTAAAAGGAGGTGGCAATTTGCACAGAATACTTAATTTCATTGGTTTAAAAGACAGTGATAAAAGTAAAAATGGATCCCCTCCCAAGGAGCAGGGCAGGCGCAACCTGTGGTTGGCCGCTCTGGGAGCCCTCGGGATAGCCCTGCTTGTTTTTGCTAATACCGGTGGAAGCAGGCCCGCTTCTGTACAGCCGGAACAGGTTTTACCCGGGCCTGCCGTGGGGGAAAAGACTGAAAACAGTATGTCCGGAGAGGAAGAACAGATCAGCATAAAACTTCGGGAGATGCTTAGACAGGTGGACGGGGCAGGCAAGGTGGAAGTATCTGTGCGACTCTCCGGATCGACCAGGGAAGAATACGCCGTTAATACCACTACCGGCAAGAAGACAACCCAGGAGCGGGACCAGACGGGTGGAACTCGCTTGACCACGGAGGATAGCGGTAGCGGTCAGCTGGTGATGAACCGTGGCGGCACGGGTGAAGAGCGCCCGGTGGTGGAACGGGAGGTTGCGCCGCAAGTGGCCGGTGTCCTGGTAGTGTCCGAGGGAGCCGGGGACTCTCGGGTAAAGGCTAAGCTTTTTGAAGCAACACGGGTAGCCCTCGGTGTTGAGCCCCAGAAAATTCTCGTCCTGAAGATGGAAAGGAGAGAATAATGATTCCAATTATTATTCGAAAACGCACCCTGACCTTGATCGCCGTTGGTCTAATCGGGATCACCTTGCTGTTCCTGGGCTGGCGTGGTAATTTGCTGGAAAAAAAGATGGTGGTTCCGGGGACTCCTGTAATTAGCCCGGTCGCCGGAGAGACCGGCAGCGGGGGTACCGGACAGCCGGTATCCGGAATGGAGCAATTGGCTAAAACCGCAACCAATCCAACCGTTGCAGAGGAACACGATTTTTTCGTGGATTATCGCCTGGAGCGCGAGCGCACCCGGGGCCAGAGGGTGGAGTGGCTCAGGGAAGTAATTAACAATGCCAATTCGGCCGGTGAAACCAGACAAAAGGCACAGGAGCACCTGCTGGCAATCAGCCGCAGCATGGAAAAGGAAGTTGAACTGGAAAACATGATCAAGGCTAAGGGATTTAAGGACGCGGCTGTTCTGGTGGACGAACGGTCGGTTACCGTCATTGTCGAATCAGAACGCCTTGCTGCCGGAGATTCCGCATCTATCACCGAACTTGTTTCAAAGGGGACCGGAGTTGATGCTCAAAGCGTTGTAATTATTACCAGAAGCAATCATTAAAGGCATCATAAGATGATCCCCTTTAAATTCCCTTAGATTTTGTTTGCATTCTGTATACTTGTTAAAAACAGGTTTCCAAACGTTATATTATTTATTATAATGGTGGTAATGTTCTTTAATGATCATTGCCTGTACCGATCAGGTTGTTACCAGGGTTTGTGGCAACCTGTTTTTTTAATGTGGTGAGAATTGGGGGAAGAAACAACCATGGAACGCAATGTCCAGATAACCGATACCACTTTACGGGACGCCCACCAGAGTCTCTGGGCAACTAGAATGCGCACGGCGGACATGCTGCCGATTGCCGAGAAACTAGACCAAATTGGATTCCACTCTCTGGAAGTTTGGGGAGGGGTGACCTTTGACGTCTGCATGCGCTATTTAAATGAGGACCCCTGGGAAAGGCTCCGCCTGCTCAAAAAACAGATCAAGAAAACCCCGCTCCAGATGCTGCTGAGAGGCCAATCTCTCGTGGGCTACAAGCACTATCCGGACGATGTGGTGGAAGCATTCATTAGCAAGGCTGTTGAAAAAGGCATTAACATCATCAGGGTCTTTGATGCGCTGAACGATATCCGAAACCTGGAAACTGCCATCCGCGCTTCTAAAAAGGCGGGGGCACACGCCCAGGCAGCGATGATTTATACCGTAAGCCCTGTCCACACCAACCAGCACTACCTGGACATGGGGCTGCAGCTTGCTGAAATGGGAGCTGACTCCATTTGCATCAAGGATATGGCGGGACTGCTGGCTCCCTTCCGGGCCTATGAACTGGTAAAACTTCTTAAGGAAAAGCTGGGTATACCGGTCCAACTGCACTGCCACTACATTGGAGGGCTGGCTGTTGGCACGTACCTGAAGGCAGTTGAAGCAGGGGTAGACGTCATTGATACCGCCACTGTGCCCCTGGCCTTTGGCGCCTCGCTGCCGCCGGTCGAAACCGTGGTTCGGGCCCTGCAGGGCTCTTTATACGATACAGGACTGAACATTCATAACCTTTTTGAAGTGGCTGAATTTTTTGAGGAGATGCGAAAAAACAGCGGTTTCGAGCGGGGTGTAACCCGAATCAACGACATGCGCGTTTTCGACCACCAGGTCCCCGGTGGGATGATCTCCAACCTCGTTACTCAACTGGAGGAGCAAAAGGCGCTGTACCGTATGGGTGAGGTCCTGACAGAGATCCCCAGGGTGCGTGAGGACCTTGGATATCCGCCCCTGGTGACTCCTACTAGTCAGATAGTGGGAACTCAGGCCGTATTGAACGTGCTGACAGGAGAAAGGTATAAGCTGGTTCCGGGTGAGGTCCGGGACTATCTTCAGGGTCGCTACGGCAGGCCTCCCGCCCCGGTTAACCAGGAAATTGCCCGCAAAGTTCTGGGTGACCGCGAGCCGATTACCTGCAGGCCGGCTGACTTGCTGGAGCCAAAACTGGACAAAATAAGGAAAGAGATGAAGGAACTGGCATCCGGAGAAGAGGACGTTCTCTCTTACGCTTTGTTTCCCCAGGTAGGTAAGCGTTTCCTTGAAGAGAGAAACAGGGGGGGCCGCAAGGAACCCAATGCCAGAGCTGAAAAGGCTAATCAAAACCAAATAAATTCTACTCAAAAGGGGTCAGTAGCCCAGGTCAAGGATAAAACCATTAAGCCGGTCCCGGCGCTGGAACCAGCTCTTCTTGGACCAGACGGGAAAGGGACCGCGAAGGAGGACAGAAAGATGAACCTTGGTGATGTCAAGGATTTAATAAGACTGGTCAATGAAACCGGTATAACTGAGGTCAAACTGGAAAGTGACGGAGTTAAACTTGCTATAAAAAAGGGCCGGAGTCTTGAGGCTGAGGTAGGCTCAACCGGTCCTTCGACGCCGGCCCCGGCAGTCAACCCGGAGCTAAAAGAAGCGGGCTCCACCCTGCCGGACCGGACTGCGACTAAAGACCAGACCGGCTTGATCCCGGTAGTTTCTCCGATGGTTGGTACCTTTTATCGTGCCCCATCCCCGGAAGCTGACCCCTATGTCAAGATAGGAGAACAGGTCAAGAAGGGGCAAACCCTCTGTATCATTGAAGCAATGAAATTAATGAACAAGATTGATGCCGAGCTTGAGGGTGAAATCGTGGAGATAACAGTTGAAAACGGTTCTCCGGTTGAATACGGACAAACCCTGTTTTTGGTTAAAGAATAACTGGTTTTAGCAGATAACAATTTGTTTTTAATTGGAAAGGAAAACAAAGATGTTTAAAAAGATTCTGATTGCCAACCGGGGAGAAATAGCCGTCCGGATTATCAGAGCCTGCCATGAAATGAATATTTCTACAGTTGCGGTTTATTCCGAGGCGGATCATGATAGTCTTCATGTATTGTGGGCAGATGAATCGTATTGTATCGGGCCGGCGCCTTCTGCCAAAAGCTATTTAAATTATATGAACATCATCAGCGCGGCGCTTATTTCCGGAGCGGACGCCATTCATCCCGGCTACGGTTTCCTTTCGGAAAACGCGGGCTTTGCGGACGCGTGCTCGACCTGCGGGATCACCTTTATCGGCCCGCCTGTCAAGGCCATCCAGCAAATGGGGGCCAAGGCCACAGCCAGAGAGACCATGATCAAAGCCGGGGTACCGGTTGTGCCCGGTTCGGAGGGTATGCTCAGGACCCCGGGACAAGCTTTCAAGCTGGCCGGAGAGATTGGCTACCCGGTAATCATTAAGGCCAGCGCCGGGGGCGGCGGCCGCGGCATGAGGATCGTCCAGAGCAGCGAGGAATTGGAAGACGCCATTTATACAGCAAAAACGGAGGCCAAGGCCGCTTTTGGTAACGATGATGTTTATCTGGAAAAATATGTGGAGGAACCCAGGCATATTGAATTTCAGGTATTGGGAGATATCCATGGAAACTTGATTCATCTGGGTGAAAGGGACTGTTCAATTCAGAGGCGCAACCAAAAAATGCTTGAAGAGGCGCCGTCCATCGCCCTCACGGGGGAGTTGCGTAAAAAGATGGGGGAGATGGCGGTCAGGGCGGCGAAGGCCGTGGCCTACTCCAACGCTGGTACGGTTGAGTTTCTGCTGGACAAAAACCTGAATTATTACTTTATGGAAATGAACACAAGAATCCAGGTAGAACACCCTGTTACAGAGTTCGTTAGCGGGATTGACCTGGTCAAGGAGCAAATCCGGTTAGCCGCGGGCGAAAAGCTGGACTTAACCCAGGAACAGATCAAGCTTCAAGGCCATGCCATTGAATGCAGGATCAACGCGGAAGATCCAAGCAAAAATTTCATGCCGAACGCCGGGAAAATAACAACCTACATGCCCCCGGGCGGGCCCGGCATCCGTGTTGACAGTGCAGTGTACAGCGGGTATCTAATCCCCTCTTTTTATGATTCCATGATTGGGAAACTGGTTGCCTGGGGCAGGGACAGGGAGGAAGCCATGGCCCGGATGCAGCGCGCCCTTCAGGAATTTGCCATAAAAGGGGTCAACACAACCATTCCCTTTCACCAGCGGATCTTGAAAAACGCGTTCTTTAGACGGGGCGAAATTTATACCAACTTTATCCAGCGTCGCATTCTTGGGGATAATGAGTAAAATAGCAGAATTATGATTTATGTTTGCGTTGAATTACCAGTTTTGTTATAATATACGCAAATAGACGAAGTGTTTTCGTGATCTGTAAATCAAACCTCCTTCCATATGTAGACAATAATTTTAGACAATATTTTGCCATTAAGGCAATCTGCTCAGTAGACCTGTAACCTATCCAGGCGGAGGTGATAAATTTGGAACCTAAAAAGATTGTCCGTGAAGAACAAACCAGCCTGGGTTCAATCAGGATTGCGGACGAAGTCGTAAAAGTAATTGCCGGGCTAGCTGCCATTGAGATTAAAGGAATGGCCGGCATGAGCGGTGGACTCGTTGGTGGTATAGCCGAAATGCTGGGGAGGAAGAACCTTTCCAAGGGGATCAAGGTCGAAGTGGGTGAAAAAGAAGCGGCTGTTGATGTCTTTGTGATTATGGAGTACGGCATCCGCATACCCGATGTGGCCGCCCAGATTCAGGAAAGCGTTAAGGGCGCCATAGAACGGATGACCGGGCTTGTGGTTGTTGAGGTCAACGTCAATGTTCAGGGAGTGGCCTTTGCATCTGAGGCCAGTGACGAGGAGCATAGAATCAGATAACGGCTGCTAACCCCCTTGAGAGGGGGTTGGCTTTTAAAGGGGGGAGCTTGATGGGTCCTTTTGACAGGGCTTTGCTGGCTGTTTATTCAATTTTTTTTACTGTGCTGTTCGCACTTTTTTCAGCGGTCATGCTGGGATGGGCGGCGCCCTTGTATTTGCTGAGGGAGTTTTTTTATCCCGGCCGCCCGGAGCTATTTTGGTCGGTCATGGTCATTGTGATTTTGATTGGGGTCCGTTTATTCTGGGTTAGCCTGTATAAGCCAAGGGGCAGGCATGTGGTGCTTGCGGAAACGTCGCTGGGACAGGTGAAAGTATCCCTTCAGGCCATCGAAAGTTTGGTTGAAAAGGTGGTATCGCAGTTTAACGGCGTTCGGGAGGTAAAGCCGCGTATTGTTGCCGTCCCCCAGGGTGTCGGGATCCAGGTCCGAGCTTCTGTTACCCCGGACGTAAAGATACCGGAGGTTTCTATGGAAATTCAAAACCGGGTTAAGGAACGTGTTCTTGAAGTCACGGGGATCACAGTCAACACGGTTAAAGTCTCCGTTGAGAATATCTCGGTGCACAAGCCCAGGGTTGAGTAGTAAAGAGCCTTCGTTAGTAACAAGGAAAAAATTCCGTTACAACCGTTCTGGAAATCCCTGTGAAGTAGTACGGGCGGAAAAAGATTGATAAACCCGAAAGGGGTGTTCTGATGGGAATGATCCAGGAAATCCTGGAAAGGCATTTGGGGAAAGTAGTCGGTATTTTAATGGGTCTCCTCTTTGGTTTTCTGGCCATTAGGTACGGCTTCTTAAAGGCGCTTTTCGTGGCGCTGTGCGCTGTAGCAGGTTATTATATAGGCAAGCGTCTGGATGATAGAATAGATTTCCGGGAAATATTCTCAAGGCTTTTTGGGGAACGATAACAAGAGGCCTTAACAATCGTGGAAGCTACAAAGGCAAAATAGGATCGTACTGAATCAAGAGGCATGCAGCCTTTTGAGCACGGGCCGGCAGCACAAGGAGGATACCGATGAGCAGAAGACAGGCCAGAGAAAGGGCCCTCCAAGTCCTCTTTCAAGTGGACTTAGGCGGTGGGGAACCCCGGAAGGCCATGCAGGGCATGGATGAAAACTTCGGAGCGCTCCCTAAGAGTGAGGACTTTGCCGAAAAGATCATTTTTGGAACATTGGCTAACCTGGAATTGATTGATCAAGTGATCGCAAGCATCAGCAAAGAATGGGACATTAAGAGGATGCCCTCTGTCGACAGAAATATTATGCGCCTGGCTCTGTTTGAGATTTTATTCTGCAGCGATATACCCGGGAATGTTTCTGTGAACGAGGCGGTTGAACTGGGAAAGACTTTCGGGGGAGAAGATTCGGGTCGCTTTATCAACGGTATTCTCGGGAGGGTATTGGAGAAACCCGAACAATACGGGAAGGTACCCCTTAATTAACTATTTCTTAAGATTAATGACAGCAGGATCAAGCGATTTTGAGCAGACCAACTCCTACGGTGCTGCTCTTAAATTTGAGATTTGAATAATAAGTAGGAATTAGGCCGATTACCTCGAATATCAAAGATAGGAGACAATCAGTATAGAAAGGAACATTACCATTTATGTACAGGATTCTTAAAAAAACCGTACTGGCCCCCTCCATAAACCTCTTCAAAATTGAGGCGCCGCAGGTAGCCAAGAAAGCGGAGCCCGGACAGTTTGTTATTCTTCGCATGCATGAGAAGGGAGAAAGGATTCCTTTAACCATTGCTGATTTTGACCGTGAAAAGGGAACGGTCACATGCGTATTCCAGGAAGTGGGGAAGACAACAGAGGAATTGGGCACATTCGATGAAGGTGATTTTATCCAGGATTTTGTCGGACCTCTGGGAGTGCCTTCCCACATCGGATCCTTTGGACGTACCGTATGTGTCGGTGGCGGTGTGGGTGTGGCTCCCGTCCATCCTATTGCCCGTGCCCTGAAAGAAGCCGGTAACGAGGTTATCGGCATCATTGGGGCCAGAACCAGGGAGTTACTTTTCTGGGAAGATAAGTTGCGGTCTGCTTGCACCGAACTGCGGGTGGTAACCGACGACGGCTCATACGTAAGAAAGGGCTTTGTCACCGACTTGTTGAAGGAAGTTATTCTTGAAAAGGGTGATATCGCCCTTTGCCTGGCCATTGGTCCTCTGCCCATGATGCGGGCCGTGTGCGAACTGACCCGGAAACACAGCATAAAAACTATTGTCAGCTTGAATACCATTATGGTCGACGGCACCGGCATGTGCGGCTGCTGCCGCGTTACGGTGGGCGGGGAAACCCGTTTTGCCTGTGTAGACGGACCGGAATTTGACGGACACCAGGTGGATTTTGCCGAGATGTCCCGCCGCTCTGTGATCTATAAACCACAGGAGTTGCTTGCCAGGGAGACGTACAATCAACGTAACACCTGCCGGTGCGCCTGTAATGGAGGTAGTGGGAAATAATGACAGGAAAAAGGAAATCAATTAATCCGCAAAAGAGTCCCATGCCCGTTCAGGACCCGGCTTTGCGGGTGAAAAATTTCAGTGAAGTCGCCCTCGGCTACAGCGAAGCAACCGTTGTTACTGAGGCTAATCGTTGCCTGCAGTGCAAAAACGTGCCGTGCAGGCAGGGATGCCCGGTGGATATAGACATTTCAGCCTTCATTAAACTGGCCGCGGCGGGCGATTTTGCCGGGGCTGCCAAAAAGATCAAAGAAAAGAACGCCCTGCCGGGTGTTTGCGGCCGGGTTTGTCCACAGGAAAACCAGTGTGAAAAATACTGCACACTGGGTAAAAAACACGAGCCTGTGGCCATTGGCCGGATCGAGCGATTCTGTGCCGACTGGGAAATGGCCAACGGGATCAGACCCCAGGAAGTTGCTCCCCCGACCGGTAAGAGAGTGGCCGTGGTGGGCTCCGGCCCGGCGGGACTAACCTGCGCCGCCGACCTTGCCAAGTTGGGCCATCGGGTGACTATTTTTGAGGCCCTGCATCTGGCGGGTGGTGTATTGATGTACGGGATACCTGAGTTTCGCCTTCCAAAGGCCATTGTTCAGGCGGAAATACAGAACCTTAAAAAGCTGGGCGTTGAGATCCAGGTCAACGCCGTGGTCGGTAGAATTGCAACCGTTGACGAACTGATGGAAGAAGGGGGCTTTGACGCTGTTTTTATCGGAACCGGCGCGGGGCTTCCCCATTTCATGAAAATACCGGGAGAAAATGCCTGCGGGGTATACTCCGCTAATGAATTTCTGACCCGCACCAACTTGATGAAAGCCTATCTTTTCCCCAACTGCGACACCCCGATCCGGGTGGGGCGAAAAGTGGCCGTGCTGGGGGGCGGCAATGTGGCTATGGACGCAGCCCGCACCGCGCTCCGCCTGGGGGCGGAGGAATCCTGGATTGTTTACCGGCGCTCCAAAGTCGAGCTGCCGGCGCGGCAGGAGGAAGTAAGCCACGCGGCAGAAGAAGGTGTCCGCTTTAAATTTCTGACAAGCCCTACCCGGTTCCTTTATAACGATGACTACTGGCTTACAGCCATGGAGTGTCTGCAATATGAACTGGGTGAGCCCGATGATTCAGGGCGCCGCAGGCCGGTTCCGATCAAGGGTTCCGAATTCATGATGGAGGTAGACACTGTGGTCGTGGCCATAGGACAGGGCCCGAACCCGCTGGTTCCAAGGACCACAAAAGGATTGGAATGCAGTAAAAGGGGCAACATCGTAGCTAATCCGGAAACGGGCGCTACTTCCAAGCCCGGGGTTTTTGCCGGCGGAGACATCGTAACCGGCGCCGCCACGGTGATCCTGGCCATGGGGGCCGGACGGACGGCAGCAAATTCAATCCATGACTATTTAACCGGAAAACAATGATTTTAGCTTAAAGCATCTAGATTCTAGGCAAGGAGTTATGAACATGCGCGTTTTGACTGTCCAGGAGCTGACCAGGCATATAAAAATGTTGCTGGAAAAAGACTATCTCATGGCGAACGTGTGGGTTAAGGGAGAAATCTCAAACTTCAAGCCTGCTTCTTCCGGGCACTTTTATTTTACTTTGAAAGATGACTACAGCAGCCTGAAGGTGGTCATGTTCCGCTCCAAAAGTCGGCTGGTTCCTTTTCGTCCTGAAAACGGAATGGCCGTCACTGTGCGGGGCTACATCTCTGTATATGAGCGGGACGGCAGCTACCAGCTCTATGCGGAAGAAATTGAGCCCGATGGAACCGGGGCGCTGTACCTTGCCTTTGAACAACTTAAAGTGAAGCTCCAACGGGAGGGGCTGTTTGACCGCAAGTATAAAAAAGAACTTCCCCTCCTGCCGCGCCGGATCGGGCTGGTAACCTCGCCAACCGGGGCAGCCGTAAGGGATATGTTGGAAATTATCCGGCGCCGTTGGCCCGGACGCCAGATCGTCCTGGCGCCCGTACCGGTTCAGGGGGATCCAGCCCCTCCTGCCGTGGCGCAAGGCATTCGTTTGTTAAACGAGTTGGGTGGAATCGACCTGATCATTATTGGCCGGGGCGGCGGGTCCCTGGAAGAAATATGGGCTTTCAACACGGAAATTGTAGCCCGAAGCATTTTTCAATCAACCATCCCGGTCATTTCGGCCGTCGGCCACGAGACCGATTTCACCATTTCTGACCTTGTGGCAGACGCCCGGGCTTCGACACCGTCAGCAGCAGCTGAGATCGCTGTACCCGATAAGCGGGAAATGGAACGCCGGATTCAGGCGCTCAAATCAAGGCTTGCCCGTGCATCAAAGGAGAATGTTGTCAGGAGCCGGCGGCGTCTTGATACCTGCCTGGCTCACCGCGCTTTCACGCGCCCCAGGGATACCCTGTGCGGGTCCTGGCAGCAGTCCCTTGATCAGCTGAACCGCCGACTGGCTCAAGGTGTCCGGGGTGTTGTCGAACGTAAAGGGGGAGCTCTGGCAGCTCTGGCTGGACAATTTCAGACCTTAAGCCCCCTGGCCACCCTGGCCAGAGGTTACTCTATCTGCACCACTCCCGACGGCCAACATGTTATTCGGGATATTGAATCGGTAGATCAGGGTGACAGGCTGTCGGTTCGGCTGCCAGGAGGACAACTGCAATGTCTCGTAGAGGGCAAAACGACTTAAGTTAAAGTGGGTGTGTATGTAGAATGGCCAAACTCATAGATGGAAAAAAGGTTGCCGCTTCTATACGAGAAGAGGTAGCGTCAGAGGTTTCCCGGCTCAGGGAATACGGCATTGCTCCCAGGCTGGCTGTTATTCTTGCAGGTGAAGATCCGGCTTCGGTACTTTACTCCCGGTCCATGGAAAAAGCCTGCCTGAGTGTCGGGGTTGATTTTGAGCTGTTTAATTTGCCCGGAGCTTCCTCTGGAGATGAAGTTGTCGATTTGATTCAAAGATTAAACGATGACGACAGCATCCACGGGATCATGATCATGCTCCCTCTTCCCAGAGGTATGAATAAACAGAAGGTGCTGGAAGCGGTTTCGCCGCTCAAGGACGTTGATGGCGTACACCCCATCAACCGCGGCTATATTCTCAGCAATAGTGAAGGACTTTTTCCGACCACGCCGCAGAGCTGCATTGAAATCATCCTGCGCAACGGAATTGAAATCAGCGGGAAGCACGCTGTCCTGGTGGGTCGCGGCGAATCGGTCGGGAAACCTCTGGTCTACATGATGCTAAACCAGAATGCCACTGTGACTGTCTGCCATACCAGGACCCGGGATTTAACCAGGCACACCCGCCAGGCCGATATACTCATTGCCGCCGTGGGTAAGGCCGGAATGATTACCGCTGACATGATTAAGCCGGGCGCTGTTGTTGTTGATGCCGGCATCAATGAGGTTCAGGGCGGAGGTATTTGCGGGGACGTTGACTTTGAGCGCGTCCGGGAGGTTGCAGGCGCCATTTCTCCTGTGCCTGGCGGGGTCGGCAGTCTGACTACGATGCTGATTCAGAAGAATCTCCTTAAAGCTATAAGACTGCAAATGAAAAATATAAGCACATAAGGAGGCCTGCCTGCATTGGGTGATTTCTTTGAAAAAAGCTTACGTGAAATCGTAGAATCTTCTGCCTCCAGCTCCCCGATTCCCGGGGGTGGCAGCGTATCCGCCATCGTAGCCTGTTTGGGAGTAGCCATGACCTCGATGGTTTGCAATTTAACCGTTGGCAAAGAAAAATACCGGGATGTAGAGCTTCTTGTCAAGGAGATTCGAGATTCGGCCGGTTCGTTGAGGACAAGGCTGGAGGAACTGGTGGAAGAGGATATGGCAGAGTTCAACCAGTTTATGGAGGCCTACCGCCTGCCCAGAGGAACAGGTGCAGAATGCGCAACGCGGGAAGAAGCCCTGCAAAGAGCACTTAGGGGTTCCACGGAAAAACCGTTAGAAATTGCCCGGGCCTGCCTGAGGGCACTGCAGCTTACCGACCGGCTCTCCAGCATCGGGAATAAAATGGCGATCAGCGATGCGGGAGTCGCGGCCACTGTGACCGAGGCAGCCCTGAACAGCGTTCTTCTGACCGCTGGTTTCAACATTCCCTTGATCAAAGATGCCAATTATGCCGGCCAAGTCACCAGAGAGATAGCTTCTCTGGTGACCGAAGCCGGGCAACTCAAGGAAAGGATCCTGGCCGTGGTGCAGGAAAGAATGAAGTAGAATAGGGCAAACTGGATGGAGGGCAAAGATGGCCGCCGAGAAGAAAGAACTGAGTTTTGAAAAAGCTATAGCCCGCTTGGAAGAGATTGTGAGGGAACTGGAAGACGGCCGACTGCCGCTGGAAAACGCACTTGAATTGTTTGAGGAAGGAGTGGGTCTTTCCCGGATCTGTGAAGGATGCCTGGAGGCGGCCGAGCAAAAGATATCAATCCTTCTGACCGACGAAAAAGGCGGGATTTTATTAAAAGAAGTGGATTCAATTCCATCACCCGGGGGAGGCCGTGGCCTTGGACTTTAAGGAAGAGTTAAAAAAAAGGGCGGATATTGTGGAAGCTGCTCTCGATCGTTACCTTCCTCCCGCCGTTGCCTTTCCTCCCCTGATTCATCAGGCCATGCGCTACAGCGTTATGGGAGGGGGCAAAAGGCTCAGACCGTCCCTGGTGATGGCGGGTGCAGAGGCTGTGGGGGGAGCGGCTGTTGACGTTTTGCCCGTAGCCTGTGCCATGGAACTAATCCATGCTTACTCCCTGATTCATGACGACCTGCCCGTAATGGACAACGATGACTACCGCAGGGGTAAATTAACAAGTCACAAGGTCTACGGGGAAGCGGTTGCTGTTTTAGCAGGCGACGCCCTGCTGACCCTGGCCTTTCAGTTGCTGGCCGGGAATAAATCCCGCCGCCCGGAGGATACCTTAACGGTTCTTA
>DHTR01000003.1:18795-19475 GCA_002408725.1 Pelotomaculum sp. UBA5255
CTTAACGGTTCTTCGTGAGGTTGCCATTGGGGCCGGTACCAGGGGGCTAATCGGGGGCCAGATGGTGGATACCTTTTCCGCGGGTGAGGATGTTGATGAGACTACCCTGGAGTATATTCACCGCCACAAAACCGGTACTCTCTACCGGGTCTCTGTCCGGGCAGGGGCAATTCTAGCCGGGGCGCGGCAAGATCAGCTGGAATCCCTCAGCCAGTATGCCGAACACCTGGGTCTGGCTTTTCAAATAAAAGATGATTTACTTGATATCGAAGGCGACGAAAAGAAAATCGGAAAGCCTATTGGCAGTGATTTTAAAAATAAAAAAGCCACTTATCCATCCCTATTCGGCATAGAACAATCCCTTAAAAAAGCCCGCCAGGAGTGTGAATGGGCGCTGGACGCTATCGGTACTTTTGGCAAAGAAGCAGATTTTTTAAGATTGCTGGTTCAGTTTGTGATTAACCGGGATTATTAGCTCCAGGCTTAGCTCGAAGGACCTGAACCCATTCTATTATCGTTTAAACACCCATATTAATATACAGTGGTTAATCAAAGCGCAGACGCGTTTGAAAAAGAACCCGAGTTTATGTTATAATAAAACCTTGATAAGAGTTTTATATGATAAGTGACACAGTATTCTAGTCAGATGAACCTTTTTGAAGGCGGGCCTAAAAATCCGT
>DHTR01000003.1:19646-28673 GCA_002408725.1 Pelotomaculum sp. UBA5255
AGGCGGGCCTAAAAATCCGTCAAGGGCACATCGATGAAGTTCCTGGTGCTGGCTGCCGACGCCCAGTCGGGGGCTGGTACTGGGAGTTAAGGGGGTGGGGCGACCCACAATGGCATGTGGGCGTTGACCCCGCCCCCGTGGAGACCCAAGTGCGTGGGCAGCTACTTCCGCCATCCGGAATGGTCAACTATGGCTTGGGGTTAAACCTGCACGTGGTTAGTCGCTGCGTGCAGTGTAGCCTGCCTTGAGTGGTATCGGTGGATATTGGTTAATTTAAGCCGGCCGTTCATGGGCCCATGAACGGCTGGCTGTTGATTGAAACCCCTACTGCAAAAGAGGCTAGAAAAGGTGTATTCTGTCGAGGAAAACTCCTAGGCTGTCCGGATTCCCTGGGCGGGCCGGAGATTAAAGTGTGGACTAAGTGGTAATCTAGCCCCGGAATCGGAGACGATCGGAAATGGCTTTAAAGGGAAACCGCCGGCCTGGCGACAGCCGGTAGCTGTTTGGGAAAACCTGCTAGACCTAAGCCACAATATTTATCCGGCTCGCTGTCACTTATCACCCATATACATACACTGTATTATATCCTAAGCTTATACGTCCTAATCATCGCTGCATGAGGTGACTTTTTTTGGGTAATAATAAATCTACTGTAACCAGTAGATATCTCCTTTTTGTGGGGGTTGGCTCCTTTTTTCTCGCGATCCTCTTTACACTTCTTGCGGAAACTTTTTCTTCCAAATTAAATAACATTGTTCTGTCTCTGTTTTTTTTACTCTTTATCATTTTTATTAACATTGTAGCGGATGTTGTGGGAACCGCCGTAACAGCCGCCTCGCACGTACCTTTCAATGCCAAGGCTGCCAAACGGGTTGAAGGGGCCTCAAACGGTCTGCAATTAATCCGAAATGCTGATAAAGTAGCGAATATTGCAAACGATGTCATTGGTGACATCACGACAACCGTGAGTGGCGCGCTCGGGATCTCAATTGTGGTACAAGTTTTGAGGGCGGGACTGCAGTTTGACCAGTTTTGGCTAAATGTGCTGTTTACCGCCCTTATTTCAGTTACTATCGTAACAGGCAAGGCCGCAGGCAAAAAAATTGCCCTCAGCCATCCGGAAGAGGTTATTTTTATGGTGGGCAAATTTCTTGCAAGGCTGGAAAGGGTTACCGGTTACAGTCCCTTTCAGAAACGCCGGATCAAAAGCAAGAAGGGTGGATAGCCGTGAGCAACCTACTAAAAAAAATCCATTCTCCGCGGGACATCCGCTCTATGAGTTTTGCCGGGCTTGAGAAACTGGCCAAGGAAATCCGACTTGAGCTCATTAAAACAGTATCTAAAAATGGTGGACACCTGGCGCCCAATCTGGGGGTTGTGGAACTGACGCTGGCTATCCACCGGGTTTTCAACTCACCCGTTGACAAAATCATTTGGGACGTTGGGCATCAGAGCTATGTTCATAAATTGCTGACGGGAAGAAAAGACGAATTCAGCACCCTGCGCCAATTCGGAGGTATCAGCGGTTTTCCAAGGCCCTCTGAAAGTATCCACGACGCTTTCGGCGCCGGCCACAGCAGTACGTCAATTTCAGCGGCGCTTGGGATGGCGGTTGCCCGTGACTTGAAAGGTGAAAACCACTCCGTCGTGGCTGTCATCGGCGACGGGGCCATGACCGGCGGGATGGCTTTTGAAGCCTTGAATCATGCCGGACACCTGAAAAAAGACCTTATTGTCATTTTAAACGATAATGAAATGTCAATTGCCCATAATGTCGGTGCAATGTCCGGCTATTTGACGCGCCTGAGAACAGACCCCATGTATTCCAGGGGTAAAGAGGAAATTGAACAGCTCTTGCGTAAGGTACCTATCGGTTCAACTTTATTGAGATTTGGCGAAAGGCTTAAAGACAGTTTAAAATGTCTGGTCGTTCCAGGCATGCTCTTTGAAGAACTGGGCTTTATTTATCTGGGCCCGGTGGACGGGCATGATCTCAAAGCGGTGACCACCATCTTAAACCAGTCCAAGGCCAAGAAAGGCCCTGTCCTGGTTCATGTACTAACCAAAAAAGGGAAAGGTTACCGACCTGCCGAAAGGAATCCTGACCGCTTCCACGGCGTGGGGGCCTTTGATCCGGCTACTGGAGAAGTTTTTAAAAACAACAAGGCGCCTTCCTATACGGAAGTATTTGGTAATACCTTAACCAGGCTTGCAGCTGCGGATAAAAACATCCTGGCCATTACAGCGGCAATGCCAAGTGGTACCGGGTTGAATAACTTTGCCCGGCTTTATCCGGGCCGTTTTTTTGATGTGGGCATTGCAGAGCAGCATGCAGTGACACTTGCTGCAGGTCTGGCGGCGGAAGGATATCACCCTGTCGTCACGATTTATTCAACATTTTTACAGCGCGCTTATGATCAAGTCTTGCACGACGTATGCCTGCAAAACCTGCCGGTAACCTTTGCCATTGACCGGGCAGGGCTTGTGGGAGAGGACGGGGCAACCCACCATGGCCTCTTTGATTATGCCTATCTAAGGCATATTCCCAACATGGTGATCATGGCCCCCAGGGATGAGAATGAGCTGCAGCACATGCTGACAACAGCAGTCCAACACCCGGGACCGGCTGCGGTCCGCTATCCTCGTGGAGCAGCCACGGGCTGCAAGCTGGATGAAGAACTCAAAACACTTCCAATAGGACAGGCTGAAGTGATCCGGAAAGGTAAGGATGTTACGCTTTTGGCGGTTGGGAGCATGGTCCTTCTGGCAGAGGAGGTTGCTGTGGTTTTAACCTCCATCGGTATTGATGCCACCGTTATCAACGCCAGGTTTGTCAAGCCCCTGGATGAAAAGTGCATCCTGCACCATGCCTCGCAGACCGGAGTGCTCTACACCCTTGAGGAACACGTTTTGCAATGCGGCTTTGGAAGCGCCGTAATGGAAATGCTTCTATCCAGGGGAATCAACGGGGTGACGGTTCAGTCCTTCGGAATTCCGGACAACTTTGTAGAGCACGGCAATCCGGCCTTGCTGATGGCACGCTACGGCCTGACCGTGGAACAGGTAGCCAGGGCCATCTCTGAGAAATTTGTACGCAAGAATTATCCCAGAAAGCTCAGGCTCGCTCCCAATTAGTAAGACGGAGGGTTGGTAAATTTGGCCCAACAGAAGGATCGTTTGGATGTCAAGCTGGTTGAGGAAGGCCTTTTCACCAGCAGAGAAAGGGCCAGGGCGGCAATTATGGCCGGCCTGGTTTTTATAGATGGCCAAAGGGCGGAAAAACCGGGTCTGATGGTTGGTGCCGGTTGCACGGTGGAGGTCAGGGGAAACCCCATACCCTACGTCAGCCGTGGGGGCCTGAAGCTGGAAAAAGCCATTAAGGTTTTTGAGCTCAACCTCAACGGTCGCATTGTCCTGGATATCGGCGCCTCCACTGGTGGATTCACCGATTGCGCCTTGAAACACGGGGCCGGTTTGGTCTATGCAGTAGACGTTGGGTACGGGCAACTGGCCTGGGAGTTGAGAAACGATTCACGGGTGGTAGTATTGGAGCGTACCAATATTCGCTACCTCACCCGTGATGCTTTAAAGGATCTACCTGACTTTGCCACCATGGATGTTTCATTTATTTCGCTGAGCAAAGTCCTGCCCGGGCTTGGCGGGCTTATGGCCGGTCAGGCAGCCGGGGTGGCGCTGATTAAACCACAATTTGAGGCCGGACGCGAAAAAGTCGGCAAAAAAGGTGTGGTGCGTGACCCACAGGTTCACGTGGAGGTCATTACGAACCTTGTAAACCTTTTTTTAAAGCAGGGCTGGTCCGTACAAGGCCTTGACTTTTCCCCCGTGACGGGCCCGGAAGGCAATATTGAATACTTGCTTTATTTTGAAAGGAATGGTTGCCCGTCAGCATGCGTGTGCCCGCTTTCCGTAGTTCAGCAGGCACACGTCGAATTGAGATAAGCTTTTTCAGTTAATCCAACAAGGACATGATCAAAGGGGAGGGCTTACGCCTTGAACACCTTCGGGCTGGTGGTGAACTTAAACAAAAAGGGAGTTCGTGAGCTGGTAGGTCAAGTTGTTCAGTGGCTGGAAAGCAAGGGTTGTTCGGTATTAATCAACGAGAATACTGCCAAGCCAATGGGCCTTTCAAGACTTGGCGTTTCACAGAGCCTCCTGGTTGAAAGAGCCCAGTGCATGATAGTTTTTGGCGGGGATGGGACCCTTTTGGGAACAGCCCGCAATGTTGCCCGGGCAGGGACCCCAATTATTGGCGTAAACCTTGGCCACCTGGGTTTTCTTACGGAAATTGATGTTCCGGAAGCGTTACCTGCCTTAGAAAAACTGCTGGACGACGAGTACTTCATCGAAGAACGGATGATGATCGAGGCGCAGGTCTACAGGGGAGGCAGGATGGTGCAGCACCTGGTGGGCCTTAACGACGCCGTGATTGCAAAGGGTGCTTTTGCCAGGTTAATCTTACTGGAAACGCACGTAAACGACGAATATGTCAATACCTACCCCTCGGATGGCCTGATCATTGCCAGCCCCACAGGTTCCACTGCCTACTCCCTTTCTGCGGGAGGTCCTCTGGTGACACCCGATCTTGATTTATTACTGCTCACACCCATTTGCTCCCATACCCTCTGGTCAAGGCCGATGATCTTTTCACCGGACAGCGTAATTAAGATCACCATCCTTTCCAGCCAGGGTGAAGTGATGCTGACTATGGATGGCCAGCACGGTTTCAGCCTCAGCAAAAACGACCAGGTTGTGGTTTGTCGCGCTTTCCGGAAGGCAAAATTTTTAAGATTAAAGGGAAGAAGCTTCTTTGAGGTCTTGAGAAAGAAGCTGTCGGAAGAAGGTAATCGAAATGGCGTTTAAAGGGCTGGGCAGCGCAGTTTACCTGGCGCAGATGTTGATCTCCGAATCGGTCAAGGACGGGGGAACGGCAATTGACGCCACTGCTGGAAACGGAAATGATACACTCTTTTTAGCACGCCTGGTGGGACCGCACGGAAAGGTCTATGCCTTCGACATTCAGGCGCTTGCCCTGCAAAAAACACAGTTACAGCTTGCTAAATACGGTTATAAAGACCGGGTTGAGTTGCTTCAAGCCGGTCACGAGGAGATGGAAAAGTTCGTTCCCGGCCCGGTTGACGCGGCGATTTTCAATCTCGGTTATCTGCCGGGCGGTGATCACAGAGTGACCAGCAGCGCCTGCACCACCGTCAGGGCCGTTCAGACTGCCTTGAACCTACTAAGGCCCGGGGGCAGGGCGAGTATAGTCGTTTACACCGGGCATCCCGGCGGCAATGAGGAGTGCCACAGGCTTGAGGAGATGGCGTCAGCTCTTGACGGAAGACAGTTTCATGTTCTTAAGATTGACTTTTTAAACCGTTCCGGGCGAGCGCCGGTCTTGATCGTAATTGAGAAGGCAGGTATTACCCCATGAAAAACAGGCGACAGCATAAAATCCTTGAAATTATCCGGAATGAAAATATAGAAACCCAGAAGGATCTCGCAGATGCATTGAGGAAAAGTGGCTTTGTAGTTACCCAGGCTACGGTCTCCAGGGATATAAAGGAAATGGGCTTAAGTAAAATACCCTTTGAAAACAACCTTTTCCGCTACACATTTTCCGGTGAACAGCCCACCCTCCGGGGCGAAGAACATCTAAAGCGCCTCTTCCGGGACTCGGTGGTGGGGCTGGACTCCAGCGAAAACTTGATTATCATTAAGACCCACCCGGGAGGAGCGCAGGCTGTTGCCTCTGCCGTAGATCAGCTTGGATGGAAGGAGATCATCGGCACAGTGGGCGGGGATGATACCATTCTCGTCGTCGTTAAACCAAAGCGTGAAACCTGTGATGTGCTAAAAAAATTCGAGGACTTGAGCCTGAACAGGGGGTGAGCGCATGCTCTTAAGCCTTTTTATCAGGAACTTCGGCATTATTGAACTACTGAATATGGATCTACATAGGGGCCTCAACGTTCTTACCGGGGAAACCGGTGCGGGTAAATCCATCATCGTTGAAGCACTGCAGTTGGTCCTAGGGGGACGCGCGTCCGCCGACCTTGTTCGCACCGGGGCAAAAAAAGCAATGGTGCAGGCAACTTTTGCTGTCAGTGGTTTACCGTCACTTACTCCGCTGCTGGAAGAGCAGGGAATTGACGAGCCCGGGGACGGAATCCTTTTTATTTCCAGGGAAATCGCCCGCTCCGGGAAAAATATCTGCCGGATCAACGGCCAGGTCGTCACTCTGGGGTTTTACAAAAGCATCGGCAGGAACCTAGCGGATCTGCATGTACAGAATGAGCAAAATTCCCTCCTGGACCAGGATAGACACCGCGAACTCCTGGACAGGTTTGGTGGAAAAGAGGTTCTAGAACCTCTGAAAAAGGTTCGGTCGATTTTTAACAAATGGAAAGAAGCGCGCCTTCATTTTGAAAAGATTTCTGGAGATGCGGGGGAAAGAGCCAGACGCCTGGATCTGCTGCGCTACGAGATCGAAGAGATCCGGTGTGAAAACCTCAGGCAGGGTGAGGAAGAGGAGTTGACTGCAGAAAAAAGAGTGCTCGCCAATTCGGAAAGAATCTGCCAGTTGACCACGGAGGCTTACGCACTGCTCTATGAAGGTGTCGGTGGCCAGATTTCCGCCACAGACTTACTGGCAAAGGCATCAACTTTAATCAAAAACCTGACCGCACTGGACGAACGCACGGAAAGTATGCTGGGATCCCTGCAAAATGCGCTTTACCTGGTTGAGGATGCTGCCCGTGAAATCTTCAACTACCGGGACAGGGCGGAATACAGCCCCAACAGGCTTGATGCCGTAGAAGAACGCCTGGAACGAATTGAAAGACTCAAAAAAAGATTTGGTAACAGCATTTCTGAAGTGCTGGAGTATCTGGATTCAGCAAGCAAGGAACTGCATACCCTGGAAAACGTGGAAGAAAAACTGGAAGAGGCAAAAATTCAGCTGGTTGATCTGGAGGCCGCCTACAATCAGGCTACCGCAAAACTTCGCGCCGCAAGAAAAGATGCCGCAAAGCAACTGGAAGAGGCAATGTCCCGGGAACTGGGTTCCCTTGAGATGGGTCGCATTGAGTTTCGATTGGGCATTTTCGAACTGGCTGCCCCTTCTCCGTCAGGTACGGAACGGATTGATTTTATGATTTCGCCAAACCCCGGGGAACCCTTGAAACCACTTGTCAAAATCGCTTCCGGCGGAGAACTCTCAAGAATTATGCTGGCCCTAAAGGTATTACTGGCAGAAGCCGACGAAATACCTGTCCTGGTCTTTGACGAAGTAGATTCCGGAATTGGCGGGCGGGCGCTTCAGGCTGTTGCTGAAAAAATATCCCGATTGGGAAAACGCCGCCAGATTATCTGCGTGACACACTCCGCCCAGGTAGCCTGCTACGCCGGGGCTCATCACCGGATCAGCAAGAAATTTGAAGGGGGACGGACAATCACACAGGTAGAACTACTTGACTCCCTGGAAAGGTTGGAAGAGTTGGCAAGAATGTTGGGCGGTAAGGATATCACCGAGATCACCCGCCAGCATGCCGGCCAAATGCTTCGTTTTGCGGCAAAACATTAATAACATTAAAATAACCGGGTTATTTAAAAAAAACCGGTTATTTTTTTATTTATTTGGCAGGAAATTAAGCAAGAACTTACAAGATGCTTGTAAAGCTAATTATAATGCCGTTGTGGCAACTTGATACATATTTAGGCTGAATATTTGAGATATGTTGGGGTTAACTTAAGTTCGTGCAGATTCATAATAATATTTCAAAGATGATTGTGGATATTGTAGTTTTGTTTTATTGTTTTGGGGGTGGATTGCAATAAAATTGGAGGGGTGATGCTTGAAGGGGAAAACATGCGGTCTTTTGTGTGGTATCTTGATATTTTTATCAGGTATATTAACATCATACCAGTTACAGGGTACCATGTTGCCACCTGAAAGGCATTCTGTTGCTGTAGGAGAACCGCTAAGAATAAAATTCCCCGCTTCCGTCGAGAAAAATCTTAAGGTTAAAATTATTGAAAATGAAAACAAAACTCTTTCGGAAAACTTCAATACAAGGGAACACCTATTCGGAATGACCCCATTTTCTTCCCAGCCTGGTCAGCTCAAATTGAGGCTTAGCCTCTTCGGAGTGATCCCTGTCCGGGATATGATCGTCAGCATTGTGCCGGAGTTGAGAGTGATTCCAGGCGGCCAGTCGATCGGGGTTTTGCTTCACTCCCAGGGAATCGTGGTGGTGGGCAACTATGACCTACAGGATGAATCCGGCCGTAAAATTAACCCGGCTGCTGAAGCGGGCATTAAATGCGACGATATAATTTTAAAAATAGGCGGTGAAACCGCGAGGAGCGATAGCCAGGTCAGAGGCCTTGCCGCAAAAGCCGGAGCCGCAGGACAACCGTTAACCATAGAGGTAAAGCGCGGCGAAAAAGTATTTGTTACCCAGTTAAAACCAGTTTTCTGCAAGGAAACGCTGCGGTACAGAATAGGCCTGATGATCAGGGACAGCGCAGCCGGCGTGGGGACGCTTACCTTTTATGAACCTGAAAGCATGTCCTATGGCGCCCTGGGGCATATCGTTAATGACACTGGAACAAACCGGCCGGTCGATTTGGGAGATGGAAAGATTGTGGGTGCAACGGTGCAGGGCATTTTTAAAGGAAAACGCGGCCAGCCCGGTGAAAAAATTGGCATGTTCAAGGAAGACGATCTTTTAAGCGGAACCGTCACCCGTAATACCAAATTGGGAATCTTCGGCTACCTTCAAAAACCTGTCAAAAATATGGCATTCCAGGAACCCATCCCGGTGGCCACGCTGGACCAGATCCATGAAGGACCGGCAGAAATGATGACCGTTTTAAAAGGAGAAAAAATCGAAAAATATTGCCTGGAGATTATCAAAATCAATCCGCAAGCAAGACAGGACGGCAAAGGATTGGTTCTACAGGTTTCTGATCCACAGCTTTTGGAAGAAACAGGGGGCATCATTC
>DHTR01000003.1:28820-33226 GCA_002408725.1 Pelotomaculum sp. UBA5255
AAGGGAATGGTCATCAGAATTACTGATCCTGAGTTGCTGTCGGCAACAGGGGGGATCGTCCAGGGGATGAGCGGCAGCCCGATTATTCAGGACGGCAGGCTTGTGGGTGCGGTTACGCATGTCTTTGTGAATGATCCGACAAAAGGTTATGGCGTCCCTGCGGAGTGGATGTTGTGGGAAGGGGATTTACTCCCGGTCAGGGGGGCATTTGAAGAAAACCGAAAAAAAGCAGGGTAGCTACATGATTACATTATGTGGCCGGATTAACTTATTTTAACATTTCTCATAATTTTTCCGCAGATTTTAAAGGACTTTTTTTACAGCCGTCGAATCTGTTGGTTAAATATACTAAATTACAAAAGATAGAAATATATAGGAGGCGGGCGTTAGATTATGGCAAAGAAGTTGATTAGGCTTTTAATCGCGGACGATAATAGAGATTTCTGCGAGTTACTGAAGGAATTTATTAATGAACAGGAAGATTTCAATCTTATTGGTATTGCTTATAACGGCCTGGAAGCCTTTCAAATGATTCAGGAAAACAAGCCCGACGTGGTTGTGCTGGATATTATTATGCCGCATCTGGATGGAATCGGGGTCCTGGAAAAACTTGTTTCCGGCAACACGGGAAGCAAGTCAAAAATCATTATGCTAACCGCTTTTGGTCAGGAGAGTGTGACTCAAAGGGCTGTTGAACTGGGAGCCGATTATTACATTTTAAAACCTTTTGACTTTAATGTACTCGCCACCCGGATCCGCCAACTCGCCGATGGGGTCAGCGTCTCTCAATACATTTCTCCGGTTAAGCCTAAAAACCTTGATGTGGCCGTGACAAACATCATCCATGAAATGGGTGTTCCGGCACACATCAAGGGATATCATTATTTAAGGGATGCCATTTTAATGGTAATCAGCGAGGTCAATTTACTGGGAGCCGTCACCAAGGAATTATACCCGATGATAGCTCAAAAATTCCAAACAACACCCAGTCGGGTTGAGCGGGCGATCAGACATGCCATTGAACTGGCCTGGGATCGCGGTAACGTGGAGATGATGACCAAGTTCTTCGGCTACACCATCAACCTGGAACGGGGCAAACCTACCAACTCGGAGTTTATTGCCATGGTTGCGGACAAGCTAAGGATTGAGGCAAAAGTAAGTTAAGTTTACCTATACCTTATATTTTTATAAAGGCTGGGAAAAACGCCACAGCCTTTATTGTATTCTTTACGACAGAGTTTTCAGATTTATTTAAAGCATAATTCTGCCATAGCACCTTAAGGCGGGGTTATGCTTTGTTTTTTTGGTAAAGCCGAATTTTACAGGCTACCCTTTAGGTGTTATATTAGTATAGTGTTTTATCTTTTTACTACAGCAGATGATGTTTTCAATAGGGCTAAAGGATTTTTATAAGATTTTGTCGAATACACTTAAGTTGCTAAAGTGGGTGGCTAATGTTGGAGGATCCCAAACACATCAGCATCTTTACCGGTGCCTTTGGCAGCGGTAAAACCGAACTGGCGCTGAACTATGCTCTTAAACTCCAAGAAACAGGTAAAAAAGTAACGGCTGTTGATCTTGATATCATTAACCCGTATTTCAGAATCAGGTCGGTAAGGGAAGCACTTGAGGTCAGGGGGCTCAACGTTGTCAGTCCCTGCGGAAGGTTGGCCGGGGCTGACGTTCCGGCGCTGCCACCCGCCATTTTGGGCGTTTTGGATGACAGCAGGGGCTACGGTGTCTTGGATGTAGGCGGTGACGATATTGGAGCCACCGTTTTAGGCCGTTTTAAGGGCAACCTGCGCGACGGCTCCTTCAACCTTTACTTCGTGGTCAACACTTACCGGACGCACACGAGGGACGTACCAGGCATCCTTTCGATCATGCGTAGAATTGAAAAGGCATCCCGGTTGCAGGTAAGCGCTCTGATCAGCAATCCCAATCTGGGTCCTGAAACAAATCTAGAGACCATCCTGGGGGGTCACCGCATTGTTATGGATGCTGCGCAGCAACTGGGATTGCCCGTTGCTTTGCTTGGTGTCCACAGAAAACTGGCAGGCCGGTTGAAAATTCGGGATGTGCCGATTTTTCCGCTGGATCTGTTGCTGAAGCTGCCCTGGCAGGACGATTGAGGGGCTACAATGCTTGCCTCCCGGCTAAATGCAGGTGCGAATTCATTTGCACAAATGCACCTTGATTCTCTGCAATACGGCGCTAAAGCGCCATGTTCGATTGAAATCGAACCTACAACTTCAAATAACTCAGGTACCGGGTGCCTGAGTTATTTGAATCAGTTGATCTTCACACAAATCAATTTTTTTACATCTTTCTGCTGGCGCCACGTTAGCGGCATGGATGTCTAAGCTTTATTTAAGGAGGGGAGTTTTATTGGCAAGGGTCATCTTCCGGGAAGAACGCTGTAAAGGCTGCCGGCTGTGCACCGCTGTTTGCCCCAGGGGAATTATCAGCATGTCGGGAAGCATTAACGAGATGGGCTACCACCCGGCGGCGGTGGTAGAACTTGAAAAGTGTACGGGCTGCACCTTATGCGCGTTGGTTTGTCCCGACATGGTGATTGAAGTGGAGAGGGAGGAGAAAGTGGTTTGAGCAGGATTTTAATGAAAGGAAACGAAGCCATTGGCGAAGGCGCAGTCCGTGCCGGCTGCCGTTACTTCTTCGGATACCCCATAACACCCCAGAGTGAACTGACCCATTACCTGGCAAGGCGATTGCCGGAAGTGGGCGGCCTGTATCTACAGGCTGAGAGCGAAGTAGCATCTATTAATATGGTTTATGGCGCGGCCGGCGCCGGGGCAAGGGTTATGACATCCTCGTCGGGACCCGGGATCAGCCTGATGCAAGAGGGTCTGTCAGTCATAGCCGGGGCCGAACTACCCTGCGTGATTGTGAACATGATGCGGGGTGGTCCAGGGTTGGGGAACATCGCCCCTTCCCAGGCCGATTACTTTCAGGCCACCAAAGGTGGTGGCCACGGAGATTACCATTTAATTGTTCTAGCCCCCAACTCCGTTCAGGAGATTTTTGACATGACAGGGAAGGCTTTTGACCTGGCCGATTGTTACCGCAACCCGGTCATGGTCATGGCGGACGGGATCATGGCCCAAATGATGGAGCCTGTAGAACTGAAGGATGAAGACCGGTTTGAGATCCCGCCCAGGCCGTGGGCAGCCAGCGGCATGCTTGACCATCCGGGTAAGAATCTGATCAATTCCTGTTATGTCGTACCGGAAGAGATGGAAGAAGTCAACATCAAGCTCAAGGAAAAATACACCAAAATAATACGTGAAGAACAGGAATGTGAGGGCTATTTGCTGGAGGACGCCGAAATTGTCCTGGTTGCCTTTGGCACTGCCTCCAGGATTTGCCGTGCTGTTGTAGAAAAGGCCCGCCTTCTTGGTATTCCGGCAGGCCTGATCAGACCCATCACCCTGTGGCCTTTTCCCGCGGACTTTGTAGCTGGAAACACCGGAAATGCAAAATGTTTTTTAACTGTGGAGATGAACATGGGTCAGATGGTGGAAGACGTTAAACTGGCAGTAAACGGGAAGGCTCCAGTTTTTCACTACGGCCGCATGGGGGGAATGGTCCCGGTTGCCAAAGACATTCTTCAAGAAGTGCAAAAATTGTACAACGGGGGTGTTGTTAAGTGAAAAAGGTCTTTACAAGGCCCCAAGTTCTAAAGGATATGCCTTTCCATTACTGCCCCGGTTGTACCCACGGCGTCGCCCACCGTCTGATCGCGGAAGTCATCGAAGAACTCGACATCCGGGATACCGCCATCGGCATAGCGCCGGTAGGGTGCTCGGTATTTGCTATGGATTACTTTGAGATTGACATGTTTCAGGCGGCGCACGGAAGGGCGCCGGCGGTGGCTACGGGAATAAAGAGAGTGCTACCCGACAGGGTGGTATTTACCTACCAGGGAGACGGGGACCTGGCTGCTATCGGCACCGGTGAATTCGTTCATGCCGCCACGAGGGGCGAACACGTTACCGTTATCTTTATCAATAATGCGATTTATGGCATGACCGGGGGCCAGATGGCTCCCACCACCCTGATGGGGCAGATTACCAAAACCACCCCCTTTGGCCGGGACAGAGATGTCCATGGTTTCCCCATCCGGGTCTGCGAAATGTTGGCACCGCTTGAGGGAGCAGCTTACCTGGCCAGGGTTGCAGTACACACCCCGAAGTCGATTATCCAGGCCAAGAAGTTCATCAAGAAAGCTTTTGAAGTTCAGCTTAAGGGACTGGGATTCTCTCTGGTGGAAGTTCTCTCCACCTGCCCGACCAACTGGGGCCTTTCACCACTGGAAGCGGTAAAATGGCTGGAGGATCAGATGGTTCCATATTACCCGCTTGGTGAATACAAATCGCCGGAGGGGG
>DHTR01000003.1:33417-42620 GCA_002408725.1 Pelotomaculum sp. UBA5255
AATACAAATCGCCGGAGGGGGTGTTTTAAATGCTGGAGGAAATTTACATTGCCGGTTTTGGCGGACAGGGCGCCCTCTCAACAGGCCAACTTCTGGCGCAAGCCGGGCTCTTGGAAGGAAAATGCGTTTCCTATGTACCAATTTACGGTGTAGAAAAAAGGGGCGGTGTCGCCAACTGCGGCGTAACCATTTCGGACCGGCAGATCAGCTCACCCATTGTAACCGAGCCCACAGTGCTGGTTGTGATGAATAATCTCTCCTTGCTGAGATTTGAGCATACGGTGGTTCCGGACGGCCTGATTCTAATCAATAGCTGCTTGGTTGATTCGCCTGTACAAAGGAGCGATGCGCGAGTTGTCCGCATCGAGGCCAATAAGGAGGCGGAGGCCCTTGGAGATGGCAAGGTGGCTAACAACATCATCCTGGGCGCCCTGCTGTCGCTGACCGGAGTTGTGACACTTGAGGCCGTGGAAAAATCTCTACAGAAAGTTCTGCCAAAGCGCCACCATAAGATGATCCCGGTGAATGTAAAGGCCCTGGAAAAAGGGGCTGAGCTGGCTGTTGCGTATAAAAACTCCATGAAAGAATAATCTACGTTCAAGGAGTTGAACAGAGAGTGGATGATGGTCTGATCCGTTCGGAGCGCCTGATTAAAGGGTTTTGGGAATTGGTTCAGGTGGACAGCGTTTCCGGTAAAGAGCGGCAGTTGGCCGACCTTCTATTCCTGAAACTATCCGCCATGGGCCTGAAAGTAAGGGAAGATAGAGCTGGTTACGAAGTTGGCTCCAATACCGGCAATATCATCGGGAGGCTGCCCGGAAGCGGCAAGGGGCCGGTTTTAATGCTTTGCGCTCATATGGACACCGTCGAACCGGGCCTGAATGTTGAGCCTGTGCTGGCAGACGGAGTAATCCGTTCTTCCGGTGACACCATCCTGGGAGCGGATGATAAGGCGGGCATCGCAACCATCCTGGAGGTTCTGCGGGTGGTGAGCGAGCAGCGCATTGAGCATGGCGGGCTGGAAGTCGTTTTTACCATCTGGGAAGAAGGAGGCATGTTTGGCGCTAAAAATCTTGAATACAACCTCCTGGACGCGTGTTTCGGGTACGTCCTGGACGGCAACGGACCACCGGGCACCATCGTTACCAGGGCGCCTTCACACGAACAGATTGGGATCACAATCAGGGGGAAGGCCGCCCACGCGGGGATCAACCCGGAGGACGGGATTAATGCCATCAAGGTGGCCTCTGAAGCCATTGCTCAAATGAACTTGGGCCGGATTGACGAAGAAACTACAACCAATATCGGTATTATTTCCGGCGGCATGGCCACTAATATTATTCCGGACAGTGTTACTATCCAGGGTGAGGCTAGAAGTTTAAGCACCGCAAAACGCCGGGCACAAACGGCCCGGATCTGCCAGGCCATTCAAAAAGCTGCGGAAAATTACGGCGCCAAAGCCGATATTTCAACAGAAACTATTTACAATGGCTTCCACCTTGACAAGCAATCACCACCTGTCAAAGTCGCCCTGGAAGCGGCGCTCGGCCTGGGTCTCAAACCCAGGTTGGAAAAAACCGGTGGAGGCAGTGACGCCAACATTTTTAACAGTAGGGGCATCCCGACAGCCGTTTTGGGAATCGGGATGCAGAAGGTCCACACCACTGAGGAATATATCGCTGTTGCCGACCTTGTTAAAAACGCCCGCTACCTGCTTGAGATCGTCCGTATGGCGCAGGGCATGCAGTTTTAATGGACAAGGTTGGCAATAAGTTCCTTCACGGTCCGGTACCTGCGGGCATATAACAGCAGCAGGCGCCGGACCTCTTTTATTTTACCGCAGATGAAAATGCCTTCCAACTGAGTGTATACTTTCACCATCTTTACCTCCTGACAGTCAGACCTGTCACAGCCTTGTGCTTTTCTCTACTTACTATATGTCTCCCCGGGACAGCTCATACCGGAGTCATAAACATTAAGGCCAACCCATAAAAATGAAGAGAGAAGAGAATAGGTGGGTGGGAGGGTTAGAATTTGGCTCACAGGTATCAGGGTTTTTGGGCTAATTCTTTACGGCAAAACTGGCCTGCTTATTTTATCGTCCTGATTATTTTTGCGCTGGGTTTCACAGCGGGCATACTGGGAGTGCAAAAGCTGCAAGTCAATGAGGCACAGGAACTCAGCCTGTACCTGGACCGCTTTATGGAGCAGGCCGCACTCATCGATACAGACCCGGTCGGGTCTTTTGGGTCTGTGCTCTATAACGATCTTATTGTGATTGCCGCTGTTTATCTTCTTGGTCTTACCATCATTGGCATTCCGATTATCCTGGGACTGATTTTTACCCGTGGCTTTGTTTTAGGGTTTTCCATCTTTTTTTTGGGCTGGGAAAAAAACATCCAGGGGATCATTCTGTCCTGCGCGGCCATCCTGCCCCAAAACATTATATTCATACCGGCGTTGCTGCTGGGAGGCATAGCTTCCCTTTCTTTTGCCCTGCTTTTGGGGAGACGGTTTTTAAACTCCAAGGTTTTAATCTGGCCCAGCTTTATAGTTTACAGTATACTCATGTTCTTGTTGGCAGTCCTGGCCTTTGTAGCCGGCCTTGTTGAAGTATACTTGACACCTTTTTTGGTGAAGCTGGCCGCCAATTTTTTGTTTTAGGCCCTTTACGGAACAAAAGGATTATATTGGCTGAGTGTGGAAGTAGAGTCTGTGATCAGGCCCTCTTTTTTTGTTGAAGTGGAGGAGGAACGGGGATGGAAAAGATTTTGGATGAATTTCTATATCACCTTGCCGTGGAGCGGGGCCTTGCTGATAATACACTGGTCTCTTATAGGTTGGACCTAACCGCTTTTTTTACGTTCTGTCGTAAATACAACCTGAAGACCATAGAGCAGGCGAATAAAGATGTAATCCTGTCATATCTATTCCAGCTACAGGTCAGCGGCAAATCGCCTGCAACCATATCACGCCACCTTGCAGCCGTCAAATCTTTTTATAGGTATGTTGTTTCAGAAGGAATTCTTCAAAAAGACCCTTCTTCGGATCTGGAAACACCAAAACTTCCGCAGAAGCTGCCCAGGGTCCTGTCCTTCGAGGAAGTGGACCTCCTGCTGAGCCAGCCCCTCATCAGCGAACCGGCAGGTCTGCGTGATAAAGCCATGCTGGAACTGCTGTATGCCACAGGAGTTAGGGTCTCGGAACTTGTTTCCTTGAACCTGGAGCAGGTCAGCCTAAAAAACCGATGTATACGGTGTTTTGGCAAGGGCGCCAAGGAGAGAATTGTGCCGCTGGGTGACGTAGCTGCCCGTTTCCTCGCTGAATACCTGGACCGGGGAAGGTATAAACTAGTAAAGCCCGGTGAAACATCTGCGATTTTTGTTAACCAGCGTGGAGGAAGGTTAACCCGGCAGGGTTTCTGGAAGATTATCAAAAAATACGCGCTTAAATCTGGAATTGAAGCCCGGATCACGCCGCATACCCTGAGGCATTCCTTTGCCACGCACCTGTTGGAAAATGGTGCGGACATTCGCTCTGTACAGGAAATGCTGGGACATGCCGATATCAGCACAACGCAGATTTATACCCACTTGACCCGGAAAAAGCTCAGGGAGGTTTACGATCTCACCCACCCCCGGGCTTAGCGCTTCCAACTTGTTTTCAAGATCTTGTTTGCGATTTAAAATAAGATTTTATGTGTTTTTTTAATTATTTTTTCGTTTGCGGTAAGGAGGTTTTTGTTGTGCGGGTTAAGAGGGTCGCTCTATTCGTGTTAGACAGCGTCGGCGTGGGAGAATTACCAGACGCTGATAAGTACGGTGATTCCGGAAGCAACACCCTGGGCAATACAGCCCGGGCTGTCGGGGGTCTGAACCTGCCCAACCTGGAACGCCTCGGTTTAGGCAATATTTTGCACGTGGAAGGTGTACCCCCGGCACAAAGGCCGGAGGCCTCATACGGAAAATTGTCTCAACGATCCGCCGGCAAAGATACCACGACCGGCCACTGGGAATTGACCGGATTGATCCTGGAGCGTCCTTTCCCGGTCTATCCCAATGGCTTTCCCCGGGAAATTATCGAGCCTTTCGAGAAAAAAATTGGGCGCAGGGTGCTGGGCAACAAGGTTGCCTCCGGTACGGACATTATTGACGAGCTTGGCGTAAGGCACCTGGAAACGGGATCTCCCATCGTTTATACCTCGGCGGACAGCGTATTCCAAGTGGCCGCCCATGAAAGGATGATCTCTTTAAGCGAGCTGTATAAAATGTGTAGATTAGCCAGGGAAATGCTGGTGGGTAAGCACGCCGTGGGAAGGGTTATTGCCAGGCCTTTTGAAGGAGCGCCGGGTTGTTTTCAAAGGACGGGTAACCGGCATGATTTTTCTTTAAAGCCTCCCGGGCAAACGGTGCTGAACCTCTTAAAGGAAAACTACATACCGGTCACTGCAATCGGAAAAATCAACGACATTTTCGATGGGGAAGGCATCACATCGTCTATTCCCACCAAAGGAAACCGGGACTTAATGGATCAGGCTTTGAAACTGATTCGCTCCGGAACTGAGGGTTTGATTTTCGCTAATCTCATCGATTTTGACATGTTGTACGGTCATCGCAACAATCCCCGCGGGTACGCCGATGCACTGGAGGACTTTGACCGGATGCTGCCCGACCTGCACGGGGTATTGCAGGAAAGCGATGTTGTGATCATCACAGCAGACCACGGTTGTGACCCGACCACCCCCTCAACCGACCATTCCAGGGAGTATGTGCCTTTGCTGGTTTACGGCAGGCCCGTACAGAGCGGTGTAAACTTGGGTATAAGGAAATCTTTTACCGATGTGGCCGCTACAATTGCTGAGATTTTTGGCCTAGAGTTTAATACCGGACAGAGTTTTTGGACAAACCTCAGAGCCGTACAGGAAAGAAAACAGGAGAACAAACCTTAACACCCATGTATGATATCGGATAGGGCTGGTGTTGATTACACCAGCATCAAGAAAAGTATAGAAGGGTAACTCATTAAGGGGTGATCTTTACATGAGGATGGTAGACCTCATCCATAAAAAGAAGCAAGGTGAAGAATTAACTCGGGCTGAGATTAATTTTATAGTTGAGGGATACACTTCTGGAGAGATACCGGACTATCAAATGTCGGCCTTGTTAATGGCAATATATTTTAAAGGAATGAACAAAGAAGAAACTGCTAACCTAACCATTGCCTTCATCAACTCAGGTGATCAGGTAGACTTATCGGAGATTAAAGGAATCAAGGTCGACAAGCATTCAACAGGTGGTGTTGGAGATAAAGTAAGTTTAATCGTTATTCCTCTAGTTGCATCCGTAGGAATACCAGTTGCCAAAATGTCAGGTAAAGGATTGGGACACACGGGAGGGACGATTGACAAACTAGAATCCATTGAAGAATTCAAAACGAACTTATCTATGAATGAGTTCATTCATAACGTGAATACTTATAAGATGGCGATAGCAGGACAGACCGCAAATTTAACCCCTGCCGACAAGAAGATTTATGCTTTGAGAGATGTTACATCTACGGTAGAGAGTGTTCCCTTGATAGCCTCATCAGTAATGAGTAAGAAGATTGCTTCCGGGGCAGATGCTATTGTCTTGGACGTAAAGGTTGGCTCCGGAGCTTTTATGAAGTCGTTGGATGAAGCTAGAGAATTGGCTCAAACAATGGTTAAAATAGGCAAGTCGCTTAACAGAAAGGCCATAGCTGTTATTACGGACATGAGCCAACCTTTAGGTCATGAGGTCGGTAATGCGAATGAGGTTAGGGAAGCGATAGAAGTATTGCAGGGCAGAGGCTCAAAGGATTTAACTACTGTAGCTCTCACAATAGCTTCGCATATGGCTGTATTGGGTGGAACTTATAGTGAATTTAATAATGCCTACAGAGAGCTTGAAAAAATAATTAATTCCGGTCGTGTCATTGATACGTTCAAACAGCTTGTAAAAATCCAAGGTGGGAACCCTGAAGTCATTGATAACCCTGACAGGCTTCCACAAGCAAAATATCATGTGGAAATTAAAGCCTCTCGGGAAGGATATGTAACTGCCATCAATGCTGAAGCTATTGGTGTTTCAGCAATGCTCCTTGGGGCAGGACGGAAGAAGAAAGATGACCCAATAGATTACTCCGCCGGCCTGACTATGGTTAAAAAAGCAGGGGATAAGGTTAACATCGGGGATTTAATCTGTCTATTACATACAAACTTTAAGGAACACAAAGAAGCTGAAAATATTGCGAGAAGTGCATATTCCTTTAGTGACAATGAGCCAACGCCAATCAGTTATGTATATGAGGTAATTTATTAAAAAAATTGATTATCCTCATCTTAGCCCTTAAATGGGGTAGATAATTAATTAAGGGGCAGTTTAACGTCATGCCCCAGGACGGGATAGAGCAACCTTCTTTACAGTGGCAAGTTTCTGGTAACATCCAGTGCTTGACAAACATATTGTCACCCCCATTAACAGTATAGAGTATAGCTGAGCAATCATTTGTGATGCTCAAAATTAAGTATATATTATTTTGCTTACGATTGCATTAATAAATCATTATATTTTTATTAACTGATGCTAATATCTGGTACGGTTCTAAAATATCTGTCATACGGACGTAAAAATATGAACACGATGTTCATATTTTCTCTTTAGGAATTGTCTACCATAGATATACTGAGTATGCTTTGGTTCTCTATACTATGGCCGTAGTTATCTACCACGGAACCGGGCTCCATTGTGATTGGAACAGTTCAGGAAACCCTTTAAAAGCAGGTTCAACCCAAGAAACATCCGGATCCGGACTTTTATTAATGTTTTAATACACAAATATTGAAGTAGTTTACGGCCTGCGCCTTACCTTCCGGTGAGGTGTTTTTTATTTTCGATCGGTTACAATGCATAACTTCAAGGTTAGGAAACATAATACAAATAACATGCTATTTTTAAAGTTTTTAGATGAACTGGGAGGTATCATTATGTCTTGGAAAAGAAGCTTGCCCTTTTTTTTCATGCTTGTTTTTTTCATCGGTTTTGCTGTGGGACAGGTGGCCTGGGCCGCTCCAGAGCCGGCTAAGGCAAAGGAGGAAGCCAGGGGTAATGTCCCCAAGGTATTGGAGACCACTGCCGAATCGGCCGTTCTTCTGGAGCCGTTCAGCAACAGGATACTTTACGAGAAGGAAGCGCATAAGCAACTACCCATGGCCAGCGTTACAAAATTAATGACCCTACTTTTGGCTGCGGAGGCGGTAGAAGAAGGGAATTTCAAGCTATCCGACCGCGTTATCACCAGTGAGAACGCCTGGGAAATGGGTGGCTCGCAGATTTACCTGGAGCCAGGTGAAGAAATGAGCTTGTGGGAATTACTGCTGGGCATCGGTCTGCAGTCCGGCAACGATGCCAGTGTGGCCGTTGCCGAGCACATTGCCGGAAGTGAAGAAGCTTTTATTCTTGCTATGAACGATAAAGCCAGGGAACTGGGCCTTGTAGATACGAATTTTGTAAATTGTCACGGACTGACCGCGGAGAATCATTACACCAGCGCCTATGATCTGGCGATAATCCTGAGGGAAGGGCTGAAAAATGGGCTCTTCCGGAAGATCAACGCCATGAAAGAATACGATCTACGCGGTGGCGCCTTTAAGCTCTGGAATACAAATAAGCTGTTGTGGTGGTATGACGGTGCGGATGCCGGTAAAACCGGCTGGACAGAAGCCGCAAAATACTGCCTTGCTTCTTCAGCTGAAAGGGATGGATTGAGGCTGATCTGCGTGGTTCTTGGAACCGCTGAACCCAAAAGCCATTTCCGGGAGTCAACCAAATTATTTGATTACGGCTTTGCCCGTTATAAAGCTGTAAATATTGCCGACCAGGGGGCCAAGGTGGGCACCGTTAAGGTTGGCAAGGGGCTGTCGGAAAGCGTTGATGCCCTGACTCTGGACAGGGTTAGCTTGATGGTTCCAAGAGGTGAAGAAAAAGGCTTCGAGTCAAAAATTGAACTGCAGGATTATATTAACGCACCGGTGGTAAAAGGACAGGAGATCGGAGCATACGTTGTGACCAAGAAAGGGCAAGAAGTACTCAGGATTAAACTGGTTGCCGGTCAGGATGTGTCCAAGGCCGGCATGCTCCAACAAATGAAAAGAGTGATCGATAGTGTGTATTAAGTACTGGCTCAGAGTATTCCTTTAAAGAAGCGGCTCTGTAAACCGACCTTAGAATAGACTTTCTTGGGATTAAAGTATTACGGAAAGAAATGGGCCCCTGACGGACCTGCTGCAGATAAGCAGGGATTGGGCGCGGTTAAGGACCAGGGCAATACGGCGCTTTAGAGCCACACCCTGGTCCCCAGCTTCGCCTCCTCATTTTTTCGTTGACAGAGAGCCTGGCCGCTAACCCGGCGCCGGCAGAAGGGTGAAAAACTAATTAGTTAGTGTGAAAGTCCCCTTATCCCAGGGTCAGGCCCCGACTAATTGAATTATCATGACGGTTTACAACAATAAATCATGGGGGGTTAATATGTTAAGAAATAGGTGCCCCTAAAAGGTTCTGCGTAGAGCATGGCAGGGAACTTAATTGCTAGCACTTGCCTTTTTTCAATAAATTTGGTAAGATTTAGCAGGATGAATGAACGATTAACTAGAAAGAAGGATGGCGCCTGTGCTTTTAGATCTCGAGTTAAAACAGGATACGCTCTTTATCAGGCCGGGCGGAGAGCTGGATCTGGGTGTTGCCGCCCCTCTTCGAAATGCCCTTGACCGGGCACTGGACCGGGATCCGGTCAGGAACCTGGTTTTCAACCTCTCCAAGGTTAGTTTTATCGACAGTTCCGGACTGGGGGTTCTGCTTGGTCGCTACAAGCGGGTGTCCAAAAATGGCGGCAAGGTTTTGATCGTCTCCCCGCAACCTCAGGTGCGCAGGATTCTTGAACTATCCGGGCTCCTTCGGATTATGGATGAATCATCCAGTGAGCCCGAGGCACTGGCGAAAATCGGTTAGGGAGGGCCTGAATTGAAGTATATTAACCAAATGAAATTGGAATTTTTATGTATTCCAGCCAACGTGGCCTTCGCCAGGGTAACGGTGGCAGCTTTTGCCTCTCAGCTTGACTTTACCTTGACAGACCTGGAAGAAATCAAAGTAGCCGTTTCCGAGGCGGTGGGCAACTCTATCATT
>DHTR01000003.1:42805-43833 GCA_002408725.1 Pelotomaculum sp. UBA5255
CGGTTATAAGGGCATCCCGGACCAATTTGTCAGGATTCAAGCCGCGCTAACCCCGGACACCCTGGAGTTGAGAGTGGAAGATGACGGTAGGGGTATTGAAGACATCAATCGAGCGCTTCAACCAACCTTTTCTACAGATTCCGAACGCCTGGGTCTGGGATTTGTGTTTATGCAATCCTTTATGGACAGCTTTCAGGTGGACTCCACCCCCGGACACGGGACGAGGGTCATCATGAGCAAGCGGGCTGGTTCCGGGACAGCACCATTTACCCCGGAGCAATAGTTTAGGAGATGAAATAAATGAGCAGCAGGTTGGTTGAAATGAACCTGCCCCGCTTTCCGCTGTTGAAGGACCCGGAAATTAAGGAATTGCTGAAAAAGGCCCAGGCGGGAGACGGATTTGCTAGGGATAAGCTGGTAAACTGTAACTTAAAACTGGTGTTTAATCTTGTTAAACGTTTTCAAAACCGCGGTTATGAGTTGGAAGATCTCTTTCAGATCGGCTGCATTGGTCTGATGAAGGCCATTGATAAATTTGACTTCGATTATGACGTGAAGTTTTCAACCTACGCTGTACCGATGATTGTTGGTGAGA
Organism: Pelotomaculum sp. UBA5255; assembly: GCA_002408725.1. Lineage (GTDB taxonomy): Bacteria > Bacillota > Desulfotomaculia > Desulfotomaculales > Pelotomaculaceae > DTU098. Next base: position 43,401 of record DHTR01000003.1, read on the forward strand.
TAAGAAGGTTTTTAAGAGATGATAATCCAGTCAAGGTCAGCCGCTCGCTCAAGGAATTGGCTTATAAAATACAGCAGGTGCGGGAAATGCTGACGGCACGCCTGGGAAGGGATCCGTCTGTGAGAGAGATTGCCGCAGAACTCTCGCTAACCCGGGAGGAAGTTGTGAATGCCCTGGAAGCAGCCCAGGCGCCCACTTCTATCTATGAGACTTTACACCAGGACGACGGTGACCCAATTTACCTTCTGGATCAGCTCAAAGGCAACGAGGAAGGAGATACCCCGTGGTTGGAAAGCATCTCGGTCAATGAGCTCTTAAACAAGCTCCCGGAAAGGGATAGGTTAATTATCACCTGGCGGTTTTTTGAAGACAAAACCCAGTCGGATATTGCAGCCAGACTTGGGCTTTCCCAGGTGCAGGTTTCCCGCCTGGA
>DHTR01000021.1 GCA_002408725.1 Pelotomaculum sp. UBA5255
AAAACGCACCCTGCCGGCAGGGTTGTCCCGTTGAAGTGGATATTCCTGCCTTTATTAAGCTGGCTGCCCAAGGAGATTTTGGCGGGGCGATTCAAAAGATCAAAGAAACAAACGCAATGCCTGCAATTTGCGGGCGGGTCTGCCCCCAGGAGAGTCAGTGTGAAAAATTCTGCACACTGGGGAAAAAGCACGAACCTGTCGCCATCGGCCGCATTGAGCGCTTCTGTGCCGACTGGGAACTGGCCAGTGGCGGGTTGGCGCAAAAGGTTGCTCCGCCCACCGGCAAGAAGGTGGCCATTGTCGGATCGGGGCCGGCCGGTCTCACCTGCGCCGCCGACCTGGCCAAAGCCGGACACAAGGTAACTGTATTTGAAGCCCTGCATGTGGCCGGTGGTGTCCTGATGTACGGTATACCCGAATTCCGGCTGCCCAAGCAAGTAGTGCAGGCCGAAGTTGAGAACCTGAAAAAGCTGGGTGTTGAGATCAAGGTCAACGCGGTGGTCGGTAAATTCACCACAGTTGACGAACTTCTCAACGGCGCCGGCTTTAACGCCGTTTTCATCGGTACCGGGGCGGGCCTGCCCTACTTCATGAAAATACCCGGTGAAAACGCCTGTGGTGTTTATTCGGCCAACGAATTTCTGACCCGCACCAACTTGATGAAGGCCTACCGTTATCCTGAAAATGACACTCCCATCCGGGTTGGCAAAAAGGTTGCCGTGCTGGGGGGCGGCAACGTGGCTATGGACTCAGCCCGTACCGCCCTGCGCCTGGGGGCGGAGGAATCCTGGATTGTCTACCGGCGGTCCGCGAATGAGCTTCCGGCGCGCCACGAAGAAGTCGAGCACGCCGCCGAGGAAGGCGTTAAATTTGCTTTTCTGACCAGTCCCACGCGGATCATCTATGATGACAACTATTGGGTCACAGGTATGGAATGCCTGCGCTATGAACTCGGCGAGCCCGACTCCTCCGGTCGCCGCAGTCCGGTTCCCATCCCCGGGACCGAGTTTGTAATGGATGTGGACACGGTGGTGGTGGCCATCGGCCAGGGTCCGAACCCGCTTGTTCCGAGGACTACCAGTGGTTTAAATGTTAATAAAAAAGGCAATATTGTGGCCGAGCCGGCCACCGGAGCCACTTCAAAACCCGGTGTTTACGCCGGTGGGGACATTGTGACCGGAGCCGCCACTGTCATCCTGGCTATGGGCGCCGGCCGCACGGCCGCGAAAGCTATGCAGAGCTACCTCTCGCCAGGCGATCAGTCCCGGTAAAACGGTAAAAAGCAAGAGAAGAGAAAAAGAACCGGAAGCAAGAGGAAGTAAGAGAACCGTCCCGGTGCTTCCCCTAGGGGGTGGGGGACGTGTTAACGAAGCACGGGCCAAATGAATTCTCATCTAAAGGAGGTATTATTATGCTGCAAGACTACCTGATTCCGGAAACAGTCGAGCAGGCCCTGTCTTATTTGCAGGACAACAAGGGGCAGGCCAGGATAATTGCGGGTGGCACTGATCTGCTCCTGGACCTTGCAGATGGCAAAAAAGAAGCAGGGGTGCTGGTTGATATAACCAGGATTCCCGGGCTAAAGAAAATCACAATGGAGGATGGCGTAATTCGGATCGGGGCCGCTGTAACCCATAACCGGGTCGCCAAGTCCGAAATCATCCAGGAAAAAGCTTCTGTCCTGGCTCAAGCTTCCAGGTCGGTGGGTTCCCTGCAGATCCGCAACTGTGCCACGGTGGTTGGCAACGTGGTCAATGCTCAGCCCGCGGCTGATGCAGCCGTAGCCCTGGTAGCCCTGGGTGCTGAGGCTGAAATCGTGTCGCCCACGGGGAAGGAGTATATCCCAGTGGAAAAACTTTATGCCGGCGTTGGGAAATCCACTCTGGACAGCACTGCCCAGATAGTAACAGGGATTCGATTCCCGGCAGCATTGAAAAATCAGGGCTCCGCCTATGAACGACTGGAGCAGCGGAAAGCTTTGGCCTTGCCCATGCTTAATGTAGCGGTGGCGGTATCTCTGTCGGGTGAGCGGTTTGAGTGGGCCCGGATCGCAATGGCTCCGGTGGGGACGGGACCGGTACGCGCTGCCGAGGCTGAAGCGATCTTAAAGGGAGCAGAAGCAAACCTTGAGGTGATCGAGAAAGCCGCCCAGGCGGCCACTTCCCAGGCCAATCCCAGGTCCAGCGCGCTTAGGGGTTCCCGGGAATACCGCCTGGAGGTGTTGCCGGTCCTGGTCAGGAGAGCACTGGAGGCTGCCGTCGCGCAGGCCAAAGGCAACTGCAAACAATAAAAAAGGAGGCAAACCATGAGCGCCAAAATACTGACATTTACGCTTAACGGGGAAACAACAAAAGTGATGGTAGAGCCTTCCGATATGCTGGTGGATGTGCTCAGAGACAAACTGAACCTGATTGGAGTCAAAAAAGGCTGCGGCCAGGGCGAGTGCGGAGCCTGCACGGTGATCATGAACGGGGAGGCTGTCACTTCCTGCATAGTTCCCGCAATGAAAGCGGAGGGGGCCGTGGTGGAAACCGTTGAAGGAATCGGCGGCCCGGGTAAATATCATCCGCTGCAGGAAAGCTTTATGGATCTGGGAGCCATTCAGTGCGGTTTCTGTACGCCGGGGATGATTATGTCGGCCAAGGCCCTGCTTGATCAAAACGAGCAGCCCACCCGGGAGGAGATCCGGGAAGCCATCTCCGGAAACATCTGTCGCTGTACGGGGTACGTTAAAATAGAAGAAGCGGTTTCAGCTGCTGCGAAACAAATCAAAGAGGGCAAGTAGAGGAGGTACCGGGATGAAAAAGTATAATGTCGTGGGGCATAGTGTTAGAAGGCTGGATGCCGCCGAGAAGGCCACAGGTACAGCCATGTTTTCAACCGATTTCACGTTGCCCGGTATGCTGTACGGTAAGGTGCTGCGCAGTCCGTATGCCCATGCCAAAATAGTAAACATTGACACCACTGAAGCCGAGAAACTGCCCGGGGTCAAAGCCGTGACAACCTACCGGAACACCCCGAGGGAAATATTCAACACCTCTGCAACTATGACCTTTACCGTGCCGGCCTTAAAGCCCGTCCTGGACCAGTATATTTTTGACAACGTGGTGCGTTATGTGGGAGACGAGGTGGCGGCTGTGGCGGCTGTCAGCGAAGAGATAGCTGAAGAGGCCCTGCAGTTGATCAAGGTGGAGTATGAGGAGTTGCCGACCGTGTTTGACCCGCTGGAGGCGATGAAGCCGGAAGCGCCGGTTATTCATGCCGACTGTGGCGAAGGTAAGAATATCCCCGGGGAAATCATCAAGATCCCCGTGGGGGATTTGAAAAAGGGCTTCGAAGAGTGCGATGTCATTATTGAAAAGCGTTTTTTGCTGCCGATTGTGAAGCAGGTCCAGATGGAGACCCAGGCAGCTGTGGCGCAGGTAGGGGTTGACGGAAAAATTACGGTCTGGTCGACCACCCAGACACCTCACCCCACCCGGATGATTATTGCCAAAATATTTGGAGTACCCAACAGCAAGATCCGGGTTTTGAATCCCCCCTATGTGGGCGGCGGCTTCGGTGTGAGGATCGGCTTGAGCGCCAAGGCCGAACCCATTGCCGTGGCGTTGGCCATGCAGGCCGGGAAACCGGTCAAGATTGTCTATTCCAGGAAAGAGGACTTTATTGCTTCCGATACCCGGCACGGCGGCTATGTTACCGTCAAGCTGGGGGCTAAAAAGGACGGTACTTTCCATGCCCTGGATTTGAGGGCGGCTTTAAATGGGGGTGCTTACTGCAGCTTCAGCACTGAAACACCGGGTGTACTGGGAGCAATGGGACTTTCCGTTTACCGGATTCCCAACCAGTCTTATTTCGGCCACAGCGTTTATACTAATACAACCCCCGCCGGGGCCATGCGCGGTTTTGGGAACCCCCAGGCTATGTTTCCCATTGAGTCGGTGGTGGATATGCTCGCGGAAGAACTGGGGATGGATCCGCTGGAGTTGCGCTTGAAAAATATTATGAAGGTCGGCGACCCCTGGTGTCTCCCCTATCCTTGCAATTCAACAGGGTTGGCAGAGTGCATCGAGAAGGGGGCCAAGAGCATCGGTTGGGAGCGGCGCGGCAGGCTGAACCAGCCCGGCGCCAAAAAATTACGGGGGATTGGTGTCGGTGTAGGTACCCACTGCAGCAATTCCTGGCCTTTCTGTGTGGACTATGATAACGCCATTGTCACCGTTCAACAGGACGGTTCTATTCACCTGGCCTCCGGGGTTCCCGACATCGGCACCGGAACCAGCACTGCGCTGCCGCAGTTAGCCGCCGAGGTGCTTGGTGTAAAACTTGAAGAAGTAAGTCTAACCTTCGGCGACACCCTGAGCACTCCCTTTGACATCGGCAGTCACGCCAGCCGGACCTGTTACGCTGCCGGCACCGCCGTGGTGGCGGCGGCCAAGGACGCCCGTAAGCAACTCCTGGAATATGCCGGTGATTTCCTGAAGGTTTCGCCGGAAAGGTTGGAGATCAAGGATTCCCTGATCTACATTACCGGTCAGGAACTGGTTGGGGACTGCGCGGGAACCGGCGTATGTCAAAGCGGTGAAGAAAGAAAGAGTGTGACTCTGCAGGAACTGGCTTACCACGCCCACCTGCGCAACAAACAATTTATCGGGGTCGGCCGGATCGTTCCCGAAAATGCTCCACCGTGGCATGCCCATTTTGCCGAGGTTGAAGTGGATACGGAAACCGGCCAGGTCAAGGTAATTAAGGTTGTTGCAGCCCATGATGTGGGCAAGGCCATCAACCCGATTATTGTAGAAGGTCAAATCGAGGGCGGTGTCCTGCAGGGCGTAGGTTACGCTGTCACTGAGGAAATCCGCTACGACGCCAAGGGCAGGCAGTTGCACAACAGTCTGCACAAGTACATGCTCCTCACTGCGGAAGATGTTCCGGAAATTGAAGCGATCCTGATCGAAGCCAATGAACCGAGCGGTCCTTTCGGCGCCAAGGGTGTAGGTGAGGCAGGGCTGGTGCCCACGGCAGGGGCTATCTCCAATGCGGTTTATAACGCTACGGGCTTGCGGTTTTACGATATCCCCCTGACTGAGGAAAAGGTTTTCAAAGCCTTAAAAGGAGACGGTCCTGCGACTTATTAATTATTGGGGTGAAAGTTCCTTGCTGACATTCTGACCGAGGTTTTCAAGGCTTTAAGACAGTCGGTGTTAACCCTGGGGACTGCAGTTTTCAAGGGAAGGTATTTGAGGTCCAGGTATTAATCTAATTATAGTTGTCAAAAGGCTGTGTTTGTTAACGGACTTGCAGGGAGGGGTAGTGTTGAGGTTCCAGACAAGCAGGGTTGAAGAGGCGGTCGGTAAGGTCCTCAGCCACGATCTAACCAAGGTAGTGAAGGGTGAATTCAAAGTGCCTCCCTTTAAAAAAGGGCACGCAAGCAGAGAGGAAGACATCCCTAAACTGCTCAAGCTGGGGAAGAATAATGGCTACATTCATGACCTCGAGTCCGGTGAGATCCACGAGGACGAAGCCGACATTCGTATTGGTAATGCCGTTGCAGGTTCCGGCGTGACCTGTTCGGGGCCAAGGAAAAGCCGCGTGGTTCTTGCTGCTACGTGCAGTGGATTGTTGAAAATAAACTTGCCCGCCCTGGAAGCCGTCAACGAAATCCCGAATGTGATTCTCGCCACCCTTCCCAACAATACGGTGGTTCAAAGAGGAGATAGGCTGGGAGAAACAAAAGTTATTCCCCCGGTGGTGCCGGAAGTGACACTCACTGTGATCGAAGATATCGGCCGACAGGCCGGCTGGGTGGTCAAGGTGGTTCCCTTTCAAACCTACCGGGTCGGTGTAATCATCACCGGTAATGAGGTCTATAAGAAGCGCATCCGAGATGGTTTCGGCCCGGTTATCGCCGAGAAAGTTGAACAATATGGTTCATCAATACTGCGGCTGGTGTACGCCCCTGACGACCCGGAAACCATTGCTGCCGAAATAAGAAAAATGGTGGCCGAAGGGGCCGGCATGATCCTGGTGACGGGAGGCATGTCAGTGGACCCGGATGACGTTACGCCATCTGCCATCAGCCTTTCCGGGGCGGTCGTTGAAAAATACGGCGCCCCGGCCCTGCCGGGGGCCATGTTTATGCTGGCTTACCTGGGCAACATACCGGTTTTAGGTATTCCAGCCTGCAGCATGTTTTATAAAATAACCATCGTTGACCTGCTGTTGCCCAGGTTTTTTGCCGGTGAGCGGGTCACCCGGAAAGATATCGCAGCCCTGGCCCACGGTGGCCTGTGCCGGGTGTGCTCCCAGTGCAGGTACCCCAACTGTACCTATGGGAAAGGTGTCGGCAACTTAGCTTAGGGTGTTTTCGGATAGCGTTACAGGAGGCGGGAAAAATGAGGAATTTGAGTGACCGGCAGGAGCAGGCGATTGTGACTGTCATTGCTCAGGAAGGCCTTTCCGGGAAGGTCATCGGCCGGAAAAAGCTCTTTACCCGCACCGGCGGACAGGGAGCGTTAGAGCTACCTTGGCTGGAAGACAGGGCGTGGGAATTGGCGCAGATCTGTCTGGCCAAAGGGACCTTTGAAGTGGCTGGGATAACCAACCCGGCCACTCCGGAGCAGAAAGCAACGATTATGATTGATCCGTACCTCCTGCCTTATGAACTGCTCATCCTGGGCGGCGGACATATTGCCCTGCCTCTGGTAAAGATAGGGCATCTACTGGGTTACAAGGTGACGGTCGTGGATGACCGTCCTGACTTTGTTTCATCCGCCCGTTTTCCGGAGGCGGACAGGGGGATTTACGGCAGTTTTACTGAATTGGAGGAACTGATAAGTTTAGGCGCCCGGAGCTGCGTAGTCATCGTAACCCGGGGCCACCGGCATGACCTGGACTGTTTGCGGCGGGCTATCAAATATCCGCTGGCCTACCTTGGTATGATCGGCAGCAGGCAGAGGGTCCGGATGGTCAGGCAGCAATTGATCGCCGAAGGTTTTCCACTGGAAAGAATTAACTCGGTGCACATGCCTATCGGGCTCGATATTAGCGCGCAGACACCCGAGGAGATAGCGGTCAGTATAGCTGCTCAATTAATCAAGGTCTGCCGGGGCAACAAAGCCGCCTCACCGGACGCTGCTCAGCAGGCTTATCTGGGGCAGATCTATGAAATGCCCTCAGCCGTTGATCTGGAAGCCCTTCAGCAAGCCGTTAAAGTAGGCTGCAACGGCAAGCAGGCAGCTTTGGCAACTATTGTAAAAACCAGAGGATCAACCCCTCGCAAGGTAGGCGCCAGGATGCTGGTTTTCAAGGATGGCCGCGTCCTCGGGACCATCGGGGGCGGCTGCGGAGAATCTGAAGTCTGTCGGGAAGCCCTCAACGTTATGAATGAAATGTTGCCTCACGTTTACAAGGTGAGCCTGGATGCGGAAACGGCCGCTATGGAAGGGATTGCCTGCGGCGGACTAATGGAAGTTTTTATAGAGCCGGCAGCGCTCTACGGCCATATCAACGGATATCAAGACAGCACATTTTTGGAAAGATAACCCTCTGTCACAATTTGCGGCAGAGGGTTATCTTTAGAGATATTTGAAGTTGAGTATCAGGGAGACAATGTGGTACAGGGGAACGGTTCTCTTGACACCCTCACGCGCAAAACTTCCGATTGGCCCCTTCAAGAACAGTCCCTATTGACTATGTGCTGTAAAGCTTCTTAGAGTCCATCAGCTCCTGGATATCGTTCAGCGCTTCTCCAAAGCGCTGGAAGTGCACTACTTCCCTCTCCCTTAAAAATCTTAAAGTGTCTTTAATGCCGGGGTCGTCGGTGAGCTGGATCAGGTGCTCGTAGGTGGTCCTGGCCTTTTGCTCGGCGGCCATGTCCTCGTGGAGATCCGTGATGGGGTCTCCCGTGGCCTGGATATAGGCAGCCGTCCAGGGTACCCCGGCTGCGTCCGCCGGGTAAACGGCCCGATCGTGCTGGGCAAAATGCGCTCCCAGGCCGGCCTCTCTCAACTGCTTAACCGAAACGCCCTTGACCAGCTTATAAATCATGGTAGCAATGATTTCCCAGTGGGCCATCTCCTCTGTACCGATATCCGTCAGCAGCCCTTTGGTTTTGTCTGTCGGCATGGTATAGCGCTGGGTTAAATAGCGCACCGAAGCAGAAAGCTCGCTGTCCGGCCCGCCGTACTGGGCCATCAGGAATTTGGCCATGCCGAGATCATTTTTATACCCGGTCCGGGTTTATAAAAATGATCTCGGCATGGC
>DHTR01000060.1:0-192 GCA_002408725.1 Pelotomaculum sp. UBA5255
GGAGAATCAGTATGATCAAAATATTCAAGAAAGGTTCTTATAGAATATCTGTGGTTGCCATTATATGTTGTATGATAATAGGCGCCGTTATGCTCACAGATGCCGTGAGTACCGGGGATGAAATGAATAACAATATTAGCACAATAAAAGAAAAATTAGTGCTCATCGATCCAGGCCACGGCGGAGATGATC
>DHTR01000060.1:351-657 GCA_002408725.1 Pelotomaculum sp. UBA5255
CAGGCCACGGCGGAGATGATCCTGGAGCGGTTTATCCCCTTGAAGCTACTGATGCGGATGCTGCTCTGGTAAAAGAAAAGGATTTAAATCTTGAAATTTCGCTCATGCTCTACGATATGCTCAAAAAATCCGGAATAAGGGTTGAAATGACACGTTATGAAGACCTTGCCTTGGGACTGGCGGACAGGGTTGAAATGGCAAACCGTCTTGACGCTTCGTTATTTATAAGTATTCACAATAATGCGGCGCCTGATAGCTCTGTAGATGGAACGCTGACCATATTCAATCCTGCAAAGGATTATGCTT
>DHTR01000060.1:819-1009 GCA_002408725.1 Pelotomaculum sp. UBA5255
CTGACCATATTTAATCCTGCAAAGGATTATGCTTCCTATGGTATTACCGGAGAAAGGACGGCCCAACTGCTGCATGAGGAAATGGTAAGAGAACTTGAAACCACAGATGGCGGGGTACGAAAAATGAGCAACTCGAAAATACTTAGTAATACGAAAATGCCTTCAGCTATAGCTGAAGTAGCCCATATTA
>DHTR01000060.1:1189-1520 GCA_002408725.1 Pelotomaculum sp. UBA5255
TATAGCTGAAGTAGCCCATATTACCAATGAATCGGACAGGCAAAAGCTTATGAACGAGGATTTCAGAAAAAAAGCAGCACAGGCCCTGCATGACGGTGTTATAAAAGTTTTATATGAAATGGAGGCTTAAACAGCTACAAAGTAACTAGAATAACAGTATATAGGGCAATAAACCATTGACGCCAAACATACATTCGACCATAATAATAGCAGGAGATGGTGTCAATGGAAAAACTATTAACTTCCCATCAAGTAGCAAAACTATTAAACGTTTTGCCTGAAACGCTAAGACGATGGGAAAAAGAAGGAAAATTAAAACCACTACGTAAAC
>DHTR01000060.1:1708-2048 GCA_002408725.1 Pelotomaculum sp. UBA5255
CGGCGGCCACAGAAGGTACAAGGAATCTCAGATTAAAAAACTGCTTGGAGAAAATCAAGATATAACCAGCACAAGTAAAAAAAGCATCATCTATGCCAGAGTATCCCCAGCTAAACAAGCCGATGCCGGTAACCTGCAACGCCAAAAAGAGCGGCTTACAACCTATGCCATAGAAAACCATTCCCTAAAAACTAAATCAAATAAACTGAGGGTGATTAAAGTGATTAAATCTAAAGTAACTGTCGCTCTTATAATTGTATTTTTATTTGTTACCAGCGTTACCATTTGGTTAGCGTACCCTCAAGATGTTTGGGCCGCCGGACCGAGCCGGCTTGCGGGC
>DHTR01000060.1:2212-2476 GCA_002408725.1 Pelotomaculum sp. UBA5255
CCGAGCCGGCTTGCGGGCGAGGCCGAAGCGGCGGCGGGTGAGTCATTGGATGAATTAAAGGTAAAGCTAGGGAAGACCACGGACGTGCATGAAAGGAGAAATACCGTTGATGTTTTTAACGCCATGCCGGGGCCGGATGCCGCGGCGGCGCAGGTTTTGCTGGACTACCTGAAGGACAACCCCGGAATAGACATAGACCCCGGGAATGTCATTGATGCGCTGGTTAAATTGATGACGGACGAGCAGGTTGCTCAACTGGCTAAA
>DHTR01000060.1:2651-10571 GCA_002408725.1 Pelotomaculum sp. UBA5255
GGCTAAAGAAATCGGCGCCTATATCAATACTACCTATAATGGAGCCAATTCTTACCCCTTCCTGGTTCGTGTTTTGTCCGCCCGCATCAACAATCCGAATGATTTGACCAGCGCCTTGCTTTCTCTGCAAAAAGGATACTCTTCCGAAAGATACCTTTACCTGCAGTTTATGCAACAGGCTTGGCCAAGAATTTTTAGCGATCCGGACGAAGCCGTGCAGTGGCTGGACCGGATTCACACCGAACTGAGCAACCCTAAGGCCAGGCGAAACATTGTTTATGCCGTCGGTGTTGTTGCCCGGCAGCTTAGCGGGGCCGACCGTGCGGCCGTCATTGGTTGGCTGTGGCGCGCGCAGGAAAAAGAACCCGATGCTGCTTACCGCTGCAACCAGCTTTTTACCCTTTATCAACTGGGAGAGGCGAAAGCGTTGAAGACGTTGGACGGTCTCTATGCCGGTCTTGCTTCCGCCAAGGAAAGAGCTGATTTAATCCGTATAATTGCCGGCTCCAACCTCTCACAGCAGAAAGAAGCCGGTATAAACGATTTGATTGAGTGGCTGTGGAAAACAGCCGAAACGGACGCTTCGCCGTATTGCCGCCAGGAATGCCTTGCCGTCCTCTACACGGATTTGGGCCAGGAAAAGGCCTTGGAGTGGTTCGTGCGGGATACGGACCAAAACGGAGTGGCTACCCCGGCTCAAAAAGAATGGGTTTTTCAAACAGACTGGCGGTTGTTGAAGGCTGCCGGCCAAAAATTCCCGCAAAGCTTCCTGGGCCGGGGGGTCAAGGTCTACGAAGAAGTGCGGGGGCAGCCTTATTTTGAAATAGACCGTACAGAGGAATCATTTAACACTGTCTGGGTGCCTCCATACGGGGATGAGGAGTACGACCCGGACGACCGGGAAATCCCCGGCTGGGAAGAGTTCTTGGCTGAGTTTTCCCGCCACCCGGCCGCTGACGACGCCGCCTACCGCCTGGCCCGCTGTTACGAGATCAAGGAACGTTTTGCCGACGCCATAAAAACGATGCAGCAGGCGCGCTTTTTACCCGACGGGGACATGCGCTACGCAGCAGACGGCAGGTTGGTCTACATCCTGGACGTGAGGATGACTTACAACCAGCTCAAGGCGCTGTCCTTGGAAAAACTGGAACCGCCCCTGCAGGCCTTTGTCAACTATTCCCTGGCCGTCAAGGAAATTCGCCGGGAGGATTATGCACAGGCCGCTTCCAGGCTCGAGGAATTTTTAAAACAGGAAGATCTGGCAGTCAGCCAGAATAGCTTACCGTTTAACTATTTTAACGACTTAGATGAATACGACTTCCGCGGCTCTGTGGAAAAGCAGCTGGTCGAAGTAAAAAGAATTGCCGGTTTGCAGGCGCAGTGGGAAAAATCAAAGGATCCCGCTGACTTGTACGGTCTGGCGGCGGCCATCTTTCATAACGAGATGCTGTACTACAACCACCTGTGGGCCGGGCAGCGCCAGTATTACAACTGGTTGGGGCATATCAACAGTACGGGCCACGGCCACGCGCCGGCGGAAATGGCTGTTTTCGTGCGGGAGATGATCAACTACAACCACAGCCTGCCCTATTTCCAGCAGGCCTATCAGGATCAGTCCTTCCCCCTGGAGCTGAAGGCCAAGGCGCTTTACTCCACCGGCCTTTCTTACATCGGCCTGGACGAGTGGGGACAGGACGCTTCCTTCGGCTTCAACATGCCGGAAATTACAGAAAAAATAGTTACCACCTACCGGCAATTTGTCCAAGAATACCCGGACAGCTCCATGGCCGATGACGCCCTGCTGGCCCTTGGCGCTTACACCGGCGATGCCGCTTATCTGCAAAGAATATTAGAGGAATACCCTCAAAGCGACAGCATCGAAAAAGCGAAAAACCTTATTCAAGAGATGGGATCGCCGTATTACCGGCCTGTTGATCTGTATGGAAGGCCGGTGCCCTTCAAGATCATGTCCCAGGATGATGAAAGCGTCCCGCAAGAAATCAAGGAGTGGATAGCCGCCAACACCATGCAGCCCTTTACCGGCTCGAAAACCCTGGGTGGATGGAGCTATCTGCTCGCCGCTGCGGGAGAAAAGCCGACGGCCGGCTACAGCGTGGGGGTCATCAGTATCTCCGGCAGTTCGGGCAAGTTGAAGGTTTATTACCGGATTGACGGCCCGGCGCCCGGTCAGGTGACAGCACAGGTGATCACCTGCCCGTATGTTTTAATACGTATCCCGGCAAATAAGGCGACGGTGGAATTCGTGGAGGGAAGTCCCTGGTGAAAACAGGATTAAACAACAGAATAAGACTTATAATGCTAAGGAGTGTCGATCTCATGACTAAAAAGGTTTTTATGGCAGCAGTAATTATTTCCATGCTTTTGTCAATACCTGCATTTGGTTTTGCGGCAACTGACAGTCAACCTGTAATCGTGCTGGACGGTACTAAAATTGAGGCCGCCGCCTATATTGACGGAGGAAATGTTTATTTGCCGCTGCGGGCGGTTGGTGAAGCGCTTGGATATGAAATACAGTGGTCGGGAAAGGATAATCCGATATCCGTCTCCAAGCCCGGGAAAAATATAATGATTGACCTGAATAACCATAAAATAACCGCGAATGACCATCTTTATTATATGAGCGGAGATTACAACATCGTCGCAGACAGTACCTACATGGGGGCGGATTTCTTCTCTGACAACTTGGGGCTTAAAGTCCGGTGGGACAGGCAAAACGGAATGGTTCAACTTGAAAGCGTAAAAGAGAATGCAATCTCCATAAAGGCAATAATAGAAGCTTCTGAGACCGATATAATCGAAACAACCTTACAGTATCCGCAGATTGACGGTTTGATTGATAAAACCGTGCAGGACAGTATAAACTCGCTCTTCAAGGAATTAGCTATGGATGCCAAAAATGAGGGGCTGAAAAATGCGGATGAAATGGAAAAGGTCATAGCGTCCGGGTATACAGGCAGTCCAAATAAGTGTGAAACCTATTTCGACTACCGGTTGAAATACAATCAAAACGGATTGCTAGGCGTTGTATTCTTGAATTACCAATATACCGGAGGAGCGCATGGACTTACGGTGCAAAGCTCCCATACCCTTGACCTGAAAACAGGTGCAGAATACAAGCTTGGGGATCTGGTGAAGGTTGATGCAGACTATGTTTCTTATATCAGCGATATCGTCAGGAATGTGATAAATGAGAGGGTAAAGGAAGGAATATTGCCTGATTATTCAATTGCATCCTTTGAAGCCATCAAGGAAGACCAGGACTTTTACCTGTCTAATGATGCGGTTGTGGTCTATTTCCAGCAGTATGAATATTGGCCCTATGCCGCCGGCATACAGGAATTCCCGGTTGAATTTTCAGTATTAAACGATATGCTGAAACCCGATTTTAGTTTTTTGTACAATTAAATACCAACCAGAGCGGGGCGGTATCGGCCTCCTGGTCGGTGACGCGGATAAACGCCAGCCATTGGCCGTCGTGAGACCAGGTGGTTGGCTGACGTACATTCGCTACAGTGATGATCAGATGAAATGGCATATCATTAACTTCATATGATTGGCTCCCATCCGACTTGACGATGAAAAGTACAGGCTCTCACATTATTTATCAGAAAGACAACTCCACTGGGCTTGAGCTTCTTTGCTTGAATTCTTAGGTAAACTTACCGTTTGTGGTGATAAGGGAAGCCTATTATGACCAATCCGGTACTTTTAATTGGGGAAGTTATTAAAGCATCCGGCTATAAAACCAAAGGCCGAAGGAGGCAAAGGCCTGATGTGGGTGCGGGTGGAGGGTGAAAAAGCTTCCATCTGGCGTGCCGAGCCGGATGGGGGAGAGCAGGGCCTGATTTATGAAGATCCGGATATCCCCCAGGGCTATTATGGCGCCAACAACTGGAAGGTAGTTATGGCCTGGTGCGTCCATAAATAGTTGAAATCAAAATTTAGATAAGGAAAAAGAAGGAATTACGATGCTTTCAACCCTTCTAAGGGTTTTTTTGGCCGGACAGTTGAAGCCTTTTTGCTTGAATTCAGGCGAAACGCCTCAATTTGACTCATCCCTAAAAAACTTTGGGCTTTACGTGCATATTCCCTTCTGCCGGTGGATTTGCCCTTTTTGCCCTTATAATAAGTGCCTGTACCGGGAAGATAAGGCAGATGAATACTGCAAAGCCCTTTTACTGGAACTGCTGCGCTACAAGGAAATATTCAGCAGCGCCCGGATTGACTCGGTTTATTTCGGCGGCGGAACTCCTACCTCAGTAACCCCGAAGTTGGTTCAACTGATAAACAGAATCAAGGGGCTTTTCAATACAGGTAACTGTATCGGGGTGGAGGCTCACCCAAACGACCTCAACCCGGAGAACCTGAGATTACTCCGGGAGGCCGGGGTGAATATGTTGAGCGTCGGGGTTCAAACATTCAACAGCCGGTTTTTAAAGGTTATCGGCAGGCCGTACGACGGACCGACAGCGGTAGACGCGGTTAGAATGGCTGTTGACGCCGGGTTTGATACTGTTGACGTGGATTTGATCTTTGCCCTGCCCGGACAGGAATTGGGCGATGCTGTAAACGACGTAGCCAAAGCTTTTGAACTGGGCGCTCACCAGGTTTCGGCCTACCCGCTGATCGTATTTCCCTACACCGGGATGGACTCTTACATCAGACGTCTTGGACTGAGGAAAACCGGCATGGTGGCCGAGAAAAAAATGCTGGACGCCATTGTAGATCTGGCTCAAAAATGCGGGTATAAAAGGACCTCTATCTGGACCTATACGCGCGAAGGGGCGCCCAGATACAGCTCGGTGACACGGGAAAGGTTCGTCAGTATCGGCGCCGGGGCCGCTTCCCTAAATAGCGGTTACTTTTACTTGAACACTTTTGACGTGGGTCAATATATTAACGCCGTTAAAAAAGACCTGCCGGTTTCAATAGGGATGAAAATGCCCGCTCGGTTGGAAATGCTGTACTGGCTCTACTGGCGGATGTATGATCTGAATATCCCGGTCCAGCGTTTCCTGGAACTGTTTCATGAACCTATTAAACGCCGCTTCAGCCTTTTATTGGCAGCGTTACGTATTTGCGGCCTTGCCGTTTTGGAAGATGACTCGTTCAAGCTGACCCCAAAAGGGGCTTACCTGTTTCACCTTGTGGAGAAGGGCCACTCCTGGGACTACCTGTGCCGGGTTTGGGCTAGAAGCCTGAAAGAGCCCTGGCCTGGGGAAATCCGTTTTTAGGCGGGTACTGAGTATGTTCAGAAAACTTTCCTATTACGACAGATGGGCTTGCCAAACCTATCTCTTCAGCGCTATGGAAGAACAGATAGAAGCCCACCACCAGCCGTTTCATATACTGGTGAAGGGATAGCTCTCACTGTTCAACAAAAATATCAATATTTGTTTGTCCTTAATTTCAGGTTTTTTAGCCACAAATGATATCCGGCTGCCAAGAAAAATGTTAGGGCTATGCTTATCGAAAAAGGAATAAGAAACTCAGACGAAAGAGGAGTGGCTGCTGTTTTTCCCGCCAAAACGAAAGGTATCATGCCGGGCGTAAGTCCTAACAATGTGGATAGTATGAAATGGGGATATTGTACATCTGTCGCACCTATGAACATGCTCGTAAGATCGGCCGGCGGCCCGGGGACAAACCGAATAAGGAAGCAACTCATCACACTGTTTCCGTTGAAATATTCCAGTATTCGTCTTGCACGCTCATTTTTCTCTATTAAACTAATTACACTTCTACGGCCCAGGCGGCGCCCCATGAAAAAGCAGATTGTCATTTCCACAGTAAGGCAGAAGTAGGTTATCACAATTGCCCATAATGTCGGAAACATTAAGCCTGCGCTGATATAGAGAACTACGTGAGGAATGATCATTATTACTGTTTTTAAACAGTAAATTCCCAGCAATACCAGTAAAGCCAGTGCGGTAGAATTTAGTGTGATTTTCTGTATGTCTGTTGCAGAAAGGCACTCAGTGTAAGGGTAGTAAATAATAATTATTATAATGGTTATAAAAATGGAAATTAGTATGGTATATTTTACTTTTTTATTCATGTAAAATTTCCCCATCCCATAATGCTTCTCTCAAAAGCAATGCTTATGAATTAAGTCGTTTCTAAAGACCTTGACAGCATTCTAAAAAGACATGTACCCAAAGCATATCCTATAAATTCAATGTATATAGGCGCCCTTGACACCCGTGCTCACCTTAATTCCATATAGTCCCATGATAATCTCTCGCCTGCCAATTCCACCAGGTTACCTCTCCCAGTACAGGAAACCTGATTTCCTCGACCTCTTTTAAGCGTAATAGTTCCTTGGTTGGTCCGGTGACAACAGCTCCATAAACTTTAACTCCATTTTCCTTGACATAATTCAGTCGTTCCTGCAACAAAAGCTCCTTAGTATTCCCCCGGTACGACTTTTGGGCCCAGGCTTCATGTTCAATTAAAAATTCCAGTGCACCAATAAAGGCAGCGGCTTTTTTCTCACTGTCACCGTCAACTTTTAACGTATAACCTCCTATATTGTCTGGTTCATAAATCAGTGAATTTCCAAAGTGAGGAAAGCCCCAAAGGCCATTAATGGTACTAATATGAGTATTCCTTAAAACAGATTCCACTCCGGTGTTAACCGCAAACCAAAGCAGCTCAACATCATACCCGGAGAAAAGCTGATAAACTTCATCTAAAGAATAGCTCTGGTCAAAGGAGACGGCTAATTCAGAAACGGTGCCTTCAGGTAATATTTCCAAATTGCTCCAGGTGTTTTCATTTTCTAGTCCCCCTTGTTTTTCGGGATAAACAAAGTACAGTTTTAGATCTAACGAGCCGCCATTCCAATTTCTTACCACATTCATCAAGTTGAAAAGCATGTTGGTTTCCAGGGTGCCAATGGATTGTATTTCCCTGCCCACTTGTTTCCGCAGTTCGTAGCTGCTTTCCATTCTGAAAAAACTCTTTATGTTGCTGCCGCCACTTCCGGGAATGATGTTGGGCATGGTCATCTCTGTCATCATACTTGACACTCTAATAGCATTGTGAGCCCGGTCGGGCTCACCCCAAATATAATACAGTGCAGACAACAAACTGCTCACAATGGTAATTAAAAGTATCAGGAAAAGCACAAAAAGGGCATTGGTAATTCTGCTTTTCCATTTGGCATATTTGAGTATCCTGGTTTCCTTCTCATTATTAAGGAATGCTGCACTTTTGCTTCGCAGTTCATCATTTAGTTTAGTGTTGCAAGCATTACATTTATTGATATGTGCTTCTATTTGCGCTTCCTCTGCAACAGTAAGGTTGCCGCTCAAATAGTTTTCCCATTTTTTTTCCACATCTGAACAGTTCATCTCTTTGCCTCCCTTTCCTTTAGTTTTTTAATTTTCCTCCGCCCCCGGAAAAGGCTAACCTTGAGATTGGGCAGGGTAATATCCAGCAATTCAGCAGCCTCCTGATATGTAAAACTATAATAGTCACAAAGAAGAATC
This sequence comes from Pelotomaculum sp. UBA5255, assembly GCA_002408725.1. Lineage (GTDB taxonomy): Bacteria > Bacillota > Desulfotomaculia > Desulfotomaculales > Pelotomaculaceae > DTU098. Next base: position 10,166 of record DHTR01000060.1, read on the forward strand.
GCCTGCTGCTGCTTTGGGGGCAAGGAGGTTAATAGCTTTAGCCCTTCATGTATTTCTTCGGATAACAGATAAATTTCCTCCGGCCCAGCCTGGCCGCTATAGAAAACTCGTTCCACATCCACAGAGTCTATAGAAATATGGCGCTTCTCCTTGCGGCAGCAGTCAATAAATACGTTGCGGGCCACATGCAACAGCCAGGGCTTAACTTTCTCCCCCTGATAATTGTCTAGATAAAGATAGGCCCGGTAAAATGTCTCTTGGGTCAAATCTTGTGCTGTTTGAGGATGTTTTGACAGATGGAGCAAATACTTGTAGACATCATTTAAGTAGAGCTTATAGACTGTTTCCAGGGGATTTTTAACCTCCATCTGCGCCCTCCCTTCAGTATATACACGAATTAACAAGC
>DHTR01000060.1:10765-10911 GCA_002408725.1 Pelotomaculum sp. UBA5255
GTATATACACGAATTAACAAGCTAAAAAGTTACACAAAAAGCATATCATAAAAAACAAAAGGCCTTTAGCTATTTCACCGTCTGGAATAATAATTGACTAATGGATAAATTAGGTGATAAGATATCGATAACGATATATATCGTTA
>DHTR01000060.1:11112-14829 GCA_002408725.1 Pelotomaculum sp. UBA5255
GATAACGATATATATCGTTATCGATTTTAATGCCGGGTAATTGGTTTGTGTGTCTACTATTTTATGTTTGCTGTAGGGAAGGAGTTGTGTTTTACGGGTGCGTACGACAGTTTTTAGACGCCTGCATCCGGGCCGCACATGAAAAAAGATAAGGAAAATATATATGAAAAGCTCATTGATGTTTCAAAATTGAGCAGGGGACTGCTCTTAAAGGGCCTCCTCCCGTATTATGTCCTCGGCCTGCTGGCGCAGGAAAAAACGTATGGAAAAAGAATTATCGACAAGATTTATCAGATAACCGGGGGGAACTGGAAACCTTCCCCGGGGTCTGTCTACCCTCTTTTGCAGCGAATGGCGCGTTTGGGTCTGGTTTCTGAATATATCGATGATTCCAGCGGTCATCCTAAGCGTATCTATGAACTGAAAGACGCTGGGAGAGAGGTCTATAAAGATATGCGGGAGGAGATTCGACCCCGGCTAAAACGAACTATTGAGTTGCTTTCGCTTCACCTGGAAGAGCTGGAAAAGGATTTTTGACCAACCTTGCCGTTTGCCTATGCGCATTTATCCAGCCCGAAGCCGTCCAAAAGTCGCATTGCAGATTCTATCCGGTACATATTAAGCAACAGGTCTTTAAAAATGCTTCCAATTTAATCAGGTACGAATGAATCGCAAACATGGCGTTGTATAAGGCGTTAGAGTGAACGGGCCAAAATTGTTATTCGCACAATTTACCTGCCCAAATTCCTGGCAAATTAGGTATGCGGTGGTTTTTGATGCGTCAGCTCTGCAATTTAATTAGTTAACTCATTTGAAGGGGGCCTTATAGCGTGGCGGAAAAAAAGAAAATTAACTGGCTAAAAATCTCGGCGGCATTTCTCGTGCTTGTTTTTGTTTTACTAGGGGGGCGGACAGTTTATCTTAAAAAAAATACAATCGATTATTACAGGTTAAAGCCGCTTGACATCAACCGTGCCGTGTTGGCCAGCGGCAGGGTCAGCTTTCCCCAGCCCTACGAGATTACCGCAGCTACCTCCGGTAAAATATCGGCTGTTAACTGCCGTGAAGGGGAACTGGTCCAGGAAGACCAACTGCTGATCGAGATGGATGACTACCAGGACAGGCAGAATATGCAACTGGCCTTGAGCGACCTGAACCTGAGCCGGAGCAAGAAAAGAAATATTGAGGAAGAGGCTTTGCCCAAGCAGGAAGAGCAGGTGCGCCAGGACAAAGTAAAGCTTTTAGAAGCGGAAAAAGAGATGAACCGTCTCAAAACGCTTCATGAGCAGGGCGCCGTGCCGGTAGTGGATTTTGAAAAAGCCGTCAATAATTACCAATTGTTCCTTTCCCAATATAACCAGGCTGTACTTACCAGGGACTCCCTGGCAGGGGGAAGCAGCTTGGCGGAGATTGAGGCCCAGATTTCCTATAATGAGGCCCAGTTAAAGATAGCGCAAAAAGTAGTGGGAGATAAGAAGATCATAGCACCGGTTACGGGAACGGTCAGCAAGGTGAATTACTCTACCGGCCAGCAGGTAACGACTGGGGAGGTGCTTATAACTGTGCTGAGGCAGCAAAACTGGGTGGTTGAGGCAGATGTCGACCAAAAAGAGCTTTCCCAGATCAAGCCGGGGCAGCCTGCTTTAGTGGCGCTTGACGCCTACCCTCAGGACAAGCTTGAAGCCGAGCTGTTTTACATTGCCCCCCAGATTGACGAAAAAAAAGGAACCTGCCTTTTGAGGCTGGAGATCAAAAACGCGAAACCCTTTATTCGGTATGGCATGGCAGCAAGTGTCGAGCTTTTGTCGGAGACCAACAGGCAGGTTAACGCGCTGCCCAAGCAATTTGTAGATTTTACAGAAAAAGAAGCGTTTGTTTGGATCTTGAAAGATGATCAGGCTGTTAAAACACCAATCGCATACCGCAGTGTAGGCGAGCGCTGGGTTATTGCCGAAGACCTCCCGGAAGGAACCGTAGTTTTGTCTCCGGCCAAGAAACCAGGCGGCTTCAAAGTGCACCTCGGCCGGGAGGTCCTGCCCGATGCGATTTAATACTTACGAATTCATGGTAGCCCGCAGGTTTCTTGTGAACGGCAGGTCGCAGACGGCGCTGATTATTCTCGGCATTGCAGTCGGGGTGGCCGTGCAGGTATTTTTAATATCACTAATGGACGGGCTGCAGAGAAACCTCATTCAGCGCACCATTGGTTCTTCCCCGCACATTACCATCGCGCCGCCGTTATCCTCTCCGCTGCCTTTGGGGATTGGCGGGGGCGCCATAGATGATTACCAAAAGCCGCTGAAAACCGAGGAAAGCGAAATATTGTCGTGGCAGCGTTACGGTGATTACCTGGGCGGCATAAATGAAATAACTGTCGCTGCGCCGATGGTTAACGGCAACGGTTACATAGAAAAAGGCAGATCGTCTTTCCCGGTTATCATCAAAGGAATAACCCTGCCCGAAGCCGATGTAATCTACAAGTTTAAAAAGAATATTGTAAACGGGGAGCTCCGGCCGGGCGGGAACAACGTTTTGATCGGCGTGGCCTCATCGGAAAAGTCAGGCCTTAAAGTGGGTGATACTTTTTACCTGAGAAACCAAAAGGGAGAGGGCGATTATTTTTCCATCCAGGGCATATTCGACCTGGGAGCGTCGGCGGCCAACAATATGGTAGTCATGTCCCTGGACCGGGCGCGGAATTTTTTGGACATCACCGGGGTTTCGGCCATAGAAATTCAGGTGGATGATGTTTTTGCGGCAGACAGCCTGGCCGAAAATCTGAGGGGGAGCTTTAGTCAGGTGAAAGTGGAGTCCTGGCAGGAAAGAAACAAGGAACTGTTGAGCGGCCTGAGAGCGCAGGACACCTCGTCCGCCATGATTCAGTTTTTTGTTTTGCTCAGCATTACCCTTGGTATTGCAAGTGTCCTGGCCATTATTGCCATTCAAAAATCCCGCCAGCTCGGCATCCTCAAGGCAATGGGCACAAATGACAAAAGCGCAGCCCGTATTTTTATCATCCAGGGTTTTTCCATGGGATTTGCCGGAGCGCTGGTAGGCATTTTGCTGGGGCTCGGCATGACTGAAATGTTTATGTTTGGGACAAAAAGCAGTGGCGGCCCGACTTATGAATTAAAAATAACGCTGACAAACATCCTTTTGCCGGCGGTATTAGCTGCCGTTTCGGCCTCCGTGGCAGCTCTCGTACCTGCCCGCAGGGCAGCCGGGCTGAACCCGATGGAGGTGATCAGAAATGGATAATATTATCGTTCTGGATAAAATCAACAAGTTCTACGGGGATGAAGTGGTCGTCCAGGTGCTGTTCGATATCGATCTCTCTATTAAGAGCGGCCAGTTTACCGCATTTATCGGGCCGTCCGGATCGGGCAAGAGCACCCTTTTAAATATTATCGGCCTGCTGGAGGCGCCGACCAGCGGCAAAGTCTTTTTGGACGGCCAGGACATTACCGAACTGGGTAAGAGCCAGCTGGCCTCCTATCGCAACGAGAAAATCGGCTTTATCTTTCAGTTCCACTATTTGCTCCCCGAGTTTACGGCCCTTGAAAACATCCTCATTCCTTATTGGATTGGGAAAGGCAAACCGCCTCAAGAGATTGTCGACCGGGCTATGTACCTGATGGAGCGGATAGGGATTAAACAGTACGGCGGCAAGTACCCGAACCAGCTGTCCGGGGGCCAGCAGCAGAGGGTGGCCATTGC
>DHTR01000060.1:15089-24543 GCA_002408725.1 Pelotomaculum sp. UBA5255
AATATGGTGATGGAACTTTTAAAAGAAATTGTCAGGGAAAACAAAACGAACCTGGTGATGGTCACCCACGACCGCGATATCGCCGCCGGTGCGGACCGGGTGATCGAAATTGTAGACGGCAGGATCAACTGTGATTTAGAAATAGGAATACTCAGGGGGAGTTGTTGAAACCGTGCTCTATACCTGTACAATTGATACTCCTTTGGGGGCTATGACAGCGTCTGCTGAAAAAGGAGCGCTTACCGGCTTATGGTTCATTGGACAAAAGTATTACCCGTCTAAAACAGACAGATGGGTTTGTGAGCCTGATTCTACTGTTTTTCAGGCACTACGGGTGTGGTTGGCTGATTACTTTTCAGGTAGAGATTCCATACCTGAGCTGCGACTTGACCCTCAAGGAACGACTTTTCAAAAAGCTATTTGGGAGATCCTTTTAAGAATCCCCTACGGGCAAATTACAACATATGGTCAAATTGCAAAGGAACTTGCTGTTGGGCGGGGATTATCCTTTATGTCTGCCCAGGCTGTAGGCGGTGCTGTTGGGCACAATCCCATTTCCATATTGATACCGTGCCATAGGGTCGTGGGTTCCAACGGAAATCTGACTGGTTACGCAGGAGGTCTTGAAAAAAAGGAGGCTCTTCTTCAGCTTGAACATGTAGATCTGATAAAAGTAGGTTTGGCTAAATTGGGTTAAGCTGAGAACCTGTTAGGAAGATCGTGCTGTAATGGTTTAGCGGTAAACAAATATAAATGAAGAGTTGGATAGCCAACATGGGGCACTATAATATTGGTGTTTGGTAAAGTAAGACATAAATACCAATGAATGAGGTGCTTTTTTTATGACTAAACATGGGGCAATGGAGGAAACCTTTCTTGGTCAGGTCAGGCATTTTTTTTATTGGGAAGTTTGGCAGACCAGGTTGCCATATCTGGTGGCCTATCGGTTAAGCTGTTTTACCATCAAGTATTTTTCCCCTTGCACCAGTCAAGTTGAATGTAATTTTCCTGGTAACATGGCAATAATTCCCGAAAATATCCTTTTAATATAGTCAAAATTTAAGCTATTAATTCATATGATGTAGAAGTAGTAATTTCTGAGGATATATTTGTGAAAGGAGGAAATTTCGTGGATAAAGATTCAGAAGCAATTCAGGAAACGTTGGATGAAGTGGATAATACCAGGGGTGGTAAATTTGTCGATTGTTGCTGTCCCAATTTTGTGTTCTTTATTTTTAAAGAAGTAAACTGTGTGCAAATATTCAATGGTTCATGTGAAGATTGGAGACCCGGCAGTCCATGCGTAAAAAATGTTTACTAGGTAAAATTAAATTTTTCTGAATAATGTCAAAAAGTGGTTGTAGCTAAAAATTTTAAATTGAATGGAGGAAAAAAGATGGTTAAAGAAGCTTTGGAAGCCGTCAGGGGAACAATGGGTGACTTTAAAAACTGCAATACAAAAGTGGATTGTTGTTGTCCTGGTTTCATATTTTACATTTTCAAAGAAGTGAATTGTGTGCAGATTTTTAACGGAGCTTGTGAAGACTGGAGACCCGGCAATTGCGCAAGCCAGGATAACAGTAAATAGATTTTCTTGCGCCGGCTAAATGCCGGCGCTTTTTATTCAGATTAATAAGATGAAACAGTTTCCCAGCTTATCCTCAGGTTTACTCGCTCTTTAAATTAGTTAGAAATTGCCCTAATGGTATGATCTTGCGGAGAAATAAAAAAAGTAATTTGCAGGGAAAGGCTAGCCGGAAAGAGAATTAGTATGGCCTTGGATTATAAGGGCTTAAGAGAAGTCATACTGTCTTGAGGACGTTTTCAAAATTAACCAATGAGGAGTTCGTTTATTTGCTGATTGGGAGATATATGTATAAGAGCCAGGTGTTTTATGGAATGATAGCACGGAACAGGGTAACCGCCCTTGCAGGCGATCCTTTCCAGGGTATCCAGCCCGGCGACAGGGATTATCCCCTGGAAGAACTTGTAGTCATGGCGCCTTGCTCCCCAACCAAGGCTGTTTGCGTGGGGCTCAATTACCGGGACCATGCAGAGGAACTGAACCTGGCCGTACCGGAGGAGCCCGTTTTGTTTCTAAAACCACCTACTGCAGTGATTGGTCATGGTGAAAGCATAATCTTACCTCTATCGAGCAGGCAAGTGGACTACGAGGCTGAACTGGCCGTGGTTATCGGCAGACTCTGCCGGAGGGTTAAGCCCGGAGAAGCCCGGGATTACATCTTTGGTTACACCTGCGCCAATGATGTCACGGCCAGGGACCTCCAGCGCAAGGATGGACAGTGGACCCGGGCCAAATCTTTTGACACGTTTCTACCGCTCGGTCCGTATATTGTTAATGACTTGGATCCCGGTGACGTTACGGTTTCCCTGCGTTTAAACGGGATCATCAGGCAAAAATCTTCAACTGAGAATCTAGTTTACAGTGTTCCGGAACTGGTCAGTTTTGTATCCGGAATAATGACGCTCGTTCCCGGCGATATCATCCTGACGGGGACGCCGGGTGGGGTGGGATTCCTGTCTACAGGCGACAGGGTGGAAGTGGAAATAGAGGGGATCGGTACACTAAGTAACGGTGTTAGCGCTTAAACCCGGAGTATTTTAAACAATTTTAGAATATTGAAATATATGCGGGGTTAATGGTCGACAGGCTCAAAATTTTATTGACAAGATAAGATAATATGCTAAAATTGAATTTGATTGGAATTGACCAATCCTTGCGTTTATACTGGGGGTTTGTTAATTCCATAAATATTGTCTAAAAGGAGGCAGATAGATGAAACATTTGGGCCGCCATGTATTGGCTGAAATTTGTGGATGCGACTTTGACGTTCTAAATGACATTAAAAAGGTTGAAGAAATCATGGTAAACGCTGCGCTGGAGGCTGGCGCTGAGGTCAGAGAATGCGTATTCCACAAATTTAGTCCTCAAGGGGTAAGCGGTGTGGTGGTAATATCCGAATCACACCTGGCTATCCATACTTGGCCGGAACTGGGCTACGCGGCAGTGGACGTGTTCACCTGCGGTGAAAGAGTAAATCCATGGGACGCATGCAATTACCTGACCGACCATTTTAGCGCGAAACACATGACAGCTAAAGAAATGAAACGGGGTATCATGCCGGAAGCTTGCTTTAAGGTAGCCGCAAATCTCTAGGAGGGATATTTATTAGTACCAACAAAAAGAATAATTAGCAAGCCTTGCAATGAGAAGAATTGCAAGGCTTGCTGATTTTTAGGGGTTAATATTTCCGCGCCGGATACTAAAAATTGCTGTCGAGAAGGAAATTGTAAGGGTGTACCGAATATATACATAGTAGTATAAAGGGGGAGCCTTGCTGAAATGTTAAGCAATATCAGCACACCGATTGATGATGAACTTCTTGCGGTACACAATTTGATCAAGAAGCACCTTACGATTAAGACGGGATACCTGGGAACATACGCACACCTGGATTTTTCTTCAATCAACAAAAATATTCGGCCGGTACTGGTAATCCTGTCCTCACGGATTTACGGACTGGCCCGGGAAAAGACCATAGCCCTTGCCGGCGTTATTCAGTTCATTTATATGGCATCAAATGTTCATCAGGGAATATCGGAAAACGACTCGGAATATTATCGTGGGAATGTCGACCCGAAAGACGGTTCCCAATTTCCGGTGTTGGTTGGGGACTACCTTTACGGGAAGTTTTTTTTCTTCTTGTCCGAAGCGGGTATCCTCAACCTGCTCGACCCCCTGGCGGAGATTATTTGCCAGATCCACGAGGGAGGGCTTCTGAAAAAGAAATTGACCAGGCAGGTTCCACCCTCTAAGGCTTTTCGCGAGGTGGTGCGTAAAGAAACTGCCACTCTCTTTGCCGGGTGTTGCTCCCTGGGCGCTTTACTGACGGACGCGGCGCCTGAGGACCGGGAATCCATGCGGTGCTACGGATTAAACCTGGGAATGGCTTACGGCCTTCTTGAACATGGTATCCCCATGGAACATGCCTCCACTTATCTGGTAGAGGCGCTTAACTCCCTTTCCTCGGTATCAGCCGGGCCGGAGAGAACCCTCCTGGAAAAACTGGTCCATAACTTGTACCGTCAGGGGCTTCCTGTACGACGCATGGTCATCTAAAAACTGCCGGCTAAGTGATCTACCACGGGCCGGCTGCCTTATGTAGTTCAAACCTTAAACCCGGAGGTTATTTAATGCAGTTCGGCCAACACAAAAATAAAGAAGAATACGTACACGCGGTTTTTTCGTCCATCGCCCACCGGTACGACCTGCTCAATACAACCCTGTCTTTCAATCGTGATAAATACTGGAGAAAATTTACAATAGAACATTCAGGGCTCGGACCGGGTGGAAGGGGCCTGGATGTTTGTTGCGGTACGGGGATGCTTGCCCTGGAACAGGCAAAAGTGGTTGGCCTGCAGGGACACGTGGTGGGCCTCGATTTTTGTGAGAAGATGCTGGCCAGGGCCGTAGAAAATATCCAACGGACCCCGGATCATGGCGTAATTGAACTGGTCAAGGGTAACGCCATGGCTCTTCCTTTTCCGGACGACACCTTTGATTGCGCCACCATTGGTTTTGCCCTGCGCAATGTGCCGGACATCCGGAAAGTCATCGATGAGATGCGCAGGGTGGTGAAGCCAGGGGGAAAAGTCCTCTCCCTGGAGTTAGCCAAGCCCAGCGCGCCTGTTTTTAAACAGCTTTATTATTGTTATTTTAATCATCTTGTCCCCCTGCTGGGGAGAATGGGGGTTGGCGTGAGCGGGCCGTACAGCTGGCTTCCCAATTCATTGAAGGTGTTTCCACACCAGTCGGAAATCAGGAATATCTTTGAGGAAACCGGCCTATTAAACGCTCGCTACCATGAATTGACCGGCGGTATCGTTGCAGTACACATCGGACAAAAAAATAAATCGTAAAATACCGGTGAAACGCCCGCAAAACCAGTGTTTTTAAAAGGAAGGTGCAAAAGTGGCATATTCCGATTTGCGCGCCTTCATAGCAGAGTTGGAAAACCGGAGGCTGCTGAAAAGAATTGCGGCGGAAGTTGACGCCGAGCTCGAAATTACCGAAATTAGCGACAGGGTTGTTAAGGCTGGCGGTCCGGCACTGTTTTTTGATCGTGTTAAGGGTTACTCGATGCCGGTTGTCACCAATTTATTTGGAACCCTGGAAAGGATGAAACTGGCCCTGGGCGTGGAGGACCTGGACCGGATTGGGGATGAACTCCTTTCCTTCCTGCAGCAGTCAGAACTGCCAACCACTTTTTGGGGTAAGCTGAAAACGATCCCCAGGCTGGCAAAGTTATCATCCTTCTTGCCCAAGGATGTCAAAAGCGGCCCATGTAAAGAAGTTGTCCAGATAAATAAGCCATCCCTGGCGGGGCTACCCGTTTTAAAGTGCTGGCCGGAGGACGGCGGGCCGTTTATCACCCTGCCCCTGGTTTTTACCAGGGATCCGGAGACCGGGCGAAGGAACGTCGGCATGTACCGGATGCAGGTTTACGATGAGACAACCACCGGGATGCACTGGCACATTCATAAGGACGGAGCGGAGCACTGCGGCAAGTTGCGCGGTTGGACGGAAAAAATGCCCGTGGCCGTAGCGCTGGGCGCTGACCCGGTTTTGATCTTTGCAGCTGCAGCCCCGCTTCCACCGGGGATTGACGAGGTGCTTTTTGCAGGCTTCCTGCGCAAGGAGCAGGTGGAATTGGTGAAGTGCGAGACCGTTGACATTGAAGTCCCGGCCCACGCCGAAGTGATTCTGGAAGGGTATATTGATCCCAATGAAACCAGGCTGGAAGGGCCCTTTGGTGATCACACCGGGTATTATTCCCTGGCCGACCAGTATCCTGTTTTCCACCTGACCTGTGTCACACATCGCAAAAATCCCATTTACCCCGCTACCATTGTGGGCAGGCCTCCCATGGAAGATGCCTTTATCGGAAAGGCTATTGAGCGGATATTCCTGCCTTTGATGAGGCTCACGCTGCCCGAAGTGGTGGACATGAACATGCCTCCCGAGGGGGTTTTCCATAACTGCGTCATCGTTTCCATTAAAAAACGCTACCCCGGCCAGGCCAGGAAAGTAATGTGCGCCTTATGGGGGCTGGGGTTGATGATGCTGGCCAAGCTCATTATCGTTGTAGATGAGGACGTCAACGTGCAGGACATGTCTGAAGTCATGTGGCGTGTTTTTAACAATATCGATGCGGGCCGGGACGTAATGACAGTGGATGGTCCTTTGGACGCCCTGGATCATGCTTCGCCCTTACCTCACCTGGGGACTAAGATGGGCATTGACGCCACCCGCAAGGGACCTTCCGAGGGACATCATCGCCAGTGGCCCGGGGACATCGTCATGAGCGAAAAGATCAAGAAGTTGGTTGACGGGAAGTGGAAGAGTTATGGTCTTTAGTAAGCTGGGTATCTTTCTGAACATGATTAGGTTTGAGCATACCCTGTTTGCTCTTCCCTTTGCTTACGTTGGTGCCTTTCTCACCGAAATGAAAATACCATCGGCCCACGATTTGCTTTATATTACCCTGGCCATGGCAGGCGCCCGCACGGCGGCAATGTCTCTCAACCGGATTATTGACCGCCATATTGACGCCAGAAACCCGCGTACTGCGGGAAGGGCCCTGCCCAGGGGATTGATTAGCGTTTCGGAAGTGTGGCTATATGTTTTTCTTTCCTTGTGCCTTTTATTTTATGCCTCGTATCAGCTCAGTCCCCTGGCCTTCAGGCTCTTTCCGGTGGCCGTGCTGGTGCTGTTGATCTACTCCTACACCAAGCGTTTTTCCTGGACCTGCCACCTGTTTTTGGGAGCGGCGCTGGGTTTGGCGCCCCTGGGAAGCTGGATTGCCATCTCTGGCCGCGTTGACCTGGCGCCGGTATTGCTGGCGTTGGGAGTCCTTTTTTGGGTTGCCGGATTTGATATTATTTACGCTTGTGATGATTATGAATTCGACCGGAAGGAAGGGCTTTGTTCGATTCCAGCACGCTTCGGGATCAAGAGGGCACTGGCCATTTCCGTCTTCTCCCATGTTGTGGCGCCGCTGCTATTTCTAGCTGCGGGTTTAATCTTAAATGCAGGAGCCCTGTATCTGACCGGGGTGGTGCTAGCTGTTGGCATTCTGATTTATCAGCATACGCTGGTGCGGCCAGACGACCTGTCCCGGGCTGGTATCGCGTTTTTTAATTTAAACGGGATGCTGAGTGTTATAATGTTTTTGTTTGCTTTCCTGGATATTTTATACCCTTTACACCTGCTTTAGCATGTGTCAAGGTCTAACTTCATTTCTTCTGGACTAGCACCCGAAAAATACAGAATTGAATAGCTAACGGGGCTTTTAGATAAAACGGAGTATGGCAATTTAAGTACCTGGCCGTGGCCAGGCTGATGCCGGATAACTTTAAACGGGTCAAGGCTTTGGGATTATGATCGGCCCAAAACCGGCCCAGGTTTCCCTTTCCTTCGGGGTTGACGACCTGGATGGCACCGTGGCGGAGGAGAAAATCGCCCATGACGCAGGTGCGGCAACCGGCCATTTTATGTCTAAGGCTTTAGGTAATAGACTGATCAAAGCGGTGGGGCGAATACCAGTTAAGCGCGATACCATCTATAACGTTTTGAGGAGGGTTTTTAGTGTCCAGACTGCGCCTCGGGCAGGTGGAATATATGAATTACCTGCCGGTAAACTATGCTCTGGAAGAGGGTTTTCTGCCCCTTGAAGCTGAACTGGTTAAAGGGTCGCCCACCCGCTTGAACCGTCTTTTTTTAGACGGAGAGCTGGAAGTCACTCCGATATCCTCAATAGAGTATGCCCGTAATGTTGACTATTGCTTAATTCTCCCCGACCTGTCCATCAGCGCGAACGGTCGTGTGGCGAGCATCCTGTTTTTCAGCAAGGTGCCGGTTACGGAACTGGAGGGGAAGAAGGTCTACCTGACCGAATCCTCGGCAACTTCCATTGTTTTACTGAAGGTTCTCTTTGATCATTACTACCACGTGGATGTGCAGTTTGAAACCGTGTCTCCCGACTTTGACATGATGATGCGCGAGGCTGACGGGGCACTTTTAATCGGGGATGAAGCGATGCTGGCCCACCAGCGGGTAAAGGAAAAGCACCTGCCCTACCAGGTTACCGATCTCGGGGAAGCCTGGAAGCAGTTTACTGGTGAAAAAATGGTTTACGCCATGTGGGTGGTTCGCAGGGCATACGCCGAGGCCAACCCAAAGGAAGTGGAAGCGTTATCAAGAGCCCTTCTGGAGTCCAGAAGAATCGGGGTCAACCATGTTCCTGCAATGATTGCGGAGATGCAGAAAAAGAGTGCACTGCCATTGTCCGTAATCGAGGATTATTTCAAGAACCTCCGCTACGAATTTGATGAGAGCTACCGGCACGCGCTGCTGATTTATTATGACTACGCTTATAAAAGCGGCTTAATCGAAGAGAGGGTCAAGCTGCATTTTTGGGGTGAGTAGATTACAAAGTTATTTCAGTTACGGTAAAAGCCGTCCGGAGCGGGCGGCTTTTATTGTGTGGGAAACTATGCCCGTGATTTAAAACCCGAGTAGCTGATAGACCTTGTCGTCCACGTTGTTGGGCCCCTTTAGCCCGTAATCTTCCCGAAATTCTTTGACCGCCTTTTCCGTGCCCTGCCCCCAGAATCCGTCAGGGTTCCACTTGAGATAACCGAGCCTCTTTAGGGAGCGCTGGACTTCCAGAACACTCGGCCCTACGTCGCCATGTTTCAGCACGGAAGGGGGGACGCCCGGGGCGCCGAAGGGTGTCCCAATGATGGTGACCGATGTTCCCACCGCAACAGCAGGATAAATTTCTTCAACGTGGACATTGTGCATCCGGATGCACCCGTGGCTGGCAAAACTCCCGATGCTGCCGGGGTTATTGGTGCCATGGACGCCGTACTGGCCGTACGGGATATTTAGTCCGAGCCAGCGTGTACCCATAACGCTCGGCGGGTTCATTTGTTTTGATATAATTTCCCAGTTGCCCACGGGCGTAGGTGACTCATATTTGCCCATGGCCACCGGGTACTGTTTATACGGCTCACCCCCGTCAAAAAGGGTCAGCGTCAGCCTGTCCATGTCAATGATTACGCTGACCCGCTCGGGAATAGCCGGGATCTTTTCTCCAAAAAGCTTTTGGTCAGTTGCGGAAACGAGAGCCTGAAGCGTATACAGGTCGACGGTACCGTCCGGGTGCAGGTCCAACACCTCCTGGGCGGAGGCTACCGCCAGGGATGTTTCCAGGTCGTAGACACCGTTTAAAGCTCCCTTATAATAACCCAGCACTTGAAGCCTTCGCTGCAGGTCCATCACATCACTGCCGGTGAAATTGGGGTCTTGTAAGAATAAAGTACGCCCCTGTTCCCGGCTTAGATGACATTGCCCGTTTTGAGACGCTTC
>DHTR01000060.1:24739-29323 GCA_002408725.1 Pelotomaculum sp. UBA5255
CCCCCCAGGGCCAGGACTAAAGAGAAAAGCAGAAATGCGCTGCAGGCGACAATCCATCGAATCTGTTTCAGGTTTCGACACCTCCAAAAAACTTTACTTACTGCAGATATCTATACCGTGTACCCAATAACTTAGGTACCCGTTACTAAGTTGTTGTGATGTTCAGCTGCTTGTCAGGCGCCTCTTTTCTTTTTGGCGGGCGGCCTGGTGTAAATCAGCCCGGCAGGCCTGCCGGCCTCCGAACTTTGCGTTCCGGTTTAACTTTCGGTACATTCAGCCCGGGTGTTTTACCTCTGGCGGTATATGTGGTATGCAGCAGTGCTTTGGCTTTTTTGCTGAGGGGGTGGCCGAGAAAATCCTGGTATACTTTTTTGACGGCAGGGTTTTCATGGGCCTTTCTCAGCTTTTTACCCAGGTCTATCTTAAATAAAGCCTCAGCCCTTTTGCGTCGGTGCTCCACGGCAAGTTCGCGATGATCATGTTGCCCGAAAATGGGCTGGCCCCCGCCCCCTACGCATCCCCCTGGGCAGGCCATGATCTCGATAAAGTCAAAGTGTTCCCCTGTCTTGAGCCTTTCCAGCATCCGGCGGGCATTGCGGGTCCCGTGGACGACAGCTACTTTTAGCTTGCCGCCCTTTTTTAGATCTATGGAAGCCTCTTTGATTCCCTTAGTTCCCCTCAGTTCCTTGAATTGGATCACCGGTTCCGCTTCGCCGGGGTTGGTAAGGGCAAAGGCCGTACGAATGGCCGCCTCCGTCAGGCCACCGGACCCACCAAAGATGTTCCCCGCTCCGGAGGCAATCCCCAGCGGCTGATCGAATTCCTCATCCGGTAATTTTTCAAAATCGATGCCGGCTTGCCGAATCATCCTTGCCATTTCCCTGGTTGTCAGGACATAATCCACGTCCTGTTGGCCCCGTGTCACGAGTTCCTTGCGGGCCGCTTCAAACTTCTTGGCGGTGCAGGGCATCACGCCCACCACAACGATTTTGGCCGGGTCTAGCCCCTCTTTTTCAGCAAAGTAGGTTTTGGCCAGGACCCCGAACATTTCCTGGGGCGATTTGCAGGTTGACAGGTTGTCCAGAAATTCAGGATAGTAGTGCTCGCAGAAATTGACCCAACCGGGGCTACAGGAAGAAATTAGGGGCAGCCGATCTTTCTTTTTAAGTCGCTCCAGGAGTTCGTGGGATTCTTCCAGAACTGTGAGGTCGGCTGCGAAGTCGGTGGAAAAGACACGGTCAAATCCAAGCCGCCTTAACGCTGCAACCAGCTTGCCGGTCACCACCGTTCCCACCGGCATGCCGAAAGCTTCACCTAGAGTCACCTGGATACTGGGCGCCGTTTGCACAATGACAAACTCCTCCGGGTTATCTAAGGCCTGCAGGACTTCCTCGATGTTCTCTTTCTCTGTCAGTGCGCCGGTGGGACAGGCCATGACGCACTGGCCGCAGGCGATGCAGGCGGCTTCCGCCAGGCTCTTTTTAAAAGCGGGGCCGATCACGGTTTTCAAGCTGCGGTTTTGAGCAGCCAGTACAGACACCCCCTGCTCCCTGCACACGGCCTCACACCGGCGGCACTTGATACACTTGTTATAGTCCCTGACAATAAAAGGGTTTTTGTCGTCCACCAGATGCTCGATCCGCTCCCCGCCCAGGTTGATTTTTCTGAGGCGCAGCCTGTCCGCCAGATTCTGGAGCTCGCAGTTGAGGTTCCGCACGCAGCTGGTGCATTCTTGCTTGTGTTCAGTCAGCAACAGTTCAACCACGCGCTTGCGGGCGTGCCGTGCCCTGGGCGACTCTGTGTAAACTTTCAATCCTTCGTCCACGGGGCTCACGCAGGATGCCAGGAGGGATTTGCTGCCCTTTCTTTCTACCTCTACCAGGCAGACCCGGCAGGACCCCGGGGCGTTGATTCCTTCCAGGTAGCACAGGGTGGGTATGTCATAGCCGGCGCGCCTGGCCGCTTGAAGGATGGTCGTTCCCTTTTCTGCCTCTACGAGGTGATTATTAATCCACAGTTTCAATTTTTTCATAGTGAATATAGTTTTTTACAGGATCCTTTATTTAATACAAGGTGTTTAGGAAATGGACCAAAAGAAAAGAAAAAGACCCGAAGGTCTTTTTCAGTTTTAAGGACTATTTTGTTAAAAATCTATTATCTACATTTGTTGGGCATACTTTACGGCGTTATTAAAAATAGCCAGCCCGTGCGGGACGGTGTCGCCGGGCATTCTACGCCAGTTTGGATGCTGGGTTTTCTCAACGTATCTTTCCGGGTGGGGCATCATTCCCATAATCCGTCCCGTGGAGTCACAGATGCCGGCAATGGCGTTCAGGGAGCCATTGGGATTGGCCGGGTAGAGCACCGTAGGCCGGCCGTCGGCGCCGGCGTAACGGAACACGACCTGGCCGCGATTTTCTATTTCCTGCAGAGTCGCCGGGTCGGTGTAAAACTTACCTTCCCCGTGGGCGACCTGAACACTGATCTGACTTCCTTCCATCCCGCGAGTGAAGACACAGTGACTGCGCTCAACCAGCAGGTTGACCCAGCGGCACTCGAAATGGCTGTCGTTGGCTATCAGGGTGGTCTTGATTTCACCCAGGTTCCGATTGGGCAGGAGCCCTGTTCGCACCAGCACCTGGAAGCCGTCGCAGATTCCGAGCACAAGTTTGCCGGCGTCCACAAAGGCCTCTAGCTGTTCTTTTAAAAAGGAAGTCAGTTCCACCGCCAGGATTTTGCCGGAGTGAACATCGTCTCCGTAGGAAAAGCCACCGGGCAGGACTAGAATTTGGTAGGAGGCCAGTTTTTCGCTACCTCTTCGGATCTGGTTCACGTGAACCAGGCGGCAATCGGCCCCCGCTTTTTCAAAGGCGTAAAAAGTTTCTTCATCGCAGTTGATTCCATCAGTCCGGAGCACGCATACACGGGGTTTTTTCATGAACGGAAGACCTCCTTCATTGGGCGCTGCCAGGCTTCTTTTAATTCCTCCAACTTGAGGGTAAAAAGAGTTTCTCCCGACTGCTCGGCTGTTATCAAACTTCCCGGGACTGTTTTCCCGATGACTGTCCAGGGGATGTCCTCAAAAATTTTTTCCGGGTTGGCGCCGTGCGGAATTTCTGCTAAAAAGCAGCCGGCCGTTTCATTAAACAGGAAATGCTCGGCCTTTTGATCCTCGGCAATTCTAATGGAAGCGCCAATGCCGCCTCCGAAGCACATTTCGGCCAGGGCGGTAGCCAGCCCGCCTTCGCTGAGATCGTGGCAGGCCAGAAGTTTACCCGCGTGAATGGCTCCGTAAACGGCCTTAAAAACCTTCACCAGGGCCTCGGGGTCAATTTTCGGAAGATTGTTCCCCACTGCTCCCAGGAGATCGTAGTAGACCGAGCCGGCCATCTCATCTATGTTCCGGTGTCCCACCAGCACAATTTGGCTGTCTGACTCTTTAAAGTCCGCCGAAACGGACCGGGAAACATCCGGCATCCGACCGAAGACGGAGATGCAGAGGACCGGGGGGATCTTTATGACCTTCCCGTCCCTCCCCCGGTAGGTGCTGGAAAGGCTATCTTTTCCTGAGATGAAGGGCATACCTGTGGCGCGGGAAAAGTCTACGCAGGCGTCAACCGCCAGATCCAGCGCGCCCAGTGATTCTTCGTCCGGGAAGGGCCAGATGAAATTATCAATTAACGCCATTTCCTCTGGATTGGCGCCGGAGGCCACCGCATTGGCAGTTGCTTCAGCAGCTGACCACAGGCTTCCGTAATAAGGCTGAATCATATTTAAAACCGGGTTCAGCCCGTGAGAAATGATCATCCCGTACGGTTTTCCGTGAATGGGGGCCATAATGGCTGCATCGTTGGGCCCGTCTCCAGCCACCCCGGCAAAGGGCAGGAGAGCATTTGTCCCCTGCACACCGTGGTCGTACAGACGGATGATGGGCTCTTTTGAGCACACGTTGAGGTGACCCAGCACCTGGGCAAAGAGCTTATCCCAGTCGCCTGTTGCATCGATTATCGGCTCAGCATAAGCAGGCTGCTTCCAGGCGGCTTTCATGACCCGCTGGGGCAGGCCGTTGTGAAGAAATTCCATATCCAGGTCCAGGACTGTTTGGCCTTCATAGGTGGCGGTAAAATGGTGATCTCCTGTGAACTCGCCAAGGACTGTGGCTTCCACATTGTAGTCCCGGAAGATTCCCAGGAGGCGCTCCCGGTGAGCCGGGTCAACTGCCAGCACCATTCTTTCCTGACTCTCCGAAAGCAGGATTTCCCAGGGTGAAAGGCCGGGGTACTTTAGCGGCGCCCGGTCCAGGGCGATGCGCACCCCGGATTCAGAGCCCATTTCACCCACTGCAGAGGCAAATCCACCTGCGCCGCAGTCGGTGATGGTCCGGATCAGGCCTTCGTCCCTGGCAACCAGAATAGCGTCAAACATGCGCTTTTCCTCGATGGGGTTACCGATCTGAACTGCGCTGGCATTGATCTTCATGGTCCTGTCCGTCATTTCCCCACTGGAAAACGTGGCCCCATGGATGCCGTCCCTCCCGGTGCGTCCGCCCAGGGTTACCACCAGGTCTCCCGCCACCGGCCAGCT
>DHTR01000060.1:29516-44891 GCA_002408725.1 Pelotomaculum sp. UBA5255
GGCCAGCTCTTTCGGCTGGTTGCAGCCGGAAGGATGCCGTAAGCGCCCACAATAACCGTAGGCTTGGCGCGGAAGTCCCGGTGGAAGTGAACCGAACCGTTGTTGGTGGGGATGCCCATCCTGTTTCCGTAGTCTTTTACCCCGGCTACCACTCGTCTCAACAGGTAGTGGGGGTGGAGGCAGCCGGGAGGGATCTTGCCCGGGGGCGTCTCCGGCGGGGCAAAACAGAATATATCCGTGGAGGCAAGTACTTTCGCTCCCTGGCCGGTTCCCACGATGTCCCGGAAAACACCGCCGCTGCCGGTCATTGCTCCGCCGTAAGGCTCAATAGCTGATGGCGAGTTGTGCGTTTCAACTTTGCCGCAGATGGCCATGCCGTCAAAAAATTCAATAACGCCGGAGTTGTCCACGAAAGCCGACAGGACCAGCGGATGCCCAACCTCTTCCGTGGCGTCCTTCAAGCGCCTGAAAAGCGGCTTTTTCTCTTTTCCATCTACAATCAGTTTGGCCTTGAATGTTTTGTGGACGCAGTGCTCAGACCAGGTCTGGGCAATGATCTCGATTTCACAGTCGGTGGCGTCACGTCCAATGCGGCTAAAGTACTCCTGGACGACCTTCATTTCCTCCAGGTTCAAAAAAAGCTTGTCCCGGCTCAGGTCGAGCAGCTCGGTGTTGTTCATCTTCCGGATCGGAATCACTTCGGTACGACCGGGTGTCCCCTGGATAATCAGAGTTTTGGGGCTTTCCCTGACGACGTACTCCACGGTTACGTTAACCAGCAAGCTGTTCACGATCCGGTCGATATCGGATCCGGTAATGTTTTTGCCGTAAAAACCGTAGATCCAACTGGAGTCGGCAGCAACAAGGCCCTTGACTCCCAGGTCCGCAGCCGATTTGATCAGGGACGCGGCCTCCGGGTTCATGACCCCCGGTTTGTAGGCTACCTCCAGAGCAACTGCAGCATCCTCAAGGACGGGGCCATTGACCTGATAGTCTTGAAATACATCCTCGGCCAGCAGTTTTTGGGCCAGGTAGGCGGCATCCTCGCTGCCAATGCCCTCAAAACGAAAAACCCGGGCAGTCCTGACTTTTTCTACGCTTTGGATACCCAGGGCGTGGTTAATATCATAAAGGACTTCTTCTCCCTTGCTGTCGGTTATTCCCGGTTTGGTAATAACCCGCACCTCTTGGATCATTAAATTCACCCTCCTGTTCAAATGGAATAGCCGAAATGGGGCAAGTTTAGTAATGTATTTAAAATATATGACAAGTCTTTTACCATATCCTGCCCTGCCAGAAAATAAATAAAAACCGCTGTTCATACGGTTAGAGTAATTTTGATTCCTTGCTTCTATATTATATATAACACTCACTCTGATGACAAAGGTTTTTAGCGCCGGTGTTATGGCGCTAAGCTCATAAGATGGAGCAAAACCTTACGGTACTTGCTTTTGGTGTGATGCTGCCATATAATTTTAAAAATAGTATAAAAAACAAAACTGTTAGCACAATTGGAGGATCCATGGATAAAGAATTGCTAAGGTTGCTGCCCTCCGTTGATGAGGTGCTCAGGGACGACAGGCTGGTTCAAAAGCTGCAAGGGCAGCCGCGCAGTGTTGTGGTTCAGGCCGTCCGGAACGTCCTGGACGAAGAGCGACAGCGGGTCCTGGCCGGTGCCGTTTCAGAAGGTAAATTGGAAGGTAAAAAAGAAGGGGAAGACGTTTTTCTGGAGAAAATCATTCTCAAAGCCCTTGATGTCGTCAGGCAGTCGGTTCGCCCCAACCTGCGCCCGGTTATCAATGCCACAGGTGTCGTACTGCATACAAACCTGGGCCGCGCCCTCCTCAGCGAGCGGGCCAGGCAGGCTATCAGCTGTGTGGCTTCCCGTTACTCCAACCTCGAACTGGATCTGGAAACCGGCCGGAGAGGGTCCAGGTACGCCCCCCTAGAGTTGCTGCTGACAACACTGACCGGCGCCGAAGCGGCCCTGGTGGTGAATAACAACGCGGCGGCTGTGCTTCTGGCACTGAGCACACTGGCCAGGGGCAGGGAAGTGATCGTATCCAGGGGCCAGCTCGTGGAAATCGGCGGGTCTTTCCGGATCCCGGAGGTGATGGCCCAGAGCGGGGCACACCTGGTTGAGGTGGGCGCCACAAACAAGACGCACCCGGACGACTATCTCAGGGCTATTGGCCAGAACACCGCACTGCTGCTCCACGTACATACCAGCAACTACCGGATTATCGGTTTTACCCGGGAAACAACGATTAGCGAACTTGTTGAAATCGGTAAGGAGTGTTCGCTCCCCGTCATGTCCGATTTGGGCAGCGGTTTTCTGTTTGACTTGAGCCGCTACGGGCTGCCCTCGGAACCGACTGTGCAGGAAGTGGTGGGGGCCGGACCGGAAGTAGTTACTTTCAGCGGGGACAAGCTCCTGGGCGGTCCCCAGGCGGGCATCATTGTGGGAAGGAAAGACCTCATCGACCAGATGAAAAAGAACCCGTTGACCAGGGCTGTCCGGATTGACAAGATAACGGTGGCGGCTCTGGAGGCCACGCTCCGGGAATACCTCGATGAGGATCGGGCAATCCGGGAAGTTCCGACTCTCAGAATGCTCATTGCGTCCCCGGACACGCTTCAGCCAAAGGCCTCCCGTTTGGCTGAGCTACTGCGCGAAGCTGTTGGGAAAAAAGCGGAGGTCCTCGTGGAAAGAGGGATCTCTGCCGTGGGGGGCGGGGCGATGCCGACCGCTGAACTCCCCACGGTGGTGGTAGCGATACGCCCTGCGGAAGAAGCTGCAGGTGAACTCCAAATCGCGCTGCGCCGGGGAGACCCGGCGGTCATGGGAAGGGTGCAGGAGGAAAGATTGCTCCTGGATGTCCGGACCCTTGATGACGACGAACTGCAGCCGCTGGCGGAAGCGGTGGCGAAAGCGTTCGGTAAAGGAAAGGATTAATAAACACATATGGGAAAATACCTTTTGCAATATAATACGCCCATGATCATAAGTGAGTGGGCCAAGACAAAAAGGAACGGATGAAATTGAAACACCTCATTATTGGGACGGCGGGGCACGTAGACCACGGCAAAACAGCCCTGGTCCGGGCCATGACCGGAGTCGACACTGACCGGCTGAAGGAAGAAAAAGATCGTGGGATTTCCATTGAATTAGGCTTTGCCTCCCTGCTCCTGCCCGGGGGGCGGAAGGCGGGTATCGTCGACGTACCCGGCCACGAGCGTTTTATTAAAAACATGCTGGCCGGGGCCGGCGGCTTTGACCTTGTCCTTCTGGTTATAGCCGCTGACGAGGGAGTCATGCCCCAGACCCGCGAACACCTGGATATTATCCAGTTACTCCAGGTAACAAAAGGAATTGTTGTCCTAACCAAGACCGACCTGGTGGATGAAGAGTGGCTGGAGCTCGTTGAAGAGGATGTGCAAGAATTTTTAAAGGGCACTGTCCTGGAGAACGCGCCCGTGGTCAATGTTTCCGCAGTTACGGGCCAGGGCATCAAGGAACTGCTGGAGCGAATCGAGAGCATGGCCCGGGAAATCCCGCCCAGGATCGTAGCGGGTTCACCCAGGTTGCCCGTGGACCGGGTCTTTTCCATAACCGGCTTCGGCACGGTGGTGACCGGTACGCTTGTATCCGGCTCACTTCGTGTCGGGGATTTGGTGGAAGTCCAGCCTCAGAAGTTGGCATCCAGGGTGCGTTCGCTGCAGGTGCACGGTGCTAAGGTTGAGACGGTGGAAGCCGGTCAGAGGGTGGCTGTCAACCTGGCAGGCCTGGATGTAGAGCAAATCGAGCGCGGCAGCGTGGTGGCCGGCCCAAAAAGCATGGCCCCTTCACGCCGGCTCGACGTACGCCTGCTCTTGTTGAAAAGTGCGGCCAGGCTGCTGAAAAACAGGGCACGTGTGCGCTTTTACCTGGGGACCCGGGAAACGCTGGGACGGGTGATTCTCCTGGATCAGGAAGAACTGGCGCAGAACTCACTTGCCTACGCCCAGCTAGAATTAGAGGAGGCGGTGGTAGCGGTCAAAGGCGATCGTTTTGTACTCCGCTCTTACTCACCCATGCATACCATCGGCGGTGGCGTCGTGATTGACCCGCTGCCCAGGCGCAAACACAGGCGCTTTCGCAGCGAGGTACTCAATGCCCTGGCGGCCCGTGAAAGGGGGACGCCGGCTGAACTGCTCGGCCAGTACCTGCCCGGGTATCCCGGATTGCCGGGACCTGCCGAACTGGCGGGCGGTACCGGCCTGAAGGAGGAAGAAGTGCTGGAAGCGGCCCGGGAGTTGGAAAAAGAGGGCTGCGTTAAAACGATTTCTGCTGAGGGAAAGACTTACCTGGTCGCAAATATTGTTTACCGGCGTTGGGCCGATGAAATTGGTAAGCTGCTGCAGACTTATCACCGGGAGTTCCCCCTGCGTGAGGGCTACCCCAAGGAAGATCTACGCTCCCGCAAATTTCAGGCCATTCCAAATAAAGCTTTTCAATTGTTGCTTCTGGAAATGGAAAAGGACGGACTGTTCAGGGTAACCCCACAGGCAGTTGCGCTTCAGGCGTTTGACTGCAAACCTGGCCCCGAACAGCTGAAACAAATGAACAAGATCCTCGGGATGCTCAAGGAGGCTGCTTTTCTGCCACCGTCCTGGGGTGACCTCTGCAGGGGCGCTGGAATGAGTGAGGCCTACGGGCAGGAACTCCTGCAATATCTGCTGAGAACGGGGGAGATGGTCAAGATTGCCGATGACCTCTACTATCAAAAGGATGTCCTGAGCCAGGCCCGCGAAAAAGTAGCCGGGGCTCTCCGGGAGCAAGGTGAAATCACGGTAGGGGAAATTCGTGACCTTCTACAGACCTCCCGCAAATTTGCCTTGCCGCTGCTGGAGTACTTTGACCGTGAAAAAGTGACCCGGCGGGTTGGCGACAAGCGCCTCCCGGGCCGGGCCCTGGAGCAAACGTAAAAAAGAGATTTTAACCGGATAAAGTCTACCCTACCGTGCCGGGAGGTAAAAACAGCTGCCAATAAACAGAACTAGGCGGCAATGGCGTACAATTATTTTAGAGGGAAAATACGGTGAAAAGAAAAAGAGGTTTTTAAACGGCCACCGATGATGCGTCGCAAAGACACGTTGTGACCACGATCCTGTACTGGCGCGCCCTCTGGTTTAATTGCTCCCCTTTGTGGAATAATATGCCCGACGCAGCAAAGGGGGCGAGTGCGTGAACAAGTATGATGTTATTGTTGTGGGTGGAGGGCCGGCCGGCGCCGTGGCGGCGAGGGATTGCGCCAGGTCGGGCCTGGAAACCCTGCTCCTGGAAAAAGAGTTCCTGCCACGGCCTAAAATATGCGCCGGGGCAATCTCCATGGCTGCCATGAGTCTGCTGGATGTTCCCATCCCGCCTGAAATCATCGAGGCGCGGTGTTCTGCCCTTCACGCTTTCTACGGCGGGAAGCAAATCGAGATAGATTCCGCACAGAACTTTTTGGTGCTGGTATCCCGGGAAATTTTTGATCTCTGGCTGGTCAGCCTGGCGCAGGCGGCAGGGGCTGAAGTGAGACAGGGGGAAAAGGTTTCTGCCGTCGAGGCCGGCTCAGGCGGGGTAACCGTTTGGACCTCCGGACGCGAATACAATGCCCGGGTGGTTATAGGAGCGGACGGGGTTTACAGTACGGTGGCCAAAGCTGTCCGCAAACCTTTTCAAAAAAAGGACCTGGCCTTTTGCCTTTGTTCGGAAATCGGGATCGCCGAGCGGGACGAACCGTGGCGGGAAGGTATTGAGGTCCACTACGGGCTTGCGCCAACGGGGTACCGCTGGATTTTTCCCAGGAGAAACCGGTTTTCGGCCGGACTTGGCGTCTGGCTGTCCGGTACGGCCAAAATCAGGGATGGTTTTTTGAACTTTCTTCAAGAAAGGGGCCTGTCTCGGGAAAAGCAAATTAGGGGACGCCATATCCCGCTTGGTGGGATTGCCCATCCCGTCGTCAGCGATGGAATCATCCTGGCGGGGGATGCCGCCGGGTTTGCCGATCCCTTGACCGGGGAAGGGATCCGTTACGCCATTGCTTCCGGCCGGCTGGCGGCCGCTACGGCAGCATCCCTGCTTGCCCGGGTTGTTACCCCGAATCGGCAAAATCTCGGGGTCTACGAGCAAAATTGGGATCACGGGTTTGGTTCCGATTTAAAGGCAGCCTTGTTTATAGCCAGGCTGTTTCAACACTTCCCCAGGGCCCTATGCGGGATTTTTTTCAGCGGCCGGGAGCCCTTAGAAGAATGCCTGCAGATTTTACAGGGCCGGATAGGGTATCGGCAATTGTACCGCTGGTTGCTCTGGCATACGCCGGGACTGATCCGCCGTTCCATTTAGGCGCCGGCCCTGGCGGGCAGTATTAAAGGAAAATCAGGTAATTGACTGAATCGTTGGATGATCATATTTGAAGCGTAGGCTAAAATAAAAGTCAAGGGGAGGGCGGTTTTATGATTAAACAAAGTTCTTATCAAGCCGGTGAAGGCAGGTTTTGTATTAAAATGTTCGTAAGCGAAACCGACGAAGGTTTGGTTGCGCAGCTCTTCGGGGGCGAAAAGCCGCATGTGGGGGCTATGGTCCTCAGCGTGCCGGCGCCGGGGATGATCAATCCCGGGGCAATCACTTGCACCACAGTTGTTGTACCGCTGCTGGGGCACAAAGATGATCATGTGGCCAAGCTTGCGGCGGAGCAAATTGCCAGGGCGGCGGGTGTTCCTGTTGTCGTGGTGGCGGGTGTTCATGTAGATGACGCCGGGGAAAAGGAGATTAAAGAGCTGGTCGATAACTGCCAGGCGGTTACCAGAGCGCTGATCAAGGACCTGCAGGCTGCAAAATAAAAGGCCGCACATATTCTAAACCGGTGCGGCATACCCTTCTAAAAAAAGGAAGGGTGGGAATTGAATTTGGCTTTTTTTTCGGCGCGTGCCGGCCTGCACAGGAAAAGGTTTATGCTTGCCCCGATTGCAGTAATTTTAGTTGCTCTTCTGGGATTCCGGGTCGCGGCTGCCCGGTTTGAGGAGCGTTATATTTCAACCCTGACCTGGGCGGTAGCCGGAAAGCTGATCGTGGTTGATCCGGGTCACGGGGGGGATGACCCCGGAGCGATTGGCGCAACAGGTGTTTGTGAAAAAGCTATTGTCCTTGAGATAGCGCAAAAGCTGGCTGAGATTCTTCGCCAGGCGGGGGCCGAGGTGCTGCTGACCAGGGAAAGCGACCGCGATCTCAGCGATCCCAACAATCCGAACTCATACCAGGCCAAAGTACAGGATTTAAGCAACCGCGTAGAGATGGCTAACCAAAGGGGGGCCGATCTCTTTCTCAGCATCCACGTCAACAGTTTCCCGGACCGGCGGGAGGGGGGCGCCCAGACCTTTTCGCAGCCGGGCTCGACGGAGGGTAAAAAGCTGGCGGTTGCTATTCAGCAGGAGTTAAACCGGTTTTTAGTCAACCCCGGCCGTGAGGCCAAGCAGGTTGATTATTTTACAAATCGAATGGCTAAAATGCCCGGCGTTATTGTTGAAATCGGTTTTATAAGCAATAAACAGGAAGAAAAGCTGATGACCGACCCCGATTATCAAAAAAAGATAGCTTATTCCATCTACGCCGGAATCGTCCGCTATTTTTCCCAGCCCAGGCCGGCTACGACGTTTCCCCGGGAGCGCAGTTAATACCAGAGAACCACGCCCGCAAAAGCACAGCCTATTTTTACAACCCTGTGTTCTGCTGTGCGGACAAATAATTGAGTCAGCGGAAGCCCGCGTTTTTCGAAAGCTTCTTCCACCATCCTTCGGATTATTTTTTCGGCTTCTCCCTTAGATGTGTTTCCACAGTATTCCATAATCACCCCGTAAGTGTCTTCATCGCAAATACCAACAGCGATGGCTGCTGAAATCAGCTCACCGGGCTTGTCAAGGCTGGTGGACCCGTAGGCGATAGGCACCAGCGAGCCGGGTGGAATGGTAACTTCGGGTACGAAGGCTGCCCCCGGGGGAAGTATGCTACTGACTTTCAGCAAGTTGCAGTTGCCCACCCCGGCGTCAAGCAGGGCGTGATCGAACGCATTTAGCGGGGTACCGCCTTCAGCTGTACCCGACACCAGGGCAAATTTAGTGGGAGTTGGAAGCATTAAATCACCCTCCTAGGAAAATATGTTCCTAATAATATATATAATACGCTCTGAAATGTTCCTGTCCCGAGCATTTAATCTGAAAAAAAGGAAAGTAGGGATCTCTCCCAAAAGTACCCGTTTAGCCTATCTTGAAAGGTAGGGCAGTAATACTCCAGGGTAGTTTTTCCTGGTAATAACTTGCAGGACAAAGAAAGGAGAGCACAAAAAATGCCTGATCAATCTTTATCCATTGTGCCGCAGGAACTGCTGATCCTGGGAGCGGCCGTAAAGACCGGTATGATCGACGCACTTTACCGGAGACCTATGAGCGTCGAGGAACTGACAGCGGAGATAGATGCAGACGGCAGGGCCGTGCGGGTTGTTGTGGATGCGCTGGAGGCGCTGGCTTATGTGGAGCGGGAGGGCGCTAAAGTAAGGCTTACAGAAGAGGCCGCGAACAAGTTTTACAACCGGGAAGCAAATAACTACATGGGTTTTTCTTTCATGCACCGGTACAATATCATAAACTCCTGGATTCACCTGCCGGAAGTCATCCGCTCAGGACAGCCCCACCCCCGGGAAGAAGATCCTGAAAGCCTCAAATTTTTCATGGCCTCGATGGGCCACAATTCCCGGGAGAGCGCCCCGGTTGTCGCGGATTTTATCCTGGAGGGGAACGGTGAGGGACTTGAAATTCTGGATGTCGGGGGAGGACCGCTGACTTACGCCAGGGCTTTCGCCTCGCTGGGAGCCCGGGTCACGATCCTTGATTTGCCTGAAGTGGTGGACTACATGTCGACTTTTTTAACCGGGACAGAAGGAATTGTAATGGTTCCGGGAGATTTTAACCTGGCCCTGCCGCCAGGCCCTTTCGACCTAGTTTATCTCGGGAATGTTTGCCATATCTTTGGTGAGCATGAAAACAGGGAACTGTTCAAAAAAGCGGCAGCCGTCCTGTCCCCGGACGGCAGAATCGCCGTCGTGGACTTTATTCGAGGAACCAGCTCCATGGCTGCTGTTTTTGGCGTGAACATGCTGGTTAATACGGAAAACGGCGGCACCTGGACGCTGGAGCAGTACTCCACCTGGCTGGGGGACGCCGGCTTCTGTAACGTGACATTTCAGGAGGTTGGGGGAAGGCAGCTCCTGCTGGCGCAAAAGAAATAGGATCTAAAGTAGGGAGTATGATATTCATGTCCCCCGGAAAAAATATAAGCAGTGATTTACCAATAAGGGGGTATACCGATGTTTTCGTTTCGCTCAATTGCCGGCTTCGGGGCGGCCGCGCTGGCATTTTTAGCTCTTTCCAAAATTAGCAGGTGCGTCAGGTCAGATACCTGTGAGCAGACAGGCGAGTATGTCAAAGACGCTGCGCGAAGAGTGGAAGGAATCATTCGCAGGCACGGGGCGCCTGAAGTCGACATTATGAACGATGTGATCTAGAAAACCTATGGTTCTATACAGTATTTTTCCGATTACCGAACCAAAAAATGCCTGCGGCCTGACCTGAATCAAGCCGGCAGGCATTTTTGCAGGAATTTCTTAAAACCCCACGCACCTTTTAGGGTTCTTCTGCATAATCTTCCTCTAACGGGCCTCCTGTACATTAAGCTGAAAATTTATCGTTTGCTGCGGTAAAATTGTCGTATAATAGTAATATAATCCATTTAAAGGGGGAGGTCGCCCATGTCCATTGCCGGGATGATCATAGCGGTTGTCTTTTTTACAGTCGGCGTGATGGGTACAGTGCTGCCGGCCTTGCCGGGAGCACCACTGATTTGGCTGGGAATGCTCATATACGGGTTTTTTGTAAAGTTTCAAAACCTCCCCTGGACTTTCTATGCCGCCCAGGGTCTTGCGGTGGTGCTGATTTTCCTGGTCGACTACCTGGCGGGAATCTGGGGGGCCAGACGTTACGGGGGTTCCAGGGGAGCCATTCTGGGCAGCATCCTGGGCGGCCTGTTGGGAGTGCTCCTGCTGGGTCCCTTCGGGCTGATTTTCGGACCCTTCATCGGCGCGGTGGCGGGAGAGTTGTATCAAAGGAGTTCACTTGAAAAGGCCTTTCAGGTAGGGTTTGGCACAGTTATCGGATTTCTGGGCGGGACGGTGCTGAAGCTGGTGGTGGAACTGATCATGATCGTCTGGTTCTTTATTACTATATTTTAACGGTCTTTTACAAATAGAGACCCCCGCTGCAGTCGGCAAGCGGGGGTTCTTTGGTTTGTTACGGTGTAAGTTCCAGCTCAGAGGCCAGGGATTTAAAGGCCGGGATAGAGTTTAAGATAATCTGCCTGTCAATACAATAAGCCATCCGGAAGTAGCCCGGCGCCCCGAAGCCGCTGCCCGGAACCAGGAGGATTCTGTATTTTTGAGCTCTTCTGATAAACTCCACGTCGTCCGGAATCGGGGATTTGGGAAACAGGTAAAACGCTCCCTGGGGCTTAATCATTTCAAAGCCCAAATCTGTTAAGGTTTTGTACAGGATATCTCTCTTTTCCTGGTACTCCCGGATATCCACGCTTTCTCTCTGCAGGCTGGTAACGAGCCGCTGCATCAAGGCCGGGGCGTTGACGAATCCGAGGGTGCGGTTGCAAAAAATGAGGCCTTCTTCAAGCAGGGCGCCTTCTTCGATCCGGGGTGAAAAGGCGATATAGCCGATACGTTCCCCCGGCAGGGCCAGGTCTTTACTGTGTGAAGTCACAACGATGCTGTTTTTAATTTGTTTGAAGACGCTGGGGAGTGAAATGCCGTCGTAAACGATTTTAGCGTACGGCTCATCTGATATTACGTAAATTGGTTGACCGGTGAGCTTTTCTTTAGATTCGAGCAGTGCTCCCAGTGCCGCAAGAGAATCTGCGCTGTAGACCACGCCGGTGGGATTATTGGGTGAATTGATCAGCACGGCCCTGGTCCGCGGGGTGATGGCTGCGCTGATGGATTTCAGATCAAGCTGGAAATCCTCCGTTGAGGAGGCTATTTTAAATACGCCCCCGTGGTTGTCGATATAAAACTTATATTCAACAAAAAATGGAGAAATCAAGACGATCTCATCGCCCGGATCCAGCAGTGTCTTCAGCACTACGTTCAATGCGCCCCCTGCGCCGCAGGTCATAATAATATTGTTTTCAGAAAAGGAAAGGTCTGTCCTGTCTGCCAGCGCTACGGCAACAGCCCGGCGAGTCTCGGAATAACCGGCGTTGCTCATATAGCGGTGCATTCCCCGAACCGGCTCGAGGGCCAGTTTTTTCAATCCTGTCTTGAAAGCCGCCGGGGGCTCTACGTCCGGGTTTCCAAGCGTGAAGTCATAAACATTCTCCGTACCGTGAATTTTTCTCAGTTTTTCCCCCTCCTCAAACATCTTGCGAATAAAGGAGGCGCTTGAAAGAGAAGTTCTAATCTTTTTTGAGATAGTCAATAGGGTCACTCCTGTCCCGTAAAAAGTAGTGTTGATGCTATTTTACAACACTAATAAGAAAATTTCAAAGCTTTCGCTTAATCCCAGGCACCTGGCAAAGAGCGACAAAACCTTTCATATAAACACTCTGGATAACGGCGCAGAGTTGTTCTATAATAGTTTTAGCCGGCGGTTAACTTGAAAAAAGAGAGGTACACAAATGACAGTGCTATCATGTTTAACCCCCGACGGGCAGGTTACAATACCTCGTTCTGTCTTAAAGTCCCTGGGAATTGGAGGAGGCAGTAACATTTTAATGATTATTGATAAGGGTAAAATTGTCTTGAAAAAGGTGGAAGATAAAAAGGCCATCAATAACAACCTTAACTGCAGCACAGTTGTTGTTTAACCTACTGAACCTTGTTCTCAAATGTAAGAGGATATTTTAACAAAAACGGTTCGTTTTCGGGCCGTTTTTATTGTTCCAAAAAGGGCCCCGGCAGCATACATTTTCAATAAAAATCGAAAGAGGTGTTCCCATTGCCTCTTGCAGTGGCAGAGTTGGTTTTTTCCTTTTTCAGGTTGAACAACCGCGTCCAGGTTGACTGGGGCAGGGTGGCCGGTGAAAAGGAGGAGCTGATAGCGGCCGCCGGTTCTAAAATCTACCTTTTTACGGCCTCTATTACGGGGTACGAGCTCAGCTTGGAAGTTGATGTGGGCGCCCGGGTGTTGAGCCTTGCCGTGGGTCTGCCGGTTTCAACCGGGGCTGCGGACAATATTGTCCTGGGGCTGGAGGACAGGGTGGTGGTGTACGGGAGCCGCCAGGGGACGCTCGTCCGTCTTGCGGAAACACAGCCTGAGCCGGGCGCCCGGTTTGCGGACCTTGCCCTGGCGGATCTGGACGGTGACGGCAGGGAGGAGGTCATCGCCGCTCCGGAAGGCATGGCGGCCCTTTACTTTTACCGGCTCTTCGGGCAGACAGCGGAAGAGCTGCGGCTTGAGATCCTGGCAATCAGGGTTTTGCCGGGTCAGGCCCAGAAAGTTACAACTTTCAGGAGAGCGGGGTACCCCGCGCCGGTTGTTGCAGTTGCTTATCAAAATAACAGTACCTCCGGTCTGCTGATCCTGATCTTTACCGAGTTGGGATTTGCTGAAGGGCCTGCCCTGGAGAACCTTCCTGCGCCGTTAACGGCTTTAACAGCCGGTGATTTAAGGGAAAGGGCGGGCGAAGAGCTGGCCTGGGGCGGCAACGACGGGATTCTGCGGGTGCTGGAGGTGAACGGGGAGCTAGAGGTGGCGCTTACCTCCGATAATCTGGGAAGCGGGATATCCGCCCTGACTGCGGGCAAGCTGGCTAAGGAAAGCATGGATACACTGGTTGCAGGTACCCCGGAAGGATTCCTGTTTGGCTTCAGGGCGCCTGTGGAGAGCAGCACGCCGGACTGGGCGGCGCGGACCGGTAACCCTGTCAACGACCTTGCCGTGAGTGACGAAGGGCTTCTGGGATTGGGAACTGCGGATGGTGGTGTGCAGGTTTGGCTGCTTTCTACCCGGAATGTGATGAAGCATACCGTCCGGCCCGGTGAAACACTCTTCACTATTGCAGGTCTGTACGGTACAACCGTGCAGGCAATCGTGGCAGCAAACATGCTTGCTGATCCCAGCTTGATTTTTCCCGGGCAGAAACTAAGGATTCCCTGAAAGCATTTTTCCATCAGCCTATAAACTACCTGCGGTATTGACACCCCGGAGGCTGGACGGTATACTTTTACAGTAAAGTAACCCGTCAATTCCGAAGGAGGAGTATTTGTTGAAGTTGCGCCTTGGTTTACCTAAGGGCAGCCTTCAGGAGGCTACCTTTCAACTATTTAAGCAGGCTGGTTTTAACCTATCGGTGCGTAGCCGGTCCTACTTTCCGACGGTAAATGATCCCGAACTGGAAGTAGTCCTGATGCGTGCCCAGGAAATCCCCCGCTATGTAAATGATGGTGTCCTTGACGCCGGTTTAAGCGGCCTTGACTGGATCATGGAAAACGGGGCGGATGTGGTGGAGGTGGCCGACCTGGTCTACGCTAAAAACACCTCAAACCCCATCCGGCTGGTCATTGCGGTTTCCAATGACAGCGAGATCAACACGGTTTCCGATTTAAAGGGTAAAAGAATTGCCACGGAACTGGTGCGGGTCACCAATAATTTCTTGAAGCAGAATGGTGTAGAAGCCTTTGTTGAATACTCTTACGGGGCAACAGAAGTCAAGGTGCCCCACCTGGTGGATGCCATTGCCGACATCACGGAAACCGGCAGTTCCTTAAAAGCCAATAATTTGCGTGTGATTGCCACCGTTCTCCAGTCAACAACGAAACTTCACGCTAACAAGCAGGCCTGGCAGGATCCATGGAAAAAAGAAAAACTGCAGAGCCTGTCTGTTCTCCTGCAGGGGGCGCTCCGGGCCCGGTCAAAAGTCGGCCTGAAGATGAACGTGCCGGGGAATAAACTGAAAGAACTTCTGGATGTGCTGCCGGCCATGAAACAGCCTACGGTATCGCAATTGGTCCAGAGCGATTGGCTGGCAGTCGAAACAATTCTGGAGGAAAAGCTGGTGCGTGAACTGATTCCGGCGTTGAAAAAGGCCGGGGCCCAGGATATTATAGAATATCCTTTAACTAAGGTGATTCCGTAAGGAAATTTAAAAAAGTTACTTACAAGTTCAACCGTCAGCAAAGCCCGGGCAGATTTCCCTGTCCGGGCTTTATGTCTGAAACAATGATTTAAAAATCCCATGGTTTGCAGATAATTTCTCGAACCTTGCTATCAAAAAAGTTCTGGGAGTGTGCAGGCCTGACCACGGCCGAGGTGTCAAGTCCCTCGCCGGTCCCTCCCAGTGAGATGATGTCGACGCCGTGAGGGATCAACCCCGCATCCAGGGCCATACCGCTAACCTCAACGCACACTTTAAGACCCTGGCCAAGAATCCTCAAGGCGCTTGCCACGATTTCAGCAGGGTAAACCCCTCCGAATTTAATCCTGCAGGCTCTGTCCAGGCCGGCCATGAGGTGAGTTGTCGTCAGAACCCGGATCCCTCCTTCAGTAAGCCGGTTTCTGGTCTCTGCCGTCATTTCGTCCTCGCCTGGCATGGCAAAGCCAACCTGGTGGGTGACGCAGACAATTTCAAATTCACCAGCCCGGTCCAGCAACAACTCAGCCGATTTTCCGGAGAAGGAAGCAACAATAAGGTGTTTCACGCCCAATTCTCCGGCCCTTTTTAGCGCTGCGGCGATGGTTGCCCTGGTGTTTTCCCCGCCCTGTTTGTCCCAGTACAATAAATCACTTCCTTTTGTTGTCTTCGTCAATCATTTTAACCCATCTTTAATGCTTTCTGCAAATTTAATCCTTTAAATACGGCCGGTCCGCATTGGGAATACTTTATGAAAGAAAGGAGTTTAAGTATATGGAAAAGGAAAAATATGATCTTGCCGTTATCGGCTGCGGACCGGCCGGGATCTCTGCCGCAGTCAACGCCAGGATCAGGAAGAAATCCGTAATTTTACTGGGGGGAGAACTCTGCACCCCAAAGCTGCAAAAGTCACCCCTGGTCAGCAATTACCTCGGGCTTCCGGAAATAACGGGACGCGATTTGAGAGAGAAATTCCTTGAACATGCCCGTTCGCTGGATATTCCTATCCACCAGGTTAAGGTTGAGTCCGTAAACCGGAGCAACGGCAGCGGCTTTTCGATAAAAACCGAAGAAAGAGCTTATATCTCCGGGGCCTTGATTATCGCCACGGGCGTGACTGTAAATGAGCTGCTCAAAGGAGAGCGGGAGTTTATCGGTAAGGGGGT
>DHTR01000060.1:45065-69043 GCA_002408725.1 Pelotomaculum sp. UBA5255
AGGTAAGGGGGTCAGCTATTGCGCTACCTGTGACGGGCCTTTGTTCAAGGACAGGGATGTGGCTATGGTTGCCCTTACCTCCGAGGCTGTGGAAGAGGCCAATTACATGGCAGCCTTTTGCCGCAAAATTTACTTTATTGGCGGCAGCGGGCAAACGGGTGAAGGGCTGAACCCGGGTATTGAAGTAATTCAGAACCAGGAAGTGAAAGAAATTAAAGGAAATGATTTTGTTTCAGCAATTCAGCTGGACCGCCGGGAACTGCCGGTGGAGGCAGTGTTTATTTACAGGAACACATATTTGCCGGACCGCCTATTAGATGGTCTTGCTTTAAAGGATAACCATGTCCAGGTAGACCACGATTATAAAACAAATATCACCGGTGTTTATGCGGCCGGTGACTGCACCGGGAAGCCCTACCAGTTGGCCAAGGCGGTTGGCGAGGGGCAGGTAGCGGCGCTTAACGCCTCCCAGTATCTCGACCGTTTAAATTGATTTCTTAGGAATATTAAATAAAAAATATCCACTCTTGGAGGATATTCCCTACCGACGTCTAATTACTTTACCAAAAGGAGGGATCTAAAGTGGATAAACAATATGGCCAAATTCCCCTGCCGCCGGACTACAATGAGAATGCGTTGTATCTACTGGTACAAAGCCCCAGGGTACTTTACGTTTACTGGGAACTGTCCCCCGGTCTGAGAAACTTATTCAGCGAAAAAAAAGGAGTACAGATCAGATTAAATTTACAAGGCCGCGGGCCATACTACACCACGGATCTCGACCTGTCTAAAAAAAGCCATTACTTTTCAGAGGTTGTACCGGGCCAGTCGTATAACTGCGAAATCGGGATCATCAACTGGGGGGACGAATTCTACCCGCTTTTGCGGTCAAACTCGGTTGTTGCACCGGATGAACATCCTGCTGAAAAGTGCGGCCCTGAGGAGTACCCTGAACCCGGTACCCCTTTGACCTTTAGCTCAAGTTCCTGGTCTTCCGGAGACAAAGAATAACCGGTTCAAAAGAAAAGATTGCCCTGGTCCCCGCAAGAAGAGGGAAAAGGGCAATCTAAATCGTTAAAGGTAAAGGGATTCCTTGTTCATACCGGACAGGGGATTAGTTAACTTACTCGTTATTTAAAGCGGGCGGAGTTACCAATTCCTTGGCGGTGCTGACGTCCGGGGCCTTAAAGGTACCGCCGAGATCGGTGATAGTGAAGTCCCCCTTCATCTTAATGTCCATATTAATCTCTTTCGGCGTGTCGCCATTTATTTCTTCGTCCGTTTTCACCGGTTCGGGATTCTCCATGGTCATTTGCAAGTGGGCGTCTAAATTGATGATGTCGCTGATGAGCGTTTCCTTGTTGATCAGAACCGAGTAGCTGTAATCAAATGTGGCGTTTTCAAGCAATTTCTGCATTTGCTCCTGCATGTCCTGCGGGTTTTCGGAGGCTGCTCCCTGCGCCATTCCTTGCATTGCTTGCTGGATGAGCTTTTGATAAACCTCCTTAAACTTGTTCATGTCCAGGGTAGCGTTCACGACATAGTAATCCTTATCGTTCACTGACACATCGTTGCCAAAGTTCAAAAGGATCCCCATTTCCTTCATCAGCGCGGCTGCCTTCATGGGATCAGACTGGATATCCTGCTGCTGTTTCCAGAATTCCGGGGAGAACGGCATGCCCTGAACCATCCAGTCCTGCCCGGGGGCCTTCATATACATATTTTCCTGGTTCATGTACATTTCCACAACCATTTCCGGGATTTCTTCCCCGGCCACGGGAGCACCGGCCCCGAGATCAATCGTTTGCTTCATATATAAAGAGAGAGGATCGTTCTGAATTTGGCCGGTTAATTTCGTGGTTAAATTTTTCGGGGCTTCCTCAATAGCTTTCCCGTCTGCCTTTAAGTCCATGTCAATCTTGAAGAGGCCTTCCATGGAGTAAGTGTTATAGGTCTGGCTTGCCACCGTAGACTTCGCCAGCAAATCGGACACCGTCATACCATCCCTGGTTTCGCTCCGGGTTAACGTAACCAGCCACTGTTCTCCATTCCAGTCAACCACAAAGCCAAAGGCGCTGCTGACGGCCCGGAGCGGAATAAATACGTTATCCTCTGTTTTAAACGGCTCGGTGGGCAGCGTTATGGGGCTGTTGTCCAGCAATGCTTCCTTTTCTCCCAGGGTCAGACTCAAGGTCTCCCCGTTTTCCGTGATAGCGAAGTCGTTAGCAGAGGTCCACTGGACTTCAGCGCCGGCAAGACTAACGTAAGTGTCCACAGGAATCATGCTGAAGTCCTCTACAAGGGACAGGCAGGGCGAAGGTACCGCATCTCCGTTTACCTGCAGTTGGACGTTGACGTTTTCAGCGGCAAAAGCAGGACAGGCCGCGAATACCAGCAACAGCACAAATCCAAGCGTAACAATGAACTTCCTTTTCATAAAACCACCCCTGTTCAAGTATTTTAGATACATTTCTTCGCGAACCCGGCACGCACCTCCTTTTTTTTATATTGAATCAAGAAGCAAAATTGTCCTGTAACATAATAACAAGATAAAACAATTGATTGTGACAGGGTTTTATGAAAAAAGAAAGTGCTGTTCCAGGCAACGATGCCTCTGGTAGCCAATAATAAAGAATTTCAGGAACTGCACAGCTACTATACAGCTTTTATTACGTCATATTATAGTTGAATTTCTTTAAAATTTTTGAGGTAAAGAAAAAATCAGAGTCAAAAAGTAAATTAGGGTATTTTAGCATGATTTGGCATTGTTCTTAAAGGTCTTTACTGAAATGATTTAAGAAAGAAATATTTAAAGCTGGGGAAGAATTCTATATGTAGAAAGCCTGGGATTCCAGGGGCCTAAGCGAACAACCTTTATATATTGGAAAAGGTGGTAAGATGTACAGAATTTTGCTTATATTATTAGTTGGCATGCTGGGAGTTTTAGTTCTGGTAATAGCAGTTTCATTTTTTTCAAATTTACAGTTCAATAAAAATGTGGATAAAGAAGTAAAAGAGTTTTTTAGTGGTGTGGAAAATAAAGGCGGTATTATTCAAAGGGCTGACCTTGAGGGTCTGCCGCCGGTAGTGCAAAAATGGATGGAACAGTCACAAGTGGTGGGCAAAGAAAGAATAGCGGCAGTTCGTTTAAAGCAAAAGGTATCCATGAGGCTCAAGGAGGGAGGGCCCTGGATGCCTGCCGATGTGCAGCAGTACTTCAGGGTAGATGAGCCGGGATTTATTTGGCAAGTAAAAGTCGATATGGCCCCGCTGCTATACTTTGCAGGAAAAGATAAGTATGAAGAAGGTAGGGGGCACATGCTCATAAGGTTCCTCTCACTGGTAAAGGTAGCGGATGCCACGGGAAAAGAAATAGATCAGGGTGCCATGCTGCGCTACCTGGCTGAGAGCGTGTGGCTTCCGACCGCGGCCCTGAGCAACTATATTAAGTGGGAAGAGATGGATGCCAACTCAGCCAGGGCCACAATGACCTACGGGGGGATAACTGTTTCAGGGGTTTTTACTTTTAACCAAAAAGGCGAGGTTGTTAACTTTGTTGCCCAAAGATACGGGGACTTTAACGGCCAGTACCTGATGAAAACCTGGGTTGTTAACATGAAGGAGCATAAGCATTTTAACGGCATAAGGATTCCCTCCGTTGGGGAAGTCATTTGGAGACTGGAAACGGGGGACTACAACTGGTACCAGTTTGAGATTAAAGATATTGAATACAATAAACCGGCTGTCTATTAGTAACTGCATGCTAATAGTCAACTATCTGAAGAGGATATGAAGGCACTAAATAAGTTTATGGTTAATCGATTAGCGTATGTGTTTACATTGATTGTTGAAGAGAGGTGGATCGAGTTTAATATTCTAGTTCAAAGCAATGATTGGATGTTTGGACACGATTGGGATGAAGCAGAAATAGATGATGGAGGAATGAGGAAGTATATTGAACTTAAGTTGAAAAAATTACGAAAGTAATAATTCAGTGGTTCAAAGCACCATCATACATTCATGTCCGGTTAATCAGTTTATTACAAGGTACATGAGCTCTTACAAAATACATGGGTAGACGGGTATGCGACACAATACCTGGATATTCTGAATTGCAGGTTTCTCAATATGAACAGTGAAAAGCGCCTGAAAAGCATACCGACCATGGCAAAACGACTGGCTGAGCAGGGCGATGAATACCGGCAGGTTAAAATTGAGGTTGTTGCTGCGGCAAAAAAGTACAATACATCAGAAGATAACATCAGGCCGGTGGTCGATTATCCGGATGATATTGAGTGGTAATTTCCTCTGACGACCATCTGTCGCACCAGCATGTTTAAGATATTTGTAGCGTGAACAGATGAAAATCATTACATAAAACAAACTTTTTGATTTCTGTTGCTAGTATAGTATACGAGAGAACATTTTGAAAAGAGAGGGGAAAAGATCATGTTCCAGGTTGTTCTCACAGTAGCGGCAGGCAAAAGATTAATTGCCAGGGCAGTGGCGGCGCATCCTGCTACCCAGGCGGCTCTCCGGACCGGGACTATTGTCATTATTGCGGGAACCACAAACGGTTACTTTGCCGAGGAGGTACTGGCGCTGACCGGCCAATCAAAGGGATTTAGCCGACGGCGGTTTTTTCGCGGCATAACACTTCCTCCCTACATGCCCGCGACTGAAACGGGCAGGCTTCCGGATGAAACAGGATTTCCCGGTGATGTGGTAATTGTGAAGGGCGAATGGCGGCAGGGTAAAACCATTTTCGATGTTGTCGACGACCTGAAGGAAGGCGATGTTATTTTGAAAGGCGCAAATTCGTTAGACCTGTCGCAAAAGCGGGCTGCTATTCTCATCGGTGATCGCCGGGGCGGCACAATAGGAGTTTCTTTGCAGGCTGTTGTCGGAAGGCGGGTACGCCTGCTTCTGCCGGTTGGACTGGAGAAACGGATTACAGGCAATCTTGATGAACTGGCTGCAAAACTCAACGCGCCGGGCGCTCACGGGCCAAGGTTCCTGCCGGTTCCCGGTGAGGTTATCAGCGAAATAGAAGCTATTTCTATGCTTTCCGGCGCAACCGCCGAACTTGTAGCGGCGGGTGGTGTTTGTGGAGCGGAAGGCTCGGTATGGCTCGCTGTCAGCGGTGAACCAGAGGAGGAAAAACTGGCAAAGAAGCTAATCGCGTCTTTGGCCAAAGAACCCTCTTTTAAACTTTGATACCAATGCCCGTCCATCAGCAGGAGGCCTGTTCCCGCCGGTCATGTCGCCAGGTTAGAAATTATCCAGCAGCAGGTAGATGTTCGGGACGATATAGAGGGTGAGGGCAGTGGTTATAATAATAAGAAATTTAAAGATAATGGGAGTGGAGAACATGAATGAGTTGGATCAACTAATCAAAGAGAAGCTTGTTTCCCTTAAGGGAAAAGCAATCGATACCCTTATTGAGAAACACCCGAGAATCCTTTCTGTTGTTGATGGATATTTAAAGAAAAGGGATATCAGTGCCGGTCTTCGTATAACTGAAAACGGAAAGACAATAGGAGAGTATACTTTCCGTTTGAATGGCCTGCGAATAGCAGAGGTTGAAAGCGGGGTGCTCTCTTCTGAGATTCACCATCCGTTTGGAGTAATTAAACCTTACGGTATTATGGAGAAAAGTGTTTTAGAGAAAGCCCTGGAGGATGAGCAAAGCTTTATCAATAACCCGTTTCAAACAACTCTTAAATACATGCCGGATATTACTATTAAGTTTATGAGATGAAATTGCCCCAGGGGCAATTTCAATACTTTTTTTAGATAGTAAAAGCCATTTACTGGAAAAGTAAGTGGCTTTTGACGTATATTCAGATACTCTCCATAACTTTTGACAGCGTTCATTAAAACCTGGTGGATTAAGAAATAAAAAATATTTAAGGTTATTGAATTCCGGAGAATAAGCAAAGCAAGTTTTAGCCTGTGTATTGGCATGAGTCGGTAGAAAAAACAGGGAAAAGGCTGCCGGCGCTGAATAATTCTACAAGATGTTTTTATAGACAAGGAGAGGAGGTCTTTTATGGCTCTACAAATCAGGAGGATGACCGGGGCTGAGGCCGCGCTTGCTATAGACTGGGCGGCTCGGGAGGGCTGGAATCCCGGCGTGCATGACGCGGAGTATTTCTACAGCACTGATCCCGGGGGCTTTTTTATCGGCGAACTGGAAGGAGAACCGGTCGCCTGTATTTCCGCGGTGTCATACGGAAGTAATTACGGTTTTGTCGGATTTTATATAGTGAGAACGGAGTACCGTGGAAAAGGGTTCGGGCTTAAAATATGGGAGCATGGTATGAACCGTTTGAAAGGCCGCGTTATTGGCCTGGACGGGGTGCCGGCTCAGCAGGAGAACTACAAAAAATACGGTTTTAAGCTTGCTTACCGGAATATCCGCTTTAGGGGTATTGGTGGGGGCAGTAGGAATCGGAGCATTGTAAACCTGGCAGATGTGTCGTTTCAAGATTTGCTTGCTTATGACAGCGCTCAATTTTCCGTTCCGCGTCCCGTGTTTCTCCGTCAGTGGATTATTCAGCCGGAGGGAGCGGCGCTTGGATATATGAGAGATGGCCGGCTTGCGGGCTTCGGTGTACTGCGTGCCTGCCGTGAGGGATATAAGATTGGGCCTCTTTTTGCCGATGAGCCTGACATAGCGGAAAGCCTGTTTGGCGCTCTCACTGCAAGATGTCCCCGGGAGCCGGTTTTCCTGGATGTTCCCGAGGTTAATTCCGCGGCAGTCGAACTTGCGCAAAGGCATAACATGCAGGTGGTTTTTGAAACTGCGCGGATGTATACAGGTAAACCGGTAGAACTGCCTCTCTCGCAAATTTATGGCGTAACCAGTTTTGAGCTAGGTTAAGTAATATTGGATATGCTGCACAGGGGCTTCTTGAGCTATGACACCAAAAAGCTCCTGTGCAGGCGATTGTCTCAAACAAAAGTGGTTGAGAGCATTGCGCTTTCAACCACTTTTTATGGCAAGACCTTTGGTCTTATCCTTTAATAACGGTTAAGAGCATTTTAAAGCTTTTTCTCGCTTCCAGTGCGTGAGGGACGCCTTTCGGCATGACAACACTTTCACCAGCCTTCACCTTGAAAGTTTGTCCGCCAATAGTGATCTCGGCTTCGCCGTCCAGGATTTGCACCAGGGCGTCGCCGGGTGCCGTGTGTGCGCTGATTCCTTCTCCCTGGCTGATTGAAAACAGCGTTAGTGTGACTTGCGGCAGTTGAGCCAGGGTGCGGCTGATCACCCGGCTTTCCTGGTAATCCACCAGTTCATCCAGCTTTAGAACTTCCGCAAAACCAATGTTTTTCATAAAGCTGTCAGCCATCTACATGCGCCCCCTTTAAAATTGCTCATTTTAACCATATTATAGCACAGGATCTTCTTATTATAACGCCGATAAGAAGGTAATTTGCATGCCGGCTTCTTTTCCCCGGATGATGTGAGCAAGGCCGCCTTTGGCCACTTGATCTTTCTTCCCTTTCTCCCTGCCCCAATTCTTTACCCCAAGTGGCGGCTCCGTGTGATGCCTTATTTCCAGGTGAAGTGAATTATCTGTTTTTTTTTGAGTCAAACAGAAGGTTTGCAAGGAGAAAACTGTGTCAGAAGAACCTCCCCTTGACACCTCCCCTGTTATGTGGACAATGTTTCCTGTATTCTCAAGCCTCCTCCCAGGGCGATTGCTGACAGCAGGAGGGAACTTGCAAGCAGCAGCATTTTTAGTCCCATAAGCTGGACCAGGGAGGTTCCAACAAGCGGGCCGGCCACCAGACCCAGGGAATAGGCGGTGTTAAAGAAACCAAAAGCGGCCCCGTAAGGGCTATTGTTTGCCGTCGACTCTACCCGGGAAATATAATCATCATTTTCTGATGGCGCCGGGTCAACGGCAGTTGACGTAAGCTTGTTTTCAACCGATTCCGCTAGGAGAGGCAGGTTGGTGGCGGAGTAAATCCCGGAGGTAACCCCCAGCAAGGACATGACCACAATTACGAGTTTTAGGCTGGGAGCCAGGGCCAACCCCGGCATCACAATAGCTGTGCCGAGCAGACCTGCAACGATGAGCGGCTTGCGTCCCAGGCGGTCGGAAAGAGAACCGAATAAGGGTTGGCTGAGGGCGAAGGTCAGACTAAGTAGCCCGAAGAGCAGCCCAATACCAGCGCTGTTCAGACTAAAGCGCTGGTCAAAGTAGATTGGCAGCAGCGGTTCCAGGATACTGATGGTGAAGCTGCCAATCACAGAAATAAGCATTCCCCAGAACACGTTGCGCCTTTTGAACAGTGAGCTAAGCCCGGGCGAAGTGCTTGCGTTAGTTGGACTTTTGCCCGGCAGGGAACTTTTCAGGAACAACAGGCTGAGTACGGTACCTATCATTATTATCAAAAGGAAAGGAGCAGAATAGCCGGCGGCCTGGTATAGAAAACCACCCAGCACCGGACCTACTATGGTTCCCAATCCGGTGGCTGTCATCACCAGACCCATCTTTTGGCCCTTCACCTCTGAGGGGAAAATGGCTGCAACCAGGGCCAGGCCGGCCGACCAGGTGGCAGCGGCGGCAACCCCCTGCAGGATGCGGCCGAGCAGGAGCAGCGGCAGGGAATGAGAGAGACTGAAAGCCGCGGTGGCCAGGGTCAGGCCAACCATACCCAGGGTTAGCACAGGTTTATAGCCATAGATGTCAACCGCCCGGCCAAGCGGGATGCTGGCCAGAAGCAAGGCCAGCGCATAAGCGGCGAAAATCCACCCGATTTGGCTGGTGGTAATTCCGAGCTGTACGGAGTAGTGGGGCACAATCGGGACGATGATGCCGTAGAGGATTGTGTCAATAAAAATAGCCAGGTTGACCAGGGAAAAAACGTAATTTCTGTTCATATTTATAACCATGCCTTTCGCTTTGCTCAAGGCAAAAAACGGAATGAAATCGTTGCCTGAGCTTATTCTGTTTTGTGATAATATTGTAGAATTACAGCAATTAGATCTCCTGGCCTGAGAATCCTGCACAGGAGTTTGCCTGAATTCGCCGGCAAGATCTTTAATGACCAATCCATGTGCCCGGAACAGCCTGCTTTTTCTGACGCAGATCAATCAGGTCGGCCTGCCGGTGCTGAATTGGGCTCGAATATCCTTGATTCTGTCGTCTAGGCGTGTTTTCCTTCTTTTTTAGTTCAATGCCCCATCAAAGTCCTATTTGCAATCAATATGTAGTATCTGTCTGGACAGATGAGTAATAACCACATGCTGCTGCTGAATTTGACTTTGACGGCGTACTGTTTCTTAGTTCCCTATTATGAGCTAACAAGCACAAATACTTACAGACCACACCGCAAAAATTACCATTATGGAGCCTGAAAAGCAAATTAACCTGACAAGGACTGGATCCTGTATGGATTTTTCCCTATTGACATGGCTTACACCTGGAATTATAGTTGATTAGCTAAACAAATTAGATAACTAAGTAAATGAGGGATTATGCTTGAATAGTAATGATCATGGGGTTTACCAGAGGCTGATGGAGGCCTTTTTGCAATTCGATAAATTGCACTGGCATCACAGTTCCATAGCCGGCCTGAGACACAGCGAATTAACAGTTCTTTATTGTATAAAACGGAAAGCTGCTGCTGATGGTCCCGGGATCAAGGTTTCGGAGATAAGTAAGATCTTAAAAGTTACTTCCCCTACAATCACGCAGTTTATAAAAAACCTTGAAACAAAGGGGTTTGTTGAGCGCGGCATAGATAAAAAAGACAGGCGGGCCGTTCCCATCAGGCTTACGGATAAAGGTGAAATTACTGTAAAAAAGGCTATGGATGCCATTTTTGCATCCTTTGACGGATTGGTTGAATACCTGGGGGAGGAAGACAGCAGCCGGCTTATCGTCCTTCTAGCAAAGGTGTTTAGTTACTTCGATGAGATGAACATAAGAAACTCGAGGTTTTGAGACTGGAGGTGATTGAATTTTGTTTAAGCTTATTAAATTTTTAAGGCCATACTCAACTCAGGTAGTTTGTGTTTTAACGCTTGTTTTGTTCCAATCGCTTTTTGAATTGTATTTGCCTAATTTGATGTCGAATATTGTTGACAAAGGCATCGTAAATGGTGATATCAATTACATTATGAGGCTCGGCGGGATCATGCTGCTTGTTGCCGGATGTGGTACTGCCTGTGCAGTTTTGTCAGGGTATTTAGCGGCAAAGACCGCAACCGGTTTCGGTAAGATTTTGCGGGGTAAGATTTTCTCCCATGTTGAGAACTTTTCGCTTCAGGAATTCGATAGGCTCGGTACCCCCTCACTCATTACCAGAACGACAAACGATGTTACCCAGGTCCAGATGCTAACGCTAATGATGCTGCGCATTTTTGTCAGCGCGCCAATCATGTGTGTAGGCGGAATTATCATGGCGGTTTCCATGGACCCAACCCTATCGCTGGTTTTGGTTGTCGCCGTTCCAATCCTGGTCATGATTGTTTATATCATTACAGGTAAAAGCTTGCCGCTCTTTAAGGCGATGCAGGCCAAAATTGACAGGATCAACCTGATCCTGCGTGAAAATCTTAGTGGTATTAGAGTAATCCGGGCCTTTAATCGAACTGAATACGAGAGGAATCGTTTTAATGAAGCAAACCTTGATTTGACCGACACGGCAATCAGGGTTAATAGAATAATGGCTGCCTTGATGCCCGTGTTGATGCTGGTGATGAACCTTACCGCAATCGCGATTATCTGGTTCGGTGGTATCCGCATTGACATCGGGCAGATGCAGGTGGGTGCTTTGATGGCATTTCTACAATATGCCA
The DNA here is from genome assembly GCA_002408725.1 of Pelotomaculum sp. UBA5255. GTDB lineage: Bacteria > Bacillota > Desulfotomaculia > Desulfotomaculales > Pelotomaculaceae > DTU098. The sequence continues at coordinate 55,888 of DHTR01000060.1, forward strand.
TGCAGATTATGTTTTCACTGCTGATGGCTGCTATGCTCTTTGTCATGATCCCCCGTGCTGCAGCTTCAGCGGAAAGGATTAACGAAGTGCTTGACATCGCGCCTTCCATTGGGGATACAGTGCAGGTCAAGGGTCACGGCAGCAGAGGCGGCTTTGTGGAATTTAAGAATGTAACCTTCAGCTATCCCGGGGCCGAAAACCCCGCCATCAGGGATATATCTTTCAGCACCAAATCCGGCGAGGTAACTGCGATTATCGGTGGCACCGGCTCGGGCAAATCGACTCTAATCAACCTGATCCCGCGATTTTACGAGATTAACAGCGGCAGTATCCTGGTTGATGGTGTAGATATCCGGGAGATGTCGCAGGAAATCTTGCGGGCTAAAATTGGTTTAGTTCCACAAAAAGCGGTACTCTTTACCGGGACCATTGCCGAAAATATCAGGTACGGCAAGAAAGATGCCACTCTTGAAGAGATCCGGCGTGCTGCTGATACTGCCCAGGCAACCGAATTTATCACCGGTATGATAGACGGCTTTAATTCAGAAATCGCCCAGGGCGGCAAAAATGTCTCGGGTGGGCAGAGGCAGCGTCTTTCCATCGCCCGCGCACTGGTTAGAAAACCTGAAATCTATATTTTTGACGACAGCTTCTCGGCCCTTGACTTTAAGACAGAGGCCAGGCTGCGCAGAGCACTTAAAAAGGAAACGGCCGGCGCCTGCTTGCTGATTGTTTCACAGAGAGTCAGCACGATTATGGACGCGGACCGGATTATAGTTTTGGATGAAGGTCAGATCGTAGGGATTGGCAGCCATAAAGAGCTTTTGGAAAGCTGCAGAGTATACCACGAGATTATCTCGTCACAGCTTTCCGGGGAGGAAATAGCATGACTGAAAGGCACAGGGAGACCAGACCCAGCGCAGGACCAGGTTTTGGAGCCAGAGGTGTGAGAGGCCATAGGGGGAGTGCCCCGATGGAAACGCCATTAGAGAAGGCAAGGGATTTTAAGGGTACGCTAAAAAGGCTTGCCGGCTATCTTAAGCCCCGTAAATACCAGGTTTTCGCAGTGTTTCTCCTGGCTGCTTTAAGCACGGTTTTCAGCATTGTCAGCCCGAAGATCATGGGTAAAGCCACAACCAAGTTATTTGAAGGGATGATGATGAAACTTAACCATGTGCCCGGCGCTAAGGTTGATTTTCAGTATGTCTGGCAGATCGTCCTGGTTCTGGCCGTACTTTACCTGTTCAGCGCGTTATTTGGCTATATTCAGCAATTTATCATGGCTGGTATAGCGCAAAAAACCGTTTATGATCTGCGAAAACATGTCGATGCCAAGCTCTCCCGCTTGCCTTTAAAATTCTTTGATTCACACACCCACGGGGAGATATTGAGCCGGGTCACCAACGATGTCGACAATATCGGCAGCACATTGCAGCAGACTATTACCCAGCTGATTACAGCGGTGGTCACCCTCGCCGGCATCGTCATTATGATGCTGACAATAAGCCCCATAATGACCGTAATTAGTATTGTGACAATACCTCTTTGCCTGGTTGGGACAAGGGCAATCATCTCCCGCTCGCAGAAATACTTTAAGGAGCAGTGGAAGGAGCTCGGCAATCTCAACGGCCATGTAGAGGAGATGTACACCGGCCACCAAATTGTGAAGGCATTCGGTCACGAGTCCGAGTCTGTTAATCGGTTTAATGATATTAATGAGAGGCTTTACGAAGCGGGCTGGAAATCACAGTTCATTTCCGGCATTATCATGCCGCTCATGAACTTTATCAACAACATCGGATATGTGTTTGTCTGTGTGGTCGGAGGTGTTTTTGTCACCAAAAAGACCCTGGAAATCGGCGATGTTCAGGCCATGATCCAATACTCGCGGCAACTCACGCATCCGATAGCCCAAACCGCCAATATCGCCAACGTTATTCAGTCCACGGTGGCCTCAGCCGAGCGGGTTTTTGAGTTCCTGGATGAAGTTGAAGAAATTCCCGACAGCGCTGCTGCCAAAGTTATCGAGTGCCCGAAAGGCCTGGTGAAATTCCAAAACGTCAAATTTGGCTACAAAGAAGACGCCACTCTGATCGAGGATATGAATATCGATGTAAGACAGGGGCAAACAATCGCCATTGTGGGACCGACCGGCGCGGGCAAAACCACACTTGTCAATCTGCTCATGCGTTTCTATGAAATAAGCGGCGGGAAAATCAGCGTTGACGGCGTTGATATCAGGGAGTTGAAGCGAGGGAATTTGCGCGGTATTTTTGGTATGGTACTGCAGGAAACCTGGCTTTTTAACGGCACGATCAGGGCGAATATAGCCTATGGACGGCAGAATGCCACCTTTGAGGAGATTATCCGGGCGGCAAAAGCGGCTCATGCCGACCACTTTATCAGGACCCTCCCCGATGGCTACGACACCATACTCAATGAAGAGGCTTCCAATATCTCACAGGGTCAAAAGCAGCTTTTGACCATTGCCCGGGCTATCCTTGCCGATCCGGCAATTCTTATTCTTGACGAGGCTACCAGCAGCGTTGATACGAGGACGGAGGTTTTCATTCAAAAGGCAATGGGCAATTTAATGAAAGGAAGAACAAGCTTTATTATCGCCCATAGATTGTCCACAATTCGAGACGCCGATTTGATCCTTGTTATGAACAACGGAAGCATTATTGAAAAGGGCAGCCATAACGAGCTTCTTACCGGGGGCGGTTTCTATGCCGACCTTTATCAAAGCCAGTTTAAAGGGGCTCCGGGGTCTGACCCTTCTCCCCAAGAACTTCCTTGATTTACCCCTTCTTTCCTGCTAACCTGTACACAGGTGAAAGGAGTAAGTTGCTCTTTTTTAAGAAGGTTTCCTTTCCTGGAGAGGAGGTGAAAAATTTGGAGTTTGATTTTAAAGAGGCGTTTAGCCGGATCGGTTTTAATGTGGTACAGGAAACAAACAAAAAACTGAATGAGATTATGCAAAGTGAAGCCGATATGGAAGTGTCAAGAAAAACAAACTTGGTCTTAAACGAAATGATCAACGATAACATAAGGGTTACCCTGGGGGTTTTGGAAGAATACCACATGGCTTTGATGAAATACCTGGATGAGAAGGATTCTTAGTTGCATTTATAGAATACCTTCTATTCCAGTTTAATGTATATTCTGGTTTTATGATGGGAGCGGGCGCGTTGCCCGCTCCAAATGGGGCACTGATTTTCCTGCGCCCTTTAATACCCACCGAAAAAAAAGCTCCCGGCAACGCCGGGTACTAATGACCTACCTCTGATTCCGTTTCACCTGATCCCACTTCTTTGGAAGTGGAAAAGATTTCGAACAACGGGCATCTGTTTTCCGGGTTATCGAAGCACTGTTCTTTTTCTAGCATAGGACATCCTCCTGGTTAGCTTAATCTGCAGGATTCGATTGAAAACGGTTCCCTGAAATCGCAGTTCATCTGGGTGACCGAACGGCCGATTTTGCAGGTTAATTCGTCTTCTTCATGGCTGTCAAAAGTGTCAAAATGCCGGCAGTCAAAACAAGGCCATTTCTTCATTTTTTCATCACCTCAAAGATAGATTGTCCAGCCGGTCCATATTCATACACACCAGTTAGGCTTACCAGTACATAAAAGGAATGTTATAAGATTATAAATATATAATCGGTATTTAGGCATGGGGGGTTAATCTTGTGGAAAGAAAAGGCAGCCTGCCCGGCCGGGACGAGATTCCGGACGAGTATAAGTGGCAGTTGGAGGATGTTTACGAGAGCAACGAAGAATGGGAACAGGATTTTCAGCGAGCTCAGAACATGGCGGGTGAGGTGGAGTCTTACAGAGGCAGGCTGGGGCAGTCGGCCCGAACCTTGCTGGAAGCACTGGAGTTGGCTGCTCGGCTCCGGGAATTGAATGAAAAGGTTTTCGTATATGCGCGAATGCGCCGGGATGAGGACAATACCAACACGTTCTACCAGGCTTTGACGGACCGGGCGGAGAGCCTGGTGGCACGGATCCAGGCGGCGCTTTCCTTTATGGTTCCGGAAATCCTGGCCCTGCCGGCGGAAGTCCTGGAGCGCTATCGCCGGCAGGAAACAGGTCTTGAGCTTTATGATTTCGCCCTGGAGGAGATCAGCCGGCAAAAAGAGCATATCCTTTCCCCGGCCGAGGAATTAATTATTGCCCAGGTAGGGGAAGTGATTCAGGCTCCGGACTCTATTTTCAGGATGCTGAATAATGCCGATATTACCTTTCCTACTATCCTGGACGAAACAGGAACAGGGGTGGAAATTACACATGGGCGGTACACCCGGCTCCTGGAAAGCAGCGATCGCAGAATGCGGCGGGAGGCCTTCACTGCCTTCTACAGTTCGTACAGGGGGCTGAAAAACACCCTGGCTGCCACTATTAGTTCCAGCGTCAAGAAGGATGTTTTTTACGCCCGGGCACGCAAATACCCCTCGGCTCTGCAGGCCTCTCTTTTTGAGGACAACATTCCTTCGGAAGTTTACGACAATTTAATTCAAACGGTGCGGGAACACCTCGGCTTGATGCACCGTTACACAGCCATGCGTAAAAGGCTGCTTGGGGTCGCTGAACTGCACATGTACGACTTGCATGTCCCCGTTGTGAAGGATATCCTGTGGGAAATCCCTTACCCGGAAGCAGCTGTCATGCTCAGGGAGGGGCTGGCTCCCCTGGGCAAGCCTTACGTGGAAACCATGTCAAAGGGCCTTGAAACGGGCTGGTTAGACCTTTGCGAAAGCAAGGGCAAATCCAGCGGCGCCTACTCCTGGGGTCCTTACGGCACCCACCCCTATGTTTTAATGAACTACCAGAACAATTTAAGCAACGTCTTTACCCTGGCCCACGAAATGGGACACGCCATGCATTCTTATTACTCGCATACAGAGCAACCCTATATTTACGCCCACTACAAAATTTTCACGGCGGAGGTGGCTTCCACCGTTAATGAGTGCCTGCTCATGGAACACCTGCTTCAGACGGTTGGCGAACGGGATAAACAACTTTACCTGCTCAATCATTATTTGGAGCAGTTTCGAGGGACAGTGTTTCGCCAGACCATGTTTGCCGAATTTGAGAAGATTATTCACCAAAGAGTTGAGACCGGGGAAGCTCTCACGCCCGATTATTTGAGTGAGCTTTACCACCGGCTAAACATCGATTACCACGGACCTGCAATGGTTGTGGATCAAGACATCTCCCTTGAGTGGGCCCGGATCCCCCACTTTTACTCTGCCTTTTACGTTTATAAATACGCTACAGGTTTTTCCGCGGCTGCGGCTATCACCCGGCTTATTCTTACGGAAGGTGAGCCTGCGCTTTCTAACTACATCTCCTTCCTGAAGAAAGGTGGCTCCGATTACCCGCTGGACCTGTTAAAAACAGCCGGTGTTGACCTTTCCACGCCCCGTCCGGTGCAGGAAGGGCTCCAGCTGTTTTCCCAACTGCTGGACCGGCTGGAGGCGCTGACAGCGTAAGTCCGGATTGGGGCTTGCTCTCAATCGGCAGCCGCAAGGCAGGCCGGGAAAAGTGTTTCAAAGAGTGCTTTGTAAATGTTTTGTGAAAATGACACCCTCATACATTTTACCTGGCAGCAATTATGGTACTGTGCTATCGCCATTTACAAAATCGCTGATAAATCCGTTTCCATATACTGAATCAGTGACTGAATTATTATTTTTACAGATCAACTTTTCTCTGCTGGCCGGAACGAATGATGATACGGCACTGCCGCAGTTAATTTTGTTGCCGCCGGCTACTTTATTTGCCAGGCCGGGCAATTTGTCGGAGGGTTTTATGATTGCCTGCCTGACCCCCGCCGCGCTTGCATTTTTGTATGCACCCAGGATTAGCGCCGCTTCCCCCGAAACAAAGGCGGCTGCTTGAGATGTCCCGCTGCTGGTGCCGTGCCTGTCGCCCGGGGTGGTGCTGAGGATATTTTCACCTGGGGCGGCTACGTCTACCGATACCTCACTGTAGTTTGAATTGCAGTGGCGCTGTAGGTTGTTGCCCCGTTAGGGCCGCACTTCCGCTTGGCCGCTTTTTCTTATGGTATCGGTGGTCGCTGCCGGTCTGCTTAGGAGCTTCCTGCTGCGGCCTGTCCCTTTGCTCAGAGATTGACGGCGTTTTCGGGCGCTCGGGGATTTCCTGCCGCATATCTTCCTGTTGTTCTGTCCGTTGTGTTTGTGTTGTTTCCTGCTGTATTTCACGGTTAATCAAGTTATCACCTCCTATTTGGGGGCATGAAAAAACCCGCCGCAGTGGACGGGTCGCTATTTATTATGATTAAAACATGTCAGGCAATAGCCTTGTTTCTGTAGGCATATTGGGAGCTCCTTTTGGATACAATATGAATTTTCTCTTTGGTAACATCTTTCCAAGAACGGAGTCTGGCCTGCTCCTTCAGATAAGCATCGCCTATATGCCGGTGTTCAGGTACCGCTTGATGTCCCGGCTGCCGTGCAGGATACGGTGGATTTCAATCGTATCCTCCAGCACGACATAGAATACAAGATAGCTGTCTACCGGCATTCTGCGGTATGTCAGCCGGTATTGCCCCGCACTATAAGCCTCATACTTTTCGGGAAAACGGGGCAACTCCTTAATCTTTTCAACAATGCGGTCATATTGACGCAGCGCGGTGCTTTCGTAAAACTGCGCAAGATATTCCACAATGTCCGCAAGGTCTTGTGCTGCGACGGGCAGCATGACCACCTTACGCATTGGTTTGGCCCAGCTTTTCTGCAAGCCTGTTGCGCAGAGAGGCGGAAACCTCGTCGAATTCCAGGCGGACAGGGTCAGACTCGGCCTGCTGCTGCGCCTCCAACAACGCGGAATCAATGCGCTTTGCCGTCTGAAGGGCTTCGTACTGCTCAATGCTCATAACCACCATGTCGCCGTAGCCGTTCTTGGTCAGGAAAACCGGCTCCTTGCTTTCATGGACGATACGGGAGATTTCGGTGAAATTATTCCGAAGATCGGAGATTGGCCTGATCTGAGGCATAGGAACACCTCCTTTTATTATCCAAACATTATCATAATTATGATACTTGGTCAAGAGATGCTCTATGCGTCTCGCTCTCAATCTCCCCCGGCTTGGTGGTCATCATGCGGTACAGCTCGGTGTCCTTGGGGAATTTGTCGGCAAAGGGCAGGATGACGTTGCCGTAAAACAGTAAGCCTTCCCCCTCCCCTGAATGGGTCACATAGGAAAGCTGATGCGGTGAAATATTGAGCTGCTTGGCTGAAATCTGCCGGTCGCCGCCAGCCTGATTGAGCATATAGATGAAGTCGCTGTTCTCGAAATGTTTTCAATCTCGCGGGAGGACAGGAGATCCTTCACATTCTGGGTGATGCCGGTGGGAATGCCGCCCCACTTCCGGAACCGCTTCCAGATTTCCACTGAATAAGCCGCCGTCTGCTCCTCTTTCAGCAAAAGGTGAAATTTGGAGTAGTATCATTTTAGTTGAGTCAGAAAACTCGTAATTCTGGAAAAAATATCACATAAAGAAAGAAGGTAATCCAGATGCGAGAGTATGACAAAGACTTCAAAGAAGAAGCCATCAAATTATCCTGCGAAATTGGGCCGACAGCGGCCGCAGAGAAGCTGGGAATTCCAGTAACAACGTTATACACTTGGCGAAAAAACGCAAAACGGGACTTGCACGGCGAAAACCCGAAGAAAGATATCCAATTGTATATTACCAGCTTGTCTGCTGAAGAAGCAGATTCCCGGGCATTGTTGGAAATAATCCGTGGTCAATGGTCAATTGAGAATTCCCTCTTGTCATTGGTATAATCAATCAGTTTGAAGAAAACGTCATAGAACAAAGCCACGTCTTCCTGAGTCAGTTTCATCGCCCAACATCTCCAATCCGGTAAATTCCGGGTGAATTGCTAAATTCATTCGTAACTTAGTAAACTCAAGCCGGCCACCTCGTTTAATCACTATAACAAAAAAAGGCGCCCCTTGGAAAGATGCGCCCAACTATACAGGTAAGATTACACCAGAAATATGCGGAAGTTCTTATTGAGAGGGTAAAGGTAGATATCCTTAACCGGCAATTTGTATTCATGAAGCCTATCCAGCTTACCTCGACCCTGGGTGGAACCTACATGGATCCAGTTGGCTGCCCTGTAACAGGTTCCGGCAAAACGCTCTTTGTCAACAAAAGTCCCCAAGAGTACCGGTTTGTAGCCATAGACCTCCTGCCAGTCAATTGGCAACCTTTTAACACAAAGAGACAGGATCTTGGAAGCAAGTTGTTTACATTGCACCCAGGGCAGGATCAGGAAGCGGGAGTTATCAACCACAAGATGCAGATTTTGAACCCGGCGCTCTGCGCTCCAGCCGATCCAGGAATCCCTTGGCCCCACCTTCCAGGCTGCGGCGGAAAAGCGAATGGCGCAGAGATAGTCTGCCGGTGAGTTGATCAGATACCGGATCTGGGCGCCCGGCAGGGGTTTGTAACCAAGGTAGTGATAGCGGTCGATCATCACTCCATGCGGAATGCGTCCCATAGTAGCTTTTGCGTCCCAATGCCGCTGGCCTTAACATGCGCTCGGCCAAAAATCCTAACATTAGGATATCTTGCGTTATCCTCAGGATTAGAAAATCCTCAGGTTTGGGCGGAAGCCGCATAAATCCTCGAAGCTCCACCCAAAACCTATGGATTTATTTAACGCAGGCCACACAACTTTGCCATATCTTCTTCGCTGCAGTTTTCCCATAATGGTTTTTCCTGAACCTGCTCAGGTGTTTCCACCGATTTAATCGCTTTTCGAAGCATTTCCAGGGAGGGAGTCGCATAGATTTTCGTCGTTTCTATGGACGCGTGCCCCAGTATCCGGGATATGAGGGCTAATTCCACCCCATTCTGGTATAAATCGGTTGCTCTTGTCCTCCGAAACATGTGGGGATAGACCTTTTCTGGCATCTCCGGGCAAATATTTCTAGCCTGCCTGGAATACTGCTGAAGGAAGCGTTCAACATTTCCTTCGGACATTTTTCCTGTTTTACCTTTTATCTTCGTGTAGAAGACATAAGCATCCCTGTCTACAATTGGATGGAATACACCTAGATACTGCTGAAGGTGATCGGCTGTCTTAGGAGTAATTGCCACAATCCGTTCTTTATTACCCTTTCCGTTAAGCCTGATATAAGGATCGCTGCCATCCAGCATCAAGTTCTGTACTGTAAGGCTGAGAAGTTCATCAAGACGAATAGCAGAATCATAAAGCAGGATCATCATAACTCTGTCGCGCATGCCAATCTTGGTATTCCGGGGCTGCAGAAGGATGCATCTTAATGCTTCTTCTGACAAAGTTTCTTTTTCTTTCTTAGGAACTTTGCACTGTGGGATTCTCGAAATGTTAAGTGCTGTTGACTGCAGCGCAATGTCCCTGTCTGCCGCAAACCAGATATAAGTTCTAAGTGCAGTCAGACGCTGGTTACATGTGCCCGGGCTGTTTCCTGATTCTTTAAGGAAGATGATGAAATCCTGTATCAGCTTTGGGGTACAGTCTTCGAAGCGGAATTTCCCCATGGATATTTTCTTCTCATTATACAGGTAACGCCTGAAAATCGTGAGGGAATCTCGATACGACTTAATGGTTTCAGGACTCCTTCCAAGCTGTCTTGGCATATATGTCTCAAGGAACTCTAATGTCATGGAAAAGAACAGAGTGCCTCCGGGAATGATTCTATTCTTCATAAGGAACCACCTCCGGTATGACCCTGTTTGAAATCATATCTTTCTGCCGTACCACCCGGAATGCATCACTTACCTGATGATAATAATACATGGTGTCTTCCATCCCTGAATGGCCAAGATATCTGCTTAAGTACGGCATCATCACATCCAGTGGAATCCCTTCCGCCATCCATTCATTCATCCGGTTTACCACAAAGGTATGCCGTAATGCTTGGACAGTCGGCTCTTTATCACATCTGCCTGCATATGGCGTCATTCCCCATAACTGCTTAAATTTTTTGTCAATACTGGTTTTTCGGATATGTCTTTCCGGAGTACGCCCCGGGAAAAACCAGATGGTATCCGGCAACAGGCTGGTTATCTTCTGCAGGTATTTCCGGCATAAAACTGTAAGATCATCTTTCATGTACACCAGACGGTCTTTTCTGCCCTTTGACTGCCTTATGGTAAGAATACCGTTTTCCAGATCAACATCCTTTTTTTCAAGGTTGCACCCTTCGGCAAGCCTCATCCCACAACAGTAATACAACCGGAACAGTAACTGATATTCCATGGAAAGGCGCTGCCACCTGGGATTCTCCGGGAGATAAGTGTCAACTGCCTCAAATAATGACTGTAATTCTTCCCGGTTTAAAATATGTGGAACGGTAACAGCTTCCGATGGTGTGAAGCGTGGAATGTAACTGTTTTTCCCCATTGAATTCATATATAAGGAAAGCTGCCGCAGAAACGATACCCGCTGATTACGGTAATTGATTCCTTCACTTTCCCTCTGGAGGGCCCATTTCATGGCAATATCACGGGTTATCAGCGGATTAATATATCCATTGTCCAGGCAGAAGCGGTCAAAAGTTTTCAAGATGTAAGCTTCATAATCGTAGATAAAGCCGTCAGCTTTTTTCTGTCTGATAAGTCCCTCAATATAAGGAGCGAAGGCGCTTTCATAATGATAGCGGATCTGGTTCATGACAGCAGGCCCCCTTTCACTTCGATTCCTTCCAGTGAAATGGCACACTGCCGCATTGATTTTCCGTCAGTTGAAAGGTATGTCATGACCGTGGAATTGTCGCTGTGTCCTAATGTTTCTGCTATCATCGTGGGATTCGTGTTGTTAATAAGCATCCGTGATGCAAAGGTCTTCCGAGTAACATGAAAGCCATGTGGGTCGTTACCCAGGGCCCTTTTCAACGCCCTGGCGCATACCCCTTTTTCCAGCCTTCCGTATGGAACCCTGTGTGTAATAAACATGTAATCGGAAGAAGTTTCCGGACGCCCGTCCATGATATATCTGAATAAACTGTTGCCTACTTCGGTTGGCATTGGAAGCTTCAGAAACTTATCCGTCTTAGCCTGTTGGATGGAAATGGTTTCCTGTTTCCATGAGACATCCGACAATTTTCAGAAGCACGGATACCCATCCGTAAACCAATCATGATCATTGCAGTATTCCGCAGTTGCAGACCAGTCTTAGCATAGGCTTTAAATTCATAAATAGCAGAAATATCATGCTCATCAAGAGTTCTTATGATATCCAGGCGGGCCGCGGACTCATTTGATAATGCCAGCTTCAGTGTGGATGGAATATGTCCCTTGACGGCCAAGTATTCCAAGAATCCCCGGCACTTTGCTGCATATGCATTCCTTGCTTCTGGTGTTGTATGCGGATCTGAAAGGTGGAAGTCCTTTATCATTTCCGGGGTTATCATATCCCAAGCAGTAATCCCAACCTGGCCAAGATATCCCAAAAAACGCAAGCAGGAAGATCTATACATCTGGACTGTTGACGCAGCAAGTCCTTCCCGGCACTTACACTGAATAAAGCTTTTAAATTCATCACGGCACCATTCAGGCAGATTTTCTGCTTTATCCCTCTGGTATGTATATACGATCTCTGGCTGGATGTCGCCAGTATTCAGAAACTGCTCAAATATTTTAACTGCACGTCGGAATGTTTTCCACTGGACTGTATAGTAGCGCATATATTGTGCCCAGTACAGTGCAGTTTCCTGGCAATAATCAAGCCCGTTGGCTTCCAAGAAAACAAACAATTCATTCCATGTTTTACGGAATGCTTTTCTCATTGTTGCAGAATAACGGTGACGTTCCAGGTAGGTGTTTCCAAGCATAAGTGTTTTTGAGTGAAATTCCGAAGCATTCATGCAGTCTGGCTGCCCTGTGACATAAAAAGCCTCCCTGCCACTTGGCGGCAATTCATGAATCAGAACTAACCGTTGAAGGATAAATTTATCCAAAGTCAATGGAATGGATCCCCTAACCATATTTCTGTCTGCAAGATACATAAGGAAATGTCTGATCAGACTGTTGTAATGGTCTTTTACCTTCTGAGTTTTATGAAGATCATTCCGATAATAGTCCCTCATTATTGAATGGTTAATTTCAGTGGTACTTTTTACACCACACCTAGACAGATAGTCCAAAAATCTGGAAGCTGAAATGCGGTGTTCCTGAATCGAAGCTGAGCCATGGCTTTTTGAGAGTGCTACTAAAAATTCATCCAATAGTTCTTTGCACCATTGGTTCAGATGCTTGTAATTCTGGACGGCCTCATATGCACTTTTGGTATTACTGATTTCGTGATGGTTAAAGGTGTCATTTACCCTGGATAGAGCTAGTCGGTAATTTTTGAAAGTGGAATTGCACGTCCCTGGAGCAACAGAATCCAGCCATTGTAGAGCCAGTTCCCGTGAATACGGCATTTCCTTTGATTCTAAATATTCCTTAAGTAACCGATAACATCTTAGATGTGTATATACGATGCTTGAAGTGTAATTGTTGCTGGCAAGGTAATCCATTACCCTGCTTACAGCTTTTTCATAATTCCGATACATGAAACTACCTCCTTGCTAAGTTTTTGGTAATTTCAGTATCGCCAGTTACTAATAAAATCCTAATGATTTAGCATTATATCCTATGTTTTATGCGGCTTCCACCCAAATCTGAGGATTTTCTAATCCTGAGGATAAGGCCAAATTATTGTCCATGGGAATATAGGGGTTATCGACAAAGACCGTCAGCCCATCCCAGTGCTTCAGAGCGCTATTTAACACCTTCTGTTGTTGCCGGTGCAGGCCGGGCTCCGCCAGTTCGTTACGGATCAATTTCAGCATTGATTCCAAGGCGCTTTCCAGTTTCAATTGAGCAGCGGCAAATGGCGCCGGTCCATTCACGACAGCCAGCCGCTCATAGTTAAGGCGGTAGATCTCAGCGATCCTGGCCACCCAGAGATCCTCCCAGGCCTTGAGAGCATTAAGACATTTACCGGCATCGACGAAATCCCGGCGGAAATGGGCCCAGCAGAGCGCCCTGACCAATCCCTCGATGAGAGTTACAAGCTTGCCGTAGGCGGAGAACCGGTCGCTGTTGAAAATACCCTTGGCGTTCCTATTAAGCCCCTTAATTGAGT
>DHTR01000027.1 GCA_002408725.1 Pelotomaculum sp. UBA5255
AACAATCAAGAAAATGTACGGGCCATTGCCGGAGGATGGCAGTTTGCCGGAGCTTTGCTGGCCGATGGTTCAGTCATGGGCTGGGGTAGAACTCCCGCAGGTACTAGTTGGGGTAATGGGAAACAACAGATAGCGTCAGACGAAAATATTAAAGCGTTTTCATCAGCTATAGAAGTTGATTCAGCACAGACTATATGTGCTATGCGGGATGATGGAACGCTTGTAGTCAAGACAGCCACCGCTGATGCTCCACAAAGCCAGATACCGGACGGGCTCAATCTGTTAACTACGACGAGCAGCAGTAATAATGCTGATTTAAGCAGCCTGACGGTGACTGGATATGACCTGGTCCCGGCATTTGACGCGGCTACAACCGCCTATACGGTGAACGTACCCAACGGCGTAAGCAGCGTAGAGGTAACGGCTGCTATTGCTGACGCCAATGCAACATTGAAAATTAACGGAACAGCAGCAACTAGCGGCGCGGCCCAAACGATTGACAACCCTGTCGTGGGCGACAACCCGGTGGCTGTTGAGGTAACCGCGGAAGACGGTACCACGGTCAAGACCTATACCCTTACCATCAAGCGGGCAGCAGCCGACCCTCTGCCGCAGACACCGGCAGCATACGCGGCCGGCGATTACGCCAAATATGCCGGTAGGATGGCGATTGGTGACCAGCATATAGCTGTAGTCAAGCCGGACGGGACGGTAGCGGTATGGGGTGACGATACTTACGGACAACTGCAGGTACCAGCAGGGTTGGCAGGCGCCAAGGTCAAGACTGTGGCGGCGGGGACCAATCACACGCTGGCCTTGACCGAAGACGGCAGAGTCTTTGCCTGGGGTGGTGTTTATGACAAGAATTGGAATATGCAAACAGTTGCCATCCCGGACGAAGTTAATAATTTACAGGGGAAAATAAGGTTAATAGCGGCCGGAAGTACTATGTCTGCCGTGGTCGCCAATGATGGCCGGATTGTCATCTGGGGTAATGCTGCCGATAAATTCTCCGAAATACCGGAAGGATTAGTATCAAATAACAATGTAGTAGCATTAAGAATAAGCGCTAACTATGCGGTAGCCCTCAATGACCAGGGTAAAATTACTGTTTGGGGGCAGCCATCTGATGTACCCGATGCTTTGACCGGGAAGACAGTAGTAGATGTAGCGGTAGGGATATATCACTGGCTGGCCTTGACAAATGAGGGCAAAGTAGTGGCAGGTGGAAACCATGCTGATAATCTTTCAAATATCAACAATCAAGAAAATGTACGGGCAATTGCCGGAGGATGGCAGTTTGCCGGAGCTTTGCTGGCCGATGGTTCAGTCATGGGCTGGGGTAGAACCCCCACAGGTAATGCTTGGGGTAATGGGAAACAACAGATAGCGCCAGACGAAAATATTAAAGCGTTTTCATCAGTTATAGTGCCTGAAGGAAATAGCAGACAGACTATTTGTGCTATGCGGAATGATGGAACACTTATAGTCAAGACATCCATCGCTGATGCCCCGCAAAGCCAAATACCGGACGGGCTCAATCTGTTAACTATGACGAGCAGCAGTAATAATGCTGATTTAAGCAGCCTGTCGGCGATTGGATATGAACTGGATCAGACTTTTGACGCCGGGACTACCGGATATACCGTAAATGTACCCAACAATGTAAGCATTGTAGATGTAACAGCGACAACTGTCGACAGCGACGCTACTCTGAAAATTAACGGAACAGCAGCAACCAGCGGCGTGGCCCAAACGATTGACAACCTTGTCGTGGGTGACAACCCGGTACCCGTTGAGGTAACAGCGGCAGACGGGACCACGGTCAAGACCTATACCCTCACCATCAATCGAGCAGCGGCGGCACAGAGCAATAATGCCGATTTAAGCGGCCTGACGCTTGCCGGGCATACCCTGGACAAAACTTTTGACGCGGGAACTACTGAATATGTAGTCAATATACCCAACGCAGTCAGCAGTGTAAATATAACCGCGACCACCGCCGATACCGCGGCAACCCTGAAGATCAACGGGGCGGCCGCTGCCAGCGGTACCGCTCAAGCAGTGGACAACCTGGTTGTAGGCGACAACCAGGTACCCCTGGAAGTAACCGCCGCGGACGGGATCACGGTCAAAACTTACACCCTTACAATTAAGCGGGCTTCGCTGGAAAATGCCGTATGGCAGACGCCGGCGGAATACGCCGCCAGCAGCTACGGGCAGTTGGTCGGACGGATAGCAGGTGGAAAATGCCATGCTGCCGCCATTCTGACTGATGGGACAGTGCAAGCCTGGGGAGACAACAGCTACGGCCAGCTGGATCTGCCGGCAGAGCTGTTTGGGGTCAAGACGCTGGCTGCCGGTTCTAATCATACCCTGACTTTAAAAACGGACGGCTCCCTTATTGCCTGGGGGCAGAATAATTCGGGTCAGTGCAATATTCCGGTTGATTTGAACGCAGCTATAGTTAAAGCCATTGCTGCCGTAGATAACAATTCCGCTGCGCTCACCGCGGACAATAAAATCTATGTCTGGGGTCAGAACATATCAGACCCCAAAGTACTGGAAATTGGACAGGCCGTTAACTCGATCGCTATGGATGCGAATCATGTACTGGCTCTCACTGAGAACGGCGCGGTAATAGCCTGGGATCGAAATAACAGCTACCAGCAATGCACAGTGCGGGATGGTTTCAGCAGCAATGTGGCGGCGATTACCGCCGGACATAGTACGGCCCTGGCCTTAAAAAACGATGGCAGCGTGGTCAGCTGGGGCTTCAATGATTATTGTGACAAAACTTATCCGGTGCCGGCAGGACTCAGTAATGTGCGAGCTATTGCCGCCGGGAGCAGCTCTATTGCGGCCGCGCTGACGGCTGACGGCAAAATTACCGTCTGGGGATATCCCTGTTACGGCTTATTTGATATCCCTGCCGGTTTAAACCAGGTGCAGGGAGTGGCAGCCGGAGAAAATGCCCTCTATGCAGTGCAAAATGACGGCGCCATAGTTGCCTGGGGAAATAATAATGAAGGGCAGTGCAATATACCCGCGGGACTCAACCTGTATAGTCAGGTCAGCAGCAACAACCTGCTGGGCAGCCTGAAGGTAGAGAAGGTGGTTGATGATAGCGGTACAGACGATGTTATAAGCTGCAGCATTTTCCCCGTGTTCAGTTGTAAGCAGACCGAAGGCACTGTAGATGTAGCGGACGGAGTTAAGGAAGTGCGTATTACTGCCCGGCCTTTCAGCAGTGCCGCCACCCTGCAGGTCAACGGGGCTTCAGCCGTGTCCGGTGTGGCAACGGTTATTAACGGCCAAAACCTGGTGGCAGGTGATAATCCTGTCCAGATTAAGGTGACGGCGCAAAACGGCAGCGAGTACACCTATACCCTCCATATCAAACTTGTCAACGCCGGGTATACTCTGCCACAAACTCCGCAGGCCTATCAGGCGAGCGATTACGCGTCCTACAAGCGCAAAATTGCAGCCGGATCAGAGCATGCCCTGGCCTTGAAGAAGGATGGCGCCGTAACCTGCTGGGGTAGAGGGTCAGAAAACCAGTGCAATACCCCGCCCGGTCTGAAAGACGTCACCGCAGTGGCCGCAGGAATGAGACATAGCCTGGCGCTGAAGAAGGACGGCGTCATTGTCGGCTGGGGATACAATGAATATGGTCAATGCAATGCGCCGGCCGGTTTGAGTGAGGTCGTGGATATAGCGGCCGGCAGGAATTTTTCCGCTGCTGTCGATAAAAACGGCAGTGTGTACGTATGGGGCGAAAACACTAAAGGCGAGTGCAATGTGCCGGCCGGCTTGAGCAACGTGGTGGATGTCGAGTGCGGCCATACCCATGTTCTGGCTTTAAAGGCAGACGGAACAGTTGTCGCCTGGGGGAGTAATGCCAATGGGAAGTGTGACGTGCCTGCCGGCTTAGACCACGTGGTGTCCATTGCGGCCGGTTTCAATTTTAGTGTAGCCTTGAAGGCGGACGGCACCGTGGTTGCCTGGGGCGCGATAACTAATAACACAGAGCAGGGTGGAGCGTCTGCACTGCAGTATGTCAAGGCCATTGCCGCCGGTACAGATTTTATCGTGGCTCTTAAATGGGACGGCAGCCTGTGTGCCTTTGATAATGACCAGAAGGTCAGCGTGGATGTAGCTCCTTTCTCAACAAAAAAGGTAATTGCTATTAGCGCTTATAGCACCGGTAAATCCCTGATGGCTTTAAACGAAGATGGCGCCGTTACAGGCGGCGGCGTAGCATCCTGGATAAACCTTCTTAATGATGATCCGCCGGCATACAGCGGACCGGCGCCGGCTATTCCGCAGACCCCGGCGGCCTATGCTGCCAGTGCATATAAGCAAGCGTCTGCGAAAATATGCTCTTTGGATTCGAATGGTATACTGGTGTTGAATACGGACGGCACCGTCAAAGCACTGTATTCAGGTGACGATAGTTTGTACGAGAGAACCCTGGTGCCTTCAGATTTAAACCATGTAAAAGCCCTGGGAGCAGGACGTACTTACGGCATGGCCTTAAAGGATGACGGTACTGTAGTTGTCTGGGGCAACAGCAAATATGCCGCTGAGCAGAAAAATATACCGGAAAATCTGGGCAAGGTTACGGCTATTGCCGCCGGTACTTATGACTGTCTGGCCCTGCGGGAAGACGGCACGGTGGCAGCCTGGGGCGCCAATGATTTTGGCCAGGGCAATGTGCCGGAGAATTTGAGCGGGGTCACGGCCATAGCGATTGGTTACCAGCATGGCCTGGCTTTGAAGAATGACGGCACCGTAGTGGCCTGGGGAAACAACGACTACGGCCAGTGCAATGTGCCGGACGGTTTAAATAATGTGGCCTGTATTTATGCCATCGGCTATAACTCCATTGCCTTGAAAAATGACGGCGCCGTAGTGGTCTGGGGGAGAAACGACAAGGGCCAGTGCGACGTGCCCGAGGGCTTGACCGGAGTAGTAAATGTTTCTGATTATAACAAAAACACCTTTGTTGCTTTAAAGAACAACGGCACGGTAGTGGCCTGGGGTGACAATTCATATGGCTGGCGCTACGTAGCTCCAGATCTCCATGATGTTACCTGTATAGATGGGCGGACGGCTGTAAAAGCGGACGACAGCATAGTTGACTTGCATAATAATACGCTGGCCAGATTGAGCCATGTATTAGCCATAACAAATAATATCGTGATTTTTCGGGACGGCAGTCTGAAATATTTATCCGACCTTTCCAATACGGCCCTGGATGGACTCAATGTATTATCCGGCTACTATTTTGCCATAAATAAGGCCGAGCTGCTCAACCCGGCCGACGGCCGGCCTATCACCACTGTGGGCAGCCAGGGCGGCTACCGCGTTCAAGCCAGGGTAGCCAATAACAACGTCGGCGCTACCCCCGGCCTAGCCATCATTCAGGTGCGCGGCGGCAGTGGCGCGACCGGCAGCGGCGGCGGCCGGGTGCTGGGCTGTGTGGGTCTGTCCGGCCAGATCCCGGTTACCGGCTCCACCGTCAGCAGTGACTTCACCATGCCGGCGGGCATCAGCGGGCCGGCTTACGTGGACGTCTTCGTCTGGGACGGCTGGGACACCATGGTGCCTCGGGCCAAAGCCAATCAGAACCTGAGTTTTAACGTGACGCAGTAATAAATAGTCAGGAGCCTGCGACGCCATTTTATGGCGCCTCAGGCTCCCGACAGATAAACACTTATTATGGCAGAAAAGGTGCTTCCCGCACCAATCTCGGAAAGGGGGTTAAAAAGAGGCTGTGTAATTGTTTGTAGGAATTCATCAGGTTATCAAAAGAAAGGATGGGAATTATGAGGAAATTGTTTGGAGTGTTATTAGCTCCAATTATTTGCTTGTGTTTAGTCGGAATTGCCTTTGCCGGAGGCAGCGGAGCAACAGTCAGCCTGGATGCTCCTGCTTCTTCCCAAAGCTATAAACCCGGCGATACCGTTGAGATTGTTGGAACAGCGCAAAATATTGAGCAGGTGACTATTTTAGTGCGCAATCCAGGGGATGGTTTAGCCTATGCGGCACAGCCCTCTGTAATAAACGGTGGTTTTTCCACGCAATTTGACCTCAATGAAGATGCGGTAGAAGGCCAGTATTCAATCAGGATTGGGGCAAAAGAACTGGCAGCGCCGGTAGATTTTACTTTTAAGGTTAGTAAAAGCAGCAGCCAACCCGGCGGTTCCGGTGGCGGCGGCGGTGGCGGCGCCGCAACGCCGGAAGCAGTTACCACCACCACCGGAGCGGCAGTAGTCACACCAAGTGCTGGCGGCACCATCAGCCTGGGTAATGAAGCCGCCGTTGAAGTGCCGGCCGGTGCGCTGAAAGGAACCGGTGCAGTAGAAATTAAAATACAGAAAGCAACTACACCTCCCGCAGTGCCCGCAGGCTTCAAACTGGTTAGCAGTGTATATGAGTTCAGCGTGGGAGGTCAGAACAGCTACAGCTTTGACAGGAACGTAACCATAAAACTCAATTTTGATCCCAGCGAGATTGGCGCAGGCGAGACCCCGGCGATTCAATACTACGACGAAGCTTCGGGTCGGTGGTTAAGCCTTGGCGGTACCGTTTCCGGCAACACTGTGGCCGTGCAGGTAAACCACTTTACCAAGTTTGCCGTGCTGTCCACCGTTAAGGAAACGGAAACCGAGCCGGCCGGGACAACGGATACAACATTAAAAGACATCAGCGGCCACTGGGCCTCGGACAACATCAACAAGCTGGTGGCTCTGGGCGCCATCAACGGCTATCCCGACAGCAGCTTCAAGCCCAACAATACCATTACCCGGGCCGAGTTTGCCACCGTGCTGGTGAAGGCGTTCAAACTTGAGAACAAGGGCGGCAACAAGGTATTTGCCGATACCGCGAAGCACTGGGCCAAAGATTACATTGCCACGGCCGCAGCCAACGGTATAGTCAGCGGCTATGATGCCGCCACCTTCGGACCGGACGACCTGATCACCCGCGAGCAGATGGCCGTAATGATCGTCAAGGTCGCCAAGCCGGCGCCGGCGGCAGGAGAAATCCAGTTTGCCGACAGCGGCAGTATTTCCGAGTGGGCCAGTGAAGCCATAGCCACCGCGACAGAGAACGGGATCATCAAGGGGTACCCTGACAACACCGTTCGGCCCCTGGGCAGCGCCACCAGGGCGGAAGCCGTGACAGTTATTGTAAATGCAATGAAATAGGCAACAAAAAACAATGACAAATTAAGTTCAAGCTGATGGTATGTTACCATAATATTCAAGTAGATTGGATCGCAAGCTGCTGCGCCTAGAATTTCGTTAGATGTGATTTATTGGTGCTATTAAGTAAATCAATGTAAAGCATTAAAACTCTGGAGTATTATGCCAATGTGCAGTAAGCTCATATTAATATTTTCTAAGGGGGGAGATATTTTGTTTATCATTAATAACAAGACATTGCGCATCCTACTCCCGGTAGTTTTTACAATTACGATACTGTTAAGCTATGGCCTTATGCTGCCGCTTAAGGTAGCGGGGGCCGCCGATAATCCGGTGTTGTCCGGGGGCGGGCTGAAAACTGCGCCCGTCCTGGCGGCGGATACCACGCAGAATGTTGTCAGGAAACCGGTGGAGTTAACCTTTACCGACGATGCGGCCTGGCGAGAAGCCATCAGCGAAGTGAGCGTTGATGGTGTTTCGTTGGACTCCGGGAAATATTCCAGAGACACCGCCGGCAAAATCACCATCGATAAAGCGGTGTTCCAGATATCCGGAGATTGCGCCATTGTGATCAAGGCTCACGGGTACAAAGACGCAAGTGTGACGCAGCAAATCGGCCTGTTCTATATTACCGGAGATGGGGTGGCCGGGGAAGTTGTCTTTACCCGTGCCCAATTGGAAGCCATGGGTCAGGAAAGAGTGGTTTTTTCAGCAACCAATGATTTTCCCTATGATTTAATCATGGCAGCCGAAGGGGTTTCGCTGCGGACCCTGCTGGAGCAGGCCGGAATGAAAGCAGAAGCCCAGGTCATTATTTTCCGGGGCAGCGACGGGTACACGGGCGAATTTACGGTCAATGAATTATTGCATCAAAAACGTTATCATTTCCCCGATAAAACTGAGGTGGAGCCGATGATTGCCTTGAAACGGGCGGAGAGATCGGCTGATTTTGAAAATATGAAGGAAAGAGATACACCGGTTTTGTGTTTTGGCCAGCGGGCGCAAACAGAGCAAACCCTTCTGCAGTCGGTCAAGATCATCCAAAGTATCTCTGTGACGACTGTTCCTCCGGGCCGGTGGGCCAGGCCCACTGCAAGAATCAGCGAACCCGGCGCTGAGCAAAAAGTTGCCACGCAAGGAGGTGTAGTAAAAAGCGGTTCTAAAATCTTCCTGGAGGGTGATCCTAAGACCAAAATCTATTATACCACTGACGGCACTGAGCCCAACCTGAACAGCAAGATATTCAATGAATCCGGTTGTGGACCTCTGGCCGGCCAGCACCAGCCGGTTTTAGTGCAAACAGACACCACGATCAAAGCCAAAGCTGTCTGGGGAGGGAAACAGGATAGTGAAGTTGTCGCCTATAGGTTTACAGTTGCCGGGGAGACAGCGGATACCACAGTCGGAGTATCGGATGGCGCTCCGGTTTTGCAGCCAGGTAAGACCTTTACTGATATTCAAGGCAACTGGGCCCGGGAGGACATTGAATTACTGGCGGCCAGGGGAATGATCTCGGGCAAAAGCGAAACTACTTATGAGCCGGGCAGCAACATTACCCGGGCCGAATTTGCCGCCCTTTTGGTGAGAGCTTTGGGTTTGGAACAAGGCGTTTTAGAGGAAGGGCAGTTTAAAGATGTGGCCGCTACAGCCTGGTATGCCGGCAGTGTTGCCGTCGGCACGGTTAAAAAGATCATCGAGGGCTATGACGGCAGCCTCTTTAAGCCGGATAACAGGATCACCCGTGAGGAAATGGCGGCCATGCTTGCCCGGGCAGCGCGCGTTGCCGGGAAAGAGGATGAATTATCCGGCAGCGAGCAGGAACAGCAATTGGCACAGTTTAATGACAGGCCGGCGATTTCCCCCTGGGCGGTAAAGGATGTGGCCTGGGCTGTCAAGGCCGGGATGTTTAAAGGTATGCCCGGTGGAGAATTTGCGCCGCAAACCAATGCCGACCGGGCCCAAAGTGCGGCGCTCCTGAAACGGTTTATAACCTATACCGGTGGTCCGGGAGACTAGCTTTGCCCGGACACACACTATGGATTCACTTAATAATGCTGAAAGGTGGGGATAAAGTTGTACTTCAAAAACTACCGGACGAAAGGATTTCTGGTTGGTTTTGGTCTGGCGGTGTTGTGGATCATGGCCGGATTCCTGGTCATGGTTGTTCCGCAAGCAGCAATTGCGGCTGAGCCGGCAGCATTAACGGTGACAGGCGACGGGGTCGATAAAACGGTATCATTCACTATGGCAGAGTTAAATGCCTTGCCGCAAAAAACCTATACTTATTCCGGGTATAATCACTGGCCCTCGCTGCAGCTGTTCCAGAATATGACGGGACCGACGCTGCAATCTATTTTAGATGTCGCGGGTTTAAAAGATGAGGCCACCCTGATCAGGGCAAAATCAACCAGTGGCGCCTACAGTGATTTTATTAAAGAACAATTGTTGCAAGAGCCCCGGTATTATTTTCCTGATGGCGAGAAACCCGGCGATGTGACGGACTGGCCGCCCCAACGTAGTGAGAAAGGCAAAAAGTTGGTTGAAACAATCATTGCTTTAAACGAAACCAATGGAAAATTGATCTACGGTCAGCGGGCGCCGAATGAACCAACTTGTTGTATGAATCAGATGCTCGGAGGGGTGTGCAACGGAGGCACCATTGAAGTTTTAACAACGCCCCCGGAACAGTGGGCTGCGCCGCACGCTGATCCTGCGCCCGGCAAGGTTGCTCCGGGGACGAAAGTAACCCTGCAGCATGAGGATGGGATGCCTTATCACGCCATAGTATATTATACCCTGGATGGAAGCGAACCTACCTATGGCAGCAGTATCTTAAATATCAGCTATCCAAACTTTCAACCGGAAATGAATAAACCTGTACCTATTAATGACAATGCAACTATAAAAACTAGAACCATCGGCATGGGTAAATTGGACAGCGAGGTAGTGACCTATCAATATTATACCGGGTCGCCGGCTCCTGCTAACGAGGCTGCAGAAGAGATACCGGATGAAGAACCGGACGGAGAACCGGATGAAGATAAGGTGGCCGCCCCGGTAATACCGGATTATCCCAAACACTTCACTGATGTGGAACAGCACTGGGCTAAAGATGATCTTAATTATCTGTTGCAAAAAGGAATCATAGCGGGGATGACCGATACCGAATTCAAACCTGAAGAAAAAATCACCCGGGCTCAATTCGCTAAATTGTTGATTACGGCTTTAAACCTGGAAGTTAACAAGGGTGCTGTTCTTGCCTTTCAAGACGTGCCCGCCGGCGCCTGGTACCACGATTCGGTAGCGACGGCGGTTAATGGGGGATTAATCAAGGGTTATAGCGACAGTGTTTTTGCTCCCGATGAAAACATAACCAGGGAACAACTGGCGGTGATCATTTCCCGGGTTTTGCAAATGAAATCATCTGAGCCGGCAGCCGACGGTAATAGCGAGCAAATTATTAACAAGTTTACAGATCAAGGGGACATAGCGCCGTGGGCCAGGCAGGGTATTGCTTTGGCCGTAAGCCACGGGATCGTGAGTGGGGTAAGCGAAGATACTTTTGCCCCCCGGGTTACTGCTTCCCGGGCTGAGGCAGCGGTCATGATTTTGCGTCTGTATCGTCAGTTGGACTTTTCATAAGTTTTATGAAAGGAGAAAAAATCCCATGAAGCTACTACAAGCCCGGAAATATGTGGTGTGCCTTTTTACGCTGCTGGCGATGTCATTATTGATCGCCAGCCATGGTTATGCAAGTGCTGAAAATGTTGAGGTTAAGCTGACTTCTCACCAGACCCATAAGGTGTATAAACCTGGTGACAAGGTTGAAATGATGGGAAAGGCGCAAGGGGTAACAGAGGTTTCCCTTGCTGTTGAGAGTGAACAGGGCCAATTGTTATTTTCAGCCCGGCCCCAGGTAGAAAATGGTGCCTTTACAATGGATTTTACCCTTGATCCCGAAGCAGTTGAAGGAAAATATACCATTATTCTCGGTGTTGCAGATCAGCCGGAGCTGAAAAGATACAAGTTCTCGGTAACTGTGGATGGAAGTCCCGCAGCAAATGCCCAAAAAGATGTTACTCTGACCATTAATGGTAACGGAGTAGCAAAGGAAGTTGTTTTGACCCGGGCTGAACTGGAAGCAATGACCCGGGAAAGAGAGATATTTTCGGTGGTAAATGACTGGCCGGCCAAATTATTTGTGGCTGCAGAAGGTGTTCCGCTACAGACATTGCTCGATCTGGTCGGAATGAAACCGGAAGCCCAAATGATTACTTTTAAGGGTAGTGACGGGTACCGGATTGATTTTACCGTAGATGAATTATTGCAGGACTCCCGGTATTATTTCCCCGGTTTGATGAATTCGTCAATAGCTGATAAAAAACCGGTAAAGCCGGTAATTGCCCTGCAACGGGTGGAACAGGACGATGATTTCAGCAAGATGAGTGAGCGGGATACACTAGTTTTGTGTTTCGGCCAGCGGGCATTGACGGAACAAACTCTCTGCGAGTTTGTTAAAAGATTAAAAACTATTACCGTAACGGCGGACCCTCCAGGGCAATGGGACAAGCCAACGGCAAAAATCATCGACCCTGATTCTGGTCAAAAGGTGGCAACGCCCGGCGGCCGAATCAAAAGCGGCTCCCGGATCATCTTGGAGAGCGATCCCAAAGTAAAGGTTTATTATACCACCGACGGCAGCACACCGGACCTTGAAAGTGAGATCTACAATGTTAGCTTTCATGTTCCGACTTTAAATAAGCCGATTATAGTTGACAAAGATATCACGATTAAAGCTAAAACGGTTGGGTTTGGTAAGCAGGATAGTGAGGTGGTTGCCTTTAAGTATACAATTGATGGATCACAGGGGTTGTCCCCTGATATCGGAGATATCTTTTCCGATATCCAGAACAGTTGGGCCAGAGAGGATATTAAACTATTAGCGGCTAAGGGGCTGATCTCAGGTAAAACGAAAACCACTTATGAACCCGGCAGCAACATTACCCGGGCTGAATTTGCCGCCTTTCTTGTAAGGGCGTTGAGCCTGGAAGAAAGACCCTTAAAAGAAGGGCAATTTAAAGATGTAGCCGCTACGGCCTGGTATGCCGGCAGCGTTGCCGCTGCCACGGCTGAAAAGATCATCGAGGGCTATGACGGCAGCCTTTTTAAGCCGGATAACAGGATCACCCGTGAGGAAATGGCGGCTATGATTACCCGGGCAGCACGTGTTGCCGGGAAAGAGGAGACGTTATCCGACAGCGAGCAGGAACAGCAATTGGCCCAGTTTACAGATAAGCAAATGATTTCCCCCTGGGCGGCAAAGGATCTAGCTCTGGCTGTAAAGGCCGGGATCATCAAAGGCATGCCCGGCGGAGACTTTGCACCGCAAACAAATGCTGACCGGGCCCAAAGCGCTGCTATTTTAAAACGGTTCTTAACTCATGTCCATTTATTTATCAATTAGTTGATAAAATAGTAAATAGCAATAATAATCCTGGGGGTAACAGGATGGATAAAATTGGCGTTGATGAAAACTGCGGCATTAAGTCCAGGAAGTGGTTGGCCTGGGGAATTGTACTGCTAGTTGTAATTGTTGCCGTTTCCTGGTATCTTAGCCGCGATAAAGGCGGGCTGAAAGAAGGAATGGTAGTAATTAAAGCCGGTGATGCCAGATTAGGCAGTTTTACTGTTGCCGACTTGCGGAAACTACCGGCCGTAGAGAAGAAAATGGTAATTACTTCGAATTGCGGTGGTGCTTGTAAAAGCAGCGAAGACGATGGTGATGACAGCAGCGAACACAATTATACCGGAACCTCGCTCCTAGAGGTGCTGAACAGCATTGATCCCGGTCTGCCCCAAAAGTACAAAAAAGTCATTACCAGGGGCATAGATTACTACAGCCAGGTGCTGGAAATGTCTGAAGTCCAACAACCGGATAATGTGTACATTGTCTACAGTGATTACGGTCAACCGTTAAGAACTAAAGCAGGGGGGGATGGAAGCCTATTGCTTGTTGTTTGCAGCGACCAGTCCGGGCAGCGCTTTACCAATTGGCTGGTGAGCCTGGAATTGCAGTGAGCCTGCAGAATCACCTCAAAATACCATTAATCGTCAATATACAGCAGGCAATATGATATGTGGTAAGTATATGTTGTATCCATGTGTGACTTTGGCGGGATCCTGAGTAAGCTTAGAATGAACTTTTGTTCTTCCAATACTATGGCTGATTTGTAATAATCATTTAATAAGTCTGAAAGGTGGACAGTAATGATCAATATCAGGGATTTCAGGTTTAATAAAATACTGGCCGGCATAGTGGGGTTAAGTATTATTGCCGCTTTTTTGGTCATGGTTATGCCTCAAAGGTCAAGCGCGGCCGATCCGGTTGCATTAACGGTAATGGGCGAAGGGGTTGAAAGAGAAGTAGAGTTCACCATGGCCGATTTGCAGGCGCTGCCGCAAAAAACTTATACCTTTTCAGGCTATAACCACTGGCCGTCGCTAAAAGTATTTAATGATATGACTGGACCGTCGTTAAAAAGCATTTTAGATGTAGCGGGCTTAAAAGATAATGCTACCTTGATCAGGGTCAGGCCGACCGGCGGTAAATTTCTGCGCGCTGATTTTACCAAAGAACAGTTGTTGGACGAACCGAGGTACTATTTTCCCGATGGTGAGAATCCTGGTGATTTGGTGGATTGGCCGCCCATTCGCAGTGAAAAGGGGAAAGAGCTGGTTGAAACGATAATTGCTCTTAACGATTCTCAAGGTAGGATATGTTTTGGCCAGCGGGCGCCGAACGAACCAATCGGCGGTGATTGTGTCATGCTCCAAGAAATATGCAATAGCGGAGTAATTGAAGTGCTAACATCGCCCCCGCAGCAATGGAAGGCACCCTCCACCGATATTCCGTCAGGTACGGTTGCCCGGGGTACGAAAATAACCCTGAAGAAACCGGATGAGGCGGCGGATAATGTCATGGTGTACTACACCCTTGACGGGAGTGAACCTACTTATGGGTGTTATATTTTTAACATTAGTTACCCCAGCTTCCGTCCGGAACTGAATAAGCCAATACCAGTTAACGGCAATTTGACAATTAAAGCAAAAACCATTGGTTTTGGCAAATTAGACAGCGAGGTGGCAGTTTTTCAATATAACATAGAGGAGCCTGCCAATAATGCAGAAGGAGAAATAACAGGAACTAATGTCAGCGATTTTGTAGACATTGAAGGGCACTGGGCCGGGGACGATATCAAAGCATTAGCGGATAAAGGAATAATTGACGGGGTAACTGCGACGGAATTCAAACCGGAAGAAAATATCACCCGCGCCCAATTTGCCAAGCTGCTGAGCGTGGCTTTAAATATCAAGGTTGATCAGAATGCGTATATTTCTTTTAATGACGTGACCCCCGGGTCTTGGTACCACGATTATGTGGCGGCGGCAGTTAAGGCGGGGTTAATCAAGGGCTATAGCGACAATATTTTTGCACCCGGTGAAAACATCACCCGGGAACAAATGGCGGTGATCATTTCCCGGGTTCTGAAAACAAATTCGACAACAGATCTGTCTCATAGTATTACCGAGCAAGTAATTGATAAGTTTAATGACAAGGGAGATATATCACCCTGGGCGGGGAATGAAATATACCTGGCAATATCTTGTGGAATAGTAAGTGGAATAAGCGAAGACACCTTCGCTCCGCAAATGACTGCTACCCGGGCTCAGGCGGCGGCCATGATTTTGCGGCTGTCACGATGGAGTGAAGAGCAATGAAGTTGAATCTGGAGTTCAGGACCAGGCAGGGGAAAGCTGTAGTCCTGGTGCTGCTGCTGACTGTGCTGCTCAACCTGCTGTGGCTTGCCGGGCCGAGTATGGCAAGCACCGGCTGCGGCACCGGTATTACAGGTGTGGCGGCTGACACGCTGACGATTAAGGTTGGCTATTTCGGCGGACCCTATTACACGAAAAAGGTCTATACGCTCAACGACCTGGACGCGCTGCCGCAGGTCAAGCAGGCCTACACATTCATCGACAGCATGCCGTCAGTGAGTATAGATTCGGCTGTAGGGGTCAAGTTGACCGAGCTACTGGCAGACGCCGGCATTGATGTTAACTCTGTCCAAAAAATTTATTTTTACGCCAGCGATATTAAAACGGGATGGTATCAATGCCTGGACAAGGCTTACCTGCTGGACACAACCCGTTACTATTATCCAAACCTGCCGTCAAATTGGGATTATGAAACACAAAAGTCCTTACCAGAGGCAGTATATGGAGCGATCCAAGTGCCGGCGCTCATAGCGTACAAGGATAACTGGCAACGGTATGCCGCCGCCCCCGATTTCAGTGTTTACGACACCTCGACCAGATTCAGGCTGCTGTTTGGCCAGAGTGATCCCATTGAAGTTACCGCGCCCCAGTCCGCCAAATGGGTGCATGCGATCGAAGTGATGCTGGGCGGCATGCCACCCGCCGAGGTCACCCTCGACCAGAACCTGGTCAACCTCAAAGTCGGCAGCACGGTCCGGTTGACGGCGACCGTAGGCCCGAATGAAGCCACAGACAAAAGCGTGACCTGGAGCTCCAGCGACACCAGTGTGGCCACAGTCGATAACAACGGCCTGGTGACAGTTGTTGGCCCGGGCACGGCCGCCATCACCGTGAGTACTGTAGTTGGCGAAATGACGGCCACCTGCGTCATAAATGATCCAAACCAGGATCGGAGTAGTCAGGGCGCCGTGTCCACCGGCGACAATTCCCAAAACAACGGGCCGTCGGCGCCGGAAACCAGTCTGCAGCACCTGGTGGATAAAGAGGTTGCAGCCGCCAATCCGACAATCGCCGAGATTGTCCCGGAGGCGGGCAGGCAACCCTGGCGCGTATTCGAGATGTCGGCCGATGCTGTACCCCTGCAGAAGCAAAAGGAGCAAAATAATTTAGACCTTTATACAGCTGCAATATTTCTGATTCTATTCCTATTAGGTGTAAAAATAAGGTACACAGAATATTCAAGGGAGGTAGCAATTTGACACTTTCTTTATTGGCGCCGCTTAGAGATACGATGCACAACATTTCGGCTGGTTTAATGATGCCAACCATTATTATCCTACTGTTGTTTGTGGCTTTAATGGTGGTCGAGTTGGGCGGCCTGCTGACAGAAATTCTAACGGAGCGGCGCAGGACGAAGGTCAATGTGTCGGAACTGGTTAACGCCTTTCAGGGGAAAGAGGCCGGGGAGATCATGGAAGTGATCGCAAGCAGTCGCCTGTTTCGGCGCCAGAAAGAGGCTCTTAGCGAGTTGAGCAAGCACAGCAATTTACCCGCCGCCTCCCTGCAGGCTCTGGCCCGCCGGTTGCTTGCCGGCGAAGAACTGCAATATGTCAAGAGAACCAATAGGACTGACCTGGTGGCGCGTCTGGGGCCCATGTTCGGATTGATGGCCACTTTGATTCCACTCGGGCCGGGACTGATCGCCCTTGGCCAGGGTGACACCAAGACACTGGCAGATTGTCTGCTCACAGCCTTTGACGCCACGGTGCTTGGCCTGGCTGCCGCCGGCGTAGCTTTTGCCATTTCCCGGCTGCGGAAAAGGTGGTATGAGGATTACTTGAGTTCTCTTGAGGCCTTGATGGAGAGCTTGCTGGAGGTGTTTGCCCTTGGACGGGGGATTGAGGAGTAGAAGAAGACTCAGGACAACTGAAGATGTTAATCCTCTCGAAGGCGCCGTCAATATCGTGGATGCCATGCTGGTGTTTGCCTGCGGGTTGATGCTCGCTCTGGTCATTAACTGGAACGTCGACCTGGCCAATGTAGGGGAGCGAGTTAACTTGAATCGTGGCCAGGAAGTGTCGCAAGACGCGGATATAAGAAGTGATTTGATCGAAACCCAGGGACAGGGCGAGCTTTTTGAAAAGATGGGCACGGTCTACAAAGATCCCGTTTCAGGGAAGCTTTTCATGCTCACCAACCAGTAATACTTAAACTACAGCTTCAGTATATACTCCGGCAACACCTCAAAGTCCCGGGGCAACGCCACCGGGGCGGAAGCTGTTACGGCTATATTGAACGCGTTGAAGCAAGAAAGCTGATTTATCTATTGACTAACCGCATCTCTCAATCCCATGACTGGAAGGAAAACGGTGAGTCTTACTTTCAAAAAAAGGGTGAAAATTAGTGAGCGTTTGGCAAAAGTTTCTGGACAGATTTTCTCTCTATGATTTGATCATTATAGCCATGATGTCTGCCCTGGGGATTGCCATCAAACCAATAATTGTACCTCTGTCCCATATTATTTCCGGACCGCTCCTGATCCCCCCGGGCGCCGTGACAGGCGGCCTTTTTATGATGTGGCTGGTCTTGGGGTTTGGTATTACCGGTAAAAGGGGTACGATGACCCTGATTGGCTTTGTCCAGGCCATTTTAGTGATGGCCACCGGTATGGTTGGTTCGCAAGGGGCGATGAGCTTGCTGAGCTACACTATGCCGGGTATTCTGGCCGACCTGGGGTTGCTTCTGATCGGACACCGGGTTTGCTGCTTACCATGTGCCTTTCTGGCTGGGATGTTGTGTAATATTGCCGGTACCGCTATGGTAAATTTTATTAATTATCGTCTTCCTGTATTCCCCCTGGTCTTAAGTTTAAGTGTCGCGGCCCTGTCCGGCGGGCTGGGCGGACTGATTGCTTTTAAAGTTGTACAGCAGATCAGGAAATTCCAAAAACGGGACATAACAGGGATCTAAACGCAGCGACAAACTTACTGTAATTCGCCAGTTAGCAACAAATACCGGAAGTTCTCCGGAAATTTACGCCTGCGGAGATCCCTCTGGTGGGGGCGGGAAACTGTCTAGCTATGGGTCGAAGGAGCAGGAATTTCGTCATAAGAATGGCTGGGGACGGGAAAGTCCTGGGGAGCAAAAACAATTGGTGTGGCGCAGCTCTTTTGGTTCGTTTTTTGTGAAGTGTCATGTCGACCTGCCGGCCGGCAAACTTACTTAAGAAGGTGGAAATTATAATGGAGGCTGTGGTGGTTCAGGGCCTGACTTATCAATACCAGCCGGGTGGGCCTTTCGTATTAAAGGGCCTCGACTTCCAGGTGGGCCGGGGAGAAATAGTAGTGGTGACAGGCTTGAGTGGCTGCGGCAAAAGCACCTTGTGTTTTTGTCTGAGCGGAGCTATTCGCCACAACCGGGACGGGGTGATGGCGGGGGAAGTAGGGGTAAACGGCAAGAATATCCGGGAAATGAGAGGAGCCAGTTTGGCGCTTGAAGTAGGCATGGTCTTTCAGGATCCTGATACGCAGCTTTTTTCGCCTACGGTAGAAGATGAAATTGCTTTTGCCCCGGAAAACCTGTGCCTGCCGCCTGACCGCATCCGGGAGACGGTAGATCATGTACTTGATCTTCTCGGGGTTGCTGCTTTAAGAGAGGCAAATCCATACCAGCTTTCCGGCGGCGAGAAACAACTGGTGGCTCTGGCGGCGGTTTTGGCCCTTGACCCACCTGTACTGATCGTGGACGAAGTGATGTCCCAGCTTGATGCCGGCGGCAGAAAGAAAGTGGCAGCCGTTCTGGAAAGATTGCGTGGTATGGGTAAAACCATCATTGCTGTAGAGCACAATCTGGAAGCCGTTGCTTTTGCCGACCGGCTGATAGTGCTGGAGAATGGGGCATTGGTCCGTTTAGACCGGGCGGAAACGCTTCTGGCCGACCGGAATTTTATGACTGCCAGGCGGTTGATATGTTGAACATAAAAGCGTTTAAAAGCTGGGGGGGTTGCCGATGTCATTTTTAAAGCTGAGCCAGGTAACCTTCTTTTACCCTCGGAAATTGAAACCGGCGCTGACGGGGCTCAACTTAGGCTTGGAGAAAGATGAAATAACAGCTATCGTCGGGCCTAACGGCAGCGGCAAGACCACCCTGACCAAGCTGATGATCGGGGTTCTGCAACCGGCCGAGGGGGAAATCCAGCTGGAGGGACGTCCCATAGCGGGATATTCGCTGGCGGAAATCGGGCGCCGCATCGGCTACGTTTTCCAAAATCCCGACCTGCAGCTTTTTTGCAGCTCAGTGGCCGAAGAAGTTGGTTTCGGTTTGACCAACCAGGGTTGTGAGCCGGCAACAGTAGAGGAAAAGGTGGATTTCTACCTGGATTATTTTGAACTGGCCGCCTATCGGAACGCCTTTCCCCTGCATTTAAGCCAGGGAGAAAAACAGCGGCTGGCTATAGCTGCCGTACTGGCCAATGAACCTGAGTTTTTGATCCTGGATGAGCCCACTATTGGTCTGGATGCTTACCGTAAAAAGCTTTTAGAAGATTATTTAAAAAAAGTTGCCCGGTTGGGTAGGGGCATGCTCCTGATCAGCCATGATGCGCCTTTTGTTAACAGGATGGCGGAACGTGTTGTTACCATAGAAAATGGCCGAATTCAATCGGATAGCGGGCGAAAGGGAAATGCCGTATATGAAGCTTGACCCCCGAACCAAAATGGTGATGGTTATTTGTCTCTCCAGCTTAGCCTTGATTTACAATACCCCCGATCGACTTCTCCTGGTTCTTGCGGCTACTGTGGGGCTATTGTTAATTTTCCGCTTTGATCCCAGTGCTATATGGGGTTACCTGAAGCCGTTTTTATCCTTGATGTTGATTCTCTTTGTGATCCAGTGCGTCTTTACACGAGGGGGCGAAGTATTGCTGGCGGTGGGTCCGGTACCTCTAATTACCAGCAAGGGCCTGTCAATAGGGGCCGGCGTCGTTTTGCGCATTGTGGTGATCACTGCCGCTGCTATGCTGTTCACTACGTTTAGTTCCAGGGACTTTATCCTGGGCCTGGTGCAGTGGAGAGTTCCTTACGAACTGGCCTTTATGGTTTCCATAGCCCTGCGTTTTTTGCCGGTTTTCCGGGATGAGTTCATTAATGTGATTACGGCAGTTCAATTGCGGGGAGTTGAACTGAAGAAGGTATCCTGGGGGCAAAAAATTTCGATGTACCGCCGCTTGTTTTTCCCCGTTGTCTATGGGGCTATGCTCAAAGCCCAGCAACTGGCGGTGGCCATGGAAGCCCGGGGTTTTAGGGCTTATCCCAGGCGCACATACTTAAGGCGGCTGAACCTCAGCTCTGCTGATTATGTGCTGATGCTGTTTTTTACGGCTGCTACCCTCATGCTCATCGGCATTAATTTTACAACATAAACTCTCATTTCGACAAATATCCCAAAGGAACCATCAAGTTGCTTGTCAAAGTAATGGCTCGACTTCGTAATTAATTCAACGTAAGCTTTCGCCACCGGAGCAAGAGCCATGAACAGACCCGTCGTTTTTTTTACGGCTTTCTATATTGCCGGCGTGCTGCTAGGCGAATTTACCCGGTTTAAGGCGCCGGCTGCCCTGGCCCTGGCGGCTTTTTGCTTTATAGCCGTCGTGGTCGGCCACATTCTGGACTGGCGGGAAAACCGCCGTGCCATCCTGGCGCTTTTTCTCCTGCTGGGTCTGGCTCTGTCCCGGCTCGGGATGGAAGAAAGCAGGACACCCCTGGTTCAATACGCAGGGCAGAGGATTGTCCTGGTTGGACAAATTTCTTCCGGTCCTGACGTAAGGGTGGATCAAGTCCTCTACCAGTTCAGAGCGCAAGAAATCGTCAGGAGTGGGGAGCGACTTCCCGTGTCCGGGTCAGTGCGTCTCCAGGTGAAGGAATGCAGCCGGTTTTTCAGTTATGGTGACCTCTTGAGTGTGTCGGGTTTGTTGATCAGGCCCGATCCGCCGGGCAACCCGGGAGGTTTTAATTACCGGACCTACCTGGAGCGTGAGGGGAACCATGTTATCCTAATGGCCCGGGGAGAGGACTCCGTGGGTAAAGTCGCCTTCGGTAAAGTCAATCCAGTATTGAGTATGGCCCTGGCGCTAAAACAGAAGCTTTCAGCCGCCGCTACCGAGTCTCTGACACCTGCCCAGGCAGCGATTTTGAACGGTATTATTTTCGGCTCCCAGGGATTAATCGACCGGGAGACCCGCCAGGCCTTCAGCGAAACAGGAATTGTACATATCCTGAGCGTGTCGGGGCTGCACGTGGGACTGGTGCTGGGCGGTATCGTGGGATTTCTGGGTCTGCTCAGGGCGCCGCCGGGACTGACCGCGCCCCTGGTCACCCTGGTGTTGCTTTTTTACGCCCTGATGACGGGTTTGAATCCTGCCGTGCTGCGGGCTACTTTCATGGCGCTTCTTTTTGTATGGGCTCATCACCTGGGCCGCGACCGGGACTGGCCCACCACCCTGGCCCTGGCCGCCCTGATTATGCTGATCTGGAAACCCCTGCAAATATTTAACCCCGGATTTCAGCTTTCCTATGCTGCCACATGGGGAATATTATACCTGGGGCCGCTTTTGACCACAGCCCTGACGGGGCTTTTAAGAGGATTGCCCGAAAACGCCGGGCGGGCTGCGGCCCTGGGCCTGGCCGTTCCACTTGCGGCGCAGCTTGCCACTGTTCCCCTGGTCGCCTGGTATTATAATCTTGTTTCCCCCGTATCCATACCGGCGAACCTGCTAGCTGTCCCCCTGGTGGGACTGATCTTGCTTCTGGGTGTTCTGGCAGCCGCGCTTGGCCTGTTCTGGCTTCCTTTAGCCGGGCTTGTCAATGTTGGCACCGGGGTTATTTTGGATCTTTTTCTGGCCCTGGTCGGCTTGCTCCAGGGGCTGCCCGGCGCGGTCATTTACCTGGCCACGCCCCCCGTGCTATTAGCGGCGGCATGGTACGGCGGCCTCTTTGTTTTCGCCGGAATCTGTTCCGGGGTCTGGAGTCCCGCTGTCCACCGGAGGGTCAAAAACTGGACGACGGCGGGGGCGGCGCTGGCGGTTGTCCTGCTCCTGGTCTGGTGGCCCTGGAATGGCGAAGGTCAAAAGCTCACAGTCCATTTTATCGATGTGGGCCAGGGTGACAGCATCCTGGTGCAGACGCCGGGTGGGAAGAATCTGCTGATTGACACCGGCGGCTGGCGGGAGGAGTTTTTGACCGGCGCCGGGGCAGGCAACCAGGTGGTGGCCCCTTACCTTAGAAGGATCGGAGTACACCGACTTGACGTGCTTGTTTTGACGCACCCTCACGAGGATCACGCCGGGGGCGCAGCTTTTCTGGTCAAGAATTTTCCTGTCGGCCTGACGCTAGCGCCCCCGCCAGCCGTAACAGGCGGGAGCGGGAAGCCCCAAAAGGTTAAATCTGCCGAAGAAATCCCTGCGGCTTTTACAGCGCTTGTGAAAAATATGGAGGCAAGCGGTATTCCGGTGGAGGCCGCCAGGGCAGGGGATAGTCTGACGCTGGACAGCACGGTTCACATTGAAATTCTATCCCCCGGGGAAATGTCAGGTAGCAAATCCAACTTGAATAACATTTCACTGGTCTTGAAAATGACCTTCAAGGACCGGACTTTCATTTTTACCGGGGACGCAGAGGTGGAGGCACAGGGGGAATTGCTTAAGAGGGGGGAGGAGCTGAAGGCGGATGTCTTAAAGATGCCCCATCACGGTAGCCGCACTCTGCTGCCGGAACTAGTGGAACAGGTGAAGCCCGAAGTTGCCGTAATCCCGGTCGGGGCACACAACACCTTCGGACATCCCGCGCCTTCCACCCTGGATCTGCTTGACCGCACCGGAGCAACAGTTTACCGCACCGACCTGGACGGAGCGGTCATTGTGGAAACAGATGGGCACCGGCTGCAAGTAAGGACAGGGGCTCGCGGTTACTGAACAAGCCTATTGCATTGTCTTAAATCAAAATATACCAACGGTGTCCCAATATTTAATTGTTGGAGCAAGGCTCCGGCCTAGTTATATAGATGCCGCAGGGTCAGGGCGAGATCATTGTTTAAGCCTTTGGAGAAAAGAATTTGGTGAACACTCTGGCCGCTTACCCGGAAGGAGGCGGCACAGGAACGCAGGTACAGCCGCCACATGCGGACAAAGCGGTCGCCATACATCTCCTGAACTTTGTCTACGTGTTTTTCGAAACCTTCCGCCCATCGCTCCAAGGTCATGGCGTAATGTAATCGCAAGCTCTCCACATGAATAACGTGGAAATCATAATCAGGTAGCAACCAGATTACTTCGCGCAAGGACGGAATATAGCCACCGGGGAAAATATGATTTTCAATCCAGGAGTTGACCGGTGCTTCCTTGGTATGGGTTATGGTATGAAGTAAGGCCAAACCGCCTTCTTTTAAGAGCTTTTGTAGCGCCAGCATGAAATGAGGATAATTAGCCTGACCTACGTGCTCAAGCATCCCGACGCTGGAGATTTTATCGAAGGTACGTCCGCTTTCGGTTAATACCCGGTAATCCATTAACTCTACTTCCACCCGATCTTCTAAACCCAGTTCCACAATCCTTCGCAGGGTTCCCCGATACTGTTCCTGACTCAGGGTAATCCCTGTGGCTTTAACACCATACTCCTGCGCAGCCCGGATTATCAACCACCCCCAACCACTGCCGATGTCCAAAAAGGTTTCCCCGGGGCTTAACTGTAATTTTTTCAGTACATGGTCAATCTTTTGGATCTGGGCTTGGGTCAAGGAATCCTCGGTCCTTTGGAAATAGGCACAAGAGTAACTCATGGTCTCATCCAGCCAGAGGGAGAAAAAATCATTGCCTAAATCGTAGTGATACTGAACGTCTTCCAGTTGTTTACGTAAAGGTGTGGGCAGCGGCCAGCGGGAAAAAACTTTGGACAAAAGGCGACTCTTCCGGTTTTGCCCAAAAACGTTCAGGTTTGAGTTGGCAAGCGCAATGATTTTATCCATTTCACCGTAGAGATCAATAGCACCATCCATGTAAGCTTCGCCGAAAGTCAGGATCGGGTCCTTGACTATCTGCCCGTAAGGCACCTTTTCATGAAAAATCAACTTAAATGAGGGCTCACCCTTCCCATATTGTTCAGTTGTGCCATCCCAGTAGGTAACTTCAAAGGCCCCGGAGTTGACCCGGTTAAAAGAATTCTGAAGCAAGCTCTTTTGCATAAGCCTCCTCCTTCTGTGAAAATCGCCAAAACTAGGTTCCCCAGGGATTAGTTCCGTTATGTATTTCCGTGAGAGAAATATAAGCTCATAGCGCATACCTTTATGTTGAGAAAGTAGTTGAAAAGCATAAAAAAACGCACCCGGACACCGCCGGGCGCTGGTATGTGTTTTCTGTGAATTTTGATTCCAGGGTCATCATCTTTACTGCAGCAGGCTCAGCAGTACACCTGCCGCAACAGCTGAGCCAATTACACCGGCCACGTTTGGCCCCATGGCGTGCATCAGCAGGTAGTTGGAGGGGTTATACTGCTGGCCGACTTTCTGGGAAACCCGGGCGGCCATGGGCACAGCCGATACCCCGGCCGAACCGATCAGCGGGTTCACTTTGCCTCCGCTCCACCAGTACATCAGCTTTCCAAATAATACACCGCCCGCAGTACCCAAAGCAAAGGCCACGAGGCCCATCACAATAATCTCTATGGTCTGCAGCGTCAGAAAGGACTCACCCTTGGCGGTGGCGCCGACGGTCAGTGCGAGAAAAATTGTGATAATATTGATTAATTCATTTTGAGCAGTTTTGGAAAGGCGCTCAACGACGCCGCATTCCCGCATCAGATTTCCCAGCATCAGCATGCCGAGCAAGGACCCGGCCGCCGGTACAAATAGGACGGCTACAATCGTAACGAGTACAGGAAAAATGATCTTTTCCGTTTTGCTCACGGTGCGGAGCTGTTCCATCACAACGACGCGCTCTTTCTGCGTGGTTAGTGCCTTCATAATCGGCGGTTGAATGATCGGGACCAGCGCCATGTAAGAATAGGCGGCAATGGCTATGGGACCCAGAAGATCCGGCGCCAGCTTGGATGTGAGGAAGATTGCCGTGGGGCCGTCCGCACCCCCGATGATGCCGATGGAAGCGGCCTGCGCCGGGGAAAATCCAAGAAACAGGGCTGCCGTCAGCGTCGCAAAAATGCCAAGCTGTGCGGCTGCGCCAAGCAGGATTGTTTTAGGGTTGGCCAGCAGCGGGCCGAAATCAGTCATGGCTCCGATGCCTAGAAAAATCAGGGGGGGATAAATCCCCAGTTTTACACCCTGGTAGAGCCAGTACAGTAACCCGCCCTCA
The DNA here is from genome assembly GCA_002408725.1 of Pelotomaculum sp. UBA5255. Lineage (GTDB taxonomy): Bacteria > Bacillota > Desulfotomaculia > Desulfotomaculales > Pelotomaculaceae > DTU098. The sequence goes on from DHTR01000027.1 coordinate 25,342, forward strand.
TCTGTAACGCCGGTCAAAGGTAGGTTTGCCAGAAGCACTCCGAAGGAGATCGGCAGGAGAAGCAGGGGCTCGTATTGTTTTATGATGGCCAGATAGAGAAGGAAGCAGGCAACGGCAATCATGATTGCTTCTCTCCAGGACAGGTTGGCAAAGCCGGTGCTCTGCCAGATATCAACGATGAATTCCAGAACCCCTCAGCTCCTTTATTTAAGTCGGTATGATATTAAGTAAGTGAGATCAGCAATTCTCCCGCCTGAACGCTCTGCCCCTGTGTAACATGGATTTCCCGGACAGTTCCATCGCATTCGGCCAGCAGTTCATTTTCCATCTTCATCGCTTCCAGGATAATCAGTGCCTGGCCTCTTTTGATCGTTTCGCCGGACTTTACGTTTAAACTCAGAATGGTGCCGGGCATGGGAGATTTAAGAGATTTCCCCGAACTGTTAGCCGCACTGCTTCCCGAACTGCTTCTCGCGCTACTTTTCGGCGTGTTTACCTGGGCTTTGCCTCCGCTGATTGCCGTCAAGGGTTGAGCGGGAAAAACCTCAGTCTCTTGTTTGCTGTTGTGGTTGGTTTCATCCGTTTCCAGAACTTCTACCATCACGTCGTAACTGCGGCCGTTAACTGTAATCCTTAATTTTTCCATCATTTTACACTCCTTAGGTCAAGGTTGGAACTGACCATTTCGCGCCTGCCGGCAGCCAGCCAGGTGGATGTTTGTCCCCCGTCCCACACAGGGGTTACAGCCTTAACTAACACCGGCCGCTTATACCTCATCCGGGCGTAGTAGGAAGCTGCAGCGAAGACAGCCACCAGTTCTTCCCCGTTTTCTTCCCCAGTGGGAAGGTCTTCACGTAAACCGGGTTCTGATTCGGCCCCGGCCTGGTTACTCTTGAAAAAGACAAGCTTAAAACAGTGCATCATCAGACCGAGTGCGCACAGGATCACAAAAACGGTTCCCATCCCAGTGACGGCCAGTTTAAAAGCCAGCATTCCAACTGACATTTTTCTGATCTCTCCTTATAGCGGAATATTTCCGTTTTTCTTACCGGGTCTGCTTTCCCTTTTACCCGGCAGGGCCTCCAGTGCCTGAATCAGGGCCGGGCGGGTTTCCCTCGGGTCAATGACCCGGTCGATGTAGCCCCGCGCGGACGCTACATAGGGGTGTGCGATTTTAGTGCAGTACTCTTCTACTTTAATGCTGCGCATGCTCTGTGGATCCGGGGATGAAGCCATTTGTTTCCGGAAGATAATGTCAACAGCCCCTTCGGGCCCCATCACGGCTATCTCCGCGGTGGGCCAGGCCAGGGTTATATCTGCACCCAGCGAGCGGGAGCACATGGCAATATAGGCGCCTCCGTAAGCTTTGCGTAGGACAAGGGTAATTTTGGGCACGCTGGCCTCCGAGTAGGCAAAAAGCAGCTTTGCGCCGTGACGGATAATCCCATCGTGCTCCTGCCTGACACCGGGCAGATAACCCGGGGTGTCAACAAGGGTGAGCAGGGGGATGTTGAAGGCATTACAAAAACGGATGAACCGGGCGGCCTTATCCGAGGCGTTTATATCCAGGCATCCCGCCAGCACCTTGGGCTGGTTGGCGACAATACCCACTGCTCTTCCGTTCAGGCGACCGTAGCCGACAACAATATTGGTCGCGTAGTGCTCCTGTACCTCAAAGAACTTACCATGGTCAAGAATTAAACCAAGGATATCTCTGACCTCGTAGGGTTTGTTGGCTTTACAAGGAATGATTCCCGACAGTTCATCGGAACAACGTCCGATTGGGTCGTTACAGGCCAGCCGGGGTGGATCCTCCAGGTTGTTTTGGGGGAGGTAATTGAACAGTTCCTTGAACTGCCCGAAACAGTCTGCTTCACTACCCGCATAAAAGTGGGCCACGCCGCTGAGCCGGCCGTGGGCTTCAGCACCTCCCAGAACCTCCTGGCTCACCTCTTCACCGGTAACCGACTTAATCACCTGGGGCCCGGTGATAAACATATTGGACGTGCCCTTGACCATGAAAACAAAATCCGTGAGCGCGGGAGAATAAACAGCCCCACCTGCACACGGTCCTAAAATTAGCGAAAACTGGGGTATAACTCCGGATGAATGCGAATTGCGCCTGAATATTTCCCCATAGCCGTTTAAAGCATCCACGCCTTCCTGGATCCGGGCGCCGCCCGAATCATTCATACCGATCAGAGGAGCGCCGCTTTTCATGGCCAGATCCATCACTTTGCAGATCTTTTTGGCGTGCATTTCCCCCAGGGTGCCTCCCACGGCTGTGAAGTCCTGGGAAAAAACATAGACAAGCCTTCCGCCAATGGTGCCGTAACCAGTTACAACACCTTCACCCGGAATCTCTGACCTGTCCATGCCAAAATCTGAGCAACGGTGGGTTACAAACTGGTCGAGCTCGACAAAGCTCCCTTCATCCAGCAGTAGGTTCAACCGTTCCCTGGCGGTTAACTTGCCTGCCTTATGCTGTTTTTGAGTTTGCTTTTCTCCGCCTCCTAAAAGTACCCGCTCTCTTCTTGAGTTTAATAATTTTTGTTTTTCTTCAATGACTGTCATATGTTGTTCATCTCTCCCGCTTTTTTTCAGGAATGACTTTCTCGCAAAGCTTGAACAAGCCTTACTTTGGATTTCATCAAGCCCATTAATTACAAGTCCATTAAAAAATGGATGTCATATTTTATATTAAGAGCGTTGTATACAAAGTGCAATTTATTTACGATATTGTTCTTTCTTTTGTTCTTAAAGATATGTGAAATAAATCATTTTGTCAGCAGTCACTTTACCTGTCGGTAGAGTGACTGTTTTTTCTTGCCTTAAGTGACGGTTATCGAGGATAATGGTTGACATGTGCAGGTATGTGGAATATGCCAATCAGTGAGAAAGGATAAAAAAGAAGAAGAGAGAACCCCAATGGCCCGACAGCCAGGTTCCCTCTTTTCTTTGGTTTCCAACAAGATGATTGTATTACAAGCAGTAATGGATGTCGAGACTTATCTTGAATTATTTAAAGACGGTTGCCCGGATTCCCTTCGCCCAATGGCGTGTTCCCACTGCCATGAGCAGTTAATGCTGCACCGGCATGGACATTACGAACGAACGGTATACTTTCTCGAAAATCAGTTTCTTATCGTAGTCTATCGATTCAAGTGCCCGAACTGCAACCGTGTTGACGGCCTGCTCCCCTCCTTTGTAGGCAAAAACCAGCAGGCTGCCTGGGATATTCAGGAGACCGTCCTGCGTGAGCAGGCGGCGGGTGCTTCTTTAGCAAACGCAGCAGAAAATTTGGATGACATACCCGGCGGGCCGTATACCGAAAAAACCTTTTGGCGCTGGGTAAGCAGATGGAACAAAGAATTGCCGCGGTGGACTCCCGCAGTTTGGGCGTTTGTACTGGAACGAACCTCGGTTTAACCCCCTAATTTTTGAGTCTGCTCCCCTTATTCAGAATTCTGTCCTTGTTTCTTCGTTTAATGCTAAAAAGTAATTTGTCGTGGGTAGCATTGCAATGAATAGGGATTGTTTGCCTTATATGGTAATAAATCAAAAAATAAAAATGGAAATACGCCCATAAATTTATGTAATTTGACAATTTTGGTCTGAGAAAGGAGGTTGTTTGCATCAATTGGAGAAATAACAGTTATAACTTGCTGGTAGATCTCTCAAGATATATTGAATGATCGATAGCAATAAGGAGGTGGTTTCAATAGATCTAAATGTTAAACTGCTTACTCCTGCCTGGACAGGTGATGCAAACGAGAAGTGTAAACGCATCCACGAGACCGGGATCATCGGATCGTTGCGCTGGTGGTTTGAGGTTGTTGCACGTGGTTTAGGTGGATCTGCCTGTAGCCTTGATAATCACGAATGTTCCTTTGATGAGCAAAAATACAGGTCAATAATGAAAAACAGCTTAGATAAAATGAGAGCGTTATCGAAAGCCGGGCTCTGTCCGGCGTCCCAAGTTTTTGGTGCTACCGGGTGGAAAAAACGTTTTCAGCTGGATGCGGATAGTAACGAATTGAAAGAGATAATGGAGGAAAGTCGCTTTTTACCTAGCACGAGGCCTCATAATGGTAATCCCGGAGGGTGGTACATATTACCGGGTATGATTAGTGTCCGGGATAAAAGAAAAGATAAACACGGCACTTCAAAGCTTTCTATTCGCTGGTCTGATAAGGACGAATTGAACAAAAACCTCTTGCTTGCGGTTTTCCGGCTCATGGAGAACTGGACAGGTGTCGGGGCAAAGACTACTAACGGATATGGTGTTTTTAAGGTAGAAAACGAACCTCAAGTAAATTTGCCGGGCTGGAATCCTTTTTTGGATTCCCAAAATACTATCGAAAACAAAAACGGCATACTTCCTGAATTGAAAGACTTTTTTTTCAGTGTAATCAGATTTAAGCCCTACGATAACTGGTGGAAAAACTTTAAAGAGATACAGGCTTGCTTAAGTAAAACTGTGAATATAGAAGGAGCAACAATAAATATAAGTAGAAGGAATCCCTTAACAAGTGATGACGCACACAAATGGTTGGAACATCAATGTTTTCCGAGCAGTTACATTATTCGCAACTGGTTGAGGTACAGTTGGTCCCACCACCTGGGGCAGGGAACGGAGAGTTTCATCTTTGGTACGGCGGCTAATGATGTTTGCCCACAATGTTATGAGAGATTGTTTTCAAAAAAAAGTCATTGTGGTGTCATTTTAACTAAAGAGAAAATTTTATCAAAAGTACGATCTAAAATTGGGTTATCTCACGCTTATCAACAATCAGGTAACGCAAATGATATTTGGGAATTCAGGCTGTGGGGATATCTGCCTGGTCAAGGAAAACTGGAGCACCTGAAATTAAAATTAAAAAAGAATGCGGGTACGGGCAAAGGTGAGGATTTTCAAAGAGAAGAATTCTTGGAAAATTTGCAGGAAGCCGTACTGGAAAACGGCGCTTTATGGTCTTCTGCGGACGGTTTCAAAGCAGTAGGCCGGTGCCAAGGCGTTGTCTGGCGCGAATTCAATTCTTCGCGCGATACCGTTGGATTGTCTAGTGATCCCTGGGAATTTTTCAAGAGCCTGGTTAAGGGGGAGGGTCTGTGTTGTTGAGTGAATATTTCGCAGAAAAATATAAGAATGAGCTGGAGAATATCAATAAAAAAATTGAGGAATGCCCTTATGAAAAACCAAAGAAAATAACACAGTACTTGAGCAATAACCTTCCTGATATATTATCTGAAAAATCATATGATTACGATATTTGGCCAAAGCTTGCCTTTTGGCAAACCTATTTTGAGGTGCAGGCTCAAAAGGACAAAAATAATGAAAAATACAGCAATGCTTTCAGAGAAATATTTAAATCCGCGCTTTCCCCTGCAAGGAATCAATTACGTACAAAAATAGAGTCCGACTTAGAAAACACATTTAAAAAATTTCAGGAACTACACTTAACGGCTTCCCATCATGACCTGTCACTCATGCCACCGTACAGTTTCCTTATCTCCTTTAGTTTTAAATTGCGCAAACCTTATATATCCAGAGATGATCAGGATTTCTATGTTATTGACAACCCGGTCAAAAAAGAGTGGGTTTTCAAGCTTCCCTTTGTTGCACCCAGTCAATGGAAGGGATGCCTGCATGCGGCGATGGTTAGCCTGCTATGTAAGTGGTGGGATGCTGCCCCTGGCGATGGTGAAATGACTGATGAGTTTGTGGGCCGCCGTCTGGCTTTGGTGCGGCTTTTTGGTAATGAGTATGGAGTTGATGTAAGTGCAAGTGAATTTAACAATTACCTGGATCAATACGGCGGCCGGGCAGCGGCTGAAATATACCATGACCGCTTAAGAACCATGCTAAGGGAAGGACGCAGACGCGGGCGGCTCCATTTTTATCCTACATACTTTAAAAAGATTGATCTTGAAGTGATCAACCGCCATGACCGCGTTACCGGCGCTGGTACGGTTCCGGTTTTGTTTGAATGTGTCCCGGAGGGTGAGAAGGGGGAATTTACTATTCTTTATGTTCCCTATGATCTTGTCGGGGCAAAGGAAGTAAGTGCCCGCACGGAAGCGGCGGAAGACCTGTTGTTACTTGCTGATGGGATTGAATGTCTTTTTACTAATTTCGGGTTTGGCGCTAAGACAGGTTCGGCGTATGGCCTGGGGGAAGTGTCTAATGATACGAAAAAGGGAGAAATCTTTTTCAATAGCCCAACTGCCGGTACAAAAGAACAAGTTATTAATGTGCCAATAGAGTTTCAAAAATATCTTGACGAAAACCGGCAGATTCGCGGGGAGTTCCTGGATGAACAGGGTAGGTTTTTGAGCAACAACTCATATCGTAATACTTCTCCGGCGGGCGGTGGTTCATTAAATGAGTATAAGAAGTTTAGAACTTGGTATGAGAAAAATAAACTCATATTAAGAAATGGCCAGGAAGAACCGAAGCCATTCACTTTCCGTACATTCCGGGAACTGAAAGAGGTGGCAGGAGAGTTAGCCGGTTTAATCAGAAGCAGCCAGGAGGGAGGAAAACTGTGAGCCAGGAAGATAGCCGGGAAAAAGTACTGAATTTCATCGGAGATGTGAAAAAACACCGCCAGGGAGTACTCTTTGCTTCTGCCGGAGCGCTCCTCCACAATATGGGGAAGATAAACAGCAAGTTTATACGATACATGATAAATATTGATCCTGTGGGAGAGGATTATGAATACCAGCATATTTGCGGATTGTTTCTGGAAGACGTAAGGAACAAGAATCTCCGCGTTGACCGTAAAGTGCTGTTAAATAAGGGATACTTAGAACTATATGATCGGCTTGCTGGCTTTACGGTTAACATTGATGCCTTATCAGAAGAAACGCGAAATGTAATGAAGCAGGAGATTTCCAGTTTGCCTGTTCCATTTAATGACCGTATTTATCGTATCGGCGATTTGCTTGAGTACCTTAGCTCCAATTGGTATAAGAAAAACAAAACAACAGAGAGATTAAACTTTAAAGAACTTGGTATTTTTGATTCAACACTGCTAACTCACCTGATGAACTGCTCTCACCACGGTGCTTCTGGCGGCGAAAAGCAAGATATTTGTACTTCACAACAGGCTTCCAGGCTGTTTATCGCGTCCCCCTTTGGATTTGAAATACCTCTTGTCGACATTTCAAAAGAATCTGAATGTGATTGCTATGATAAATTAAGGAACAGAGTTGAAGAGATTATTCAAAAGAACTTATCAGAACCGCTTAACCCCTTTCCAATAATCGGATTTGCACGTGAGTTGCGAGATTTGCTGCAACATGCACTGGGAGACACCCAGCGTCCGATAAACGACGTTACTGTTTGGGATATTGGTCATTCCGGTATGGCCTTCTTAAAGTCTGCTATTTGGAGTATATACATCAACGACAAGAATAAGAGTTTAACACACGATGATCTTTCTGATTGTAGAGAATACCCACGTTGGCGTCTCTGGCGCTGTTCTTTTGACGGCCTTGATTTTTTGACGGGGGCGGTAAGCATTGCGGATCTCAATGTACGACAACGAAAATTTAAAGAGTACCTTGATGAAGTGCAGTGTTTTTTTGAATTCGCTTTCCCGCTCGGCACGGAAATTTACAGGGATGAGAACGGGAGTATGTTTATTTTCCCTGATATAGAGCTTGATAGTATAGAATACAAAGCGGCAGCTGAATTATACAACAGGTCTCTTGTTGAGGCCAGGGGATATGGTATTGGCGAGCATTACTTGGATACCGCTATTCAAGAGATTATAAAAAATTCCGGTGCAACACCCAGTACAGCTCTGCCTATGAACTCAATATACGGGATAGTCCCACAAGAAGAATTAGCAAAAGAGAATTATTATAATCACCCGGAATGTAAAGGTTATGGATGGAAAGTTGAGAAAAGAATCGATGTTAAGTACATTGGTGATCAGGTGAAAGAGTGGATCGCAAACCCTGCTGCGGCAAAGCCTGTTGACAGGGTTTGGCAGGCTTATTTTGAAAATCACGCTGGCGTAAATATTCCGGATATTTGTCCTTATTGCGGTCTTCGCCCGGTTGGAAGCGGCGCTAATATTGTCAAAGATGATAAAAAAGAGTGTGAAAAATATTCTTTCATGGCAAAGCAGCGCAAGATTTGCTGTCCTTGCCTATTGAAAAGGGATGAAAGCAGTAAGACATGGTGGAATCATAAGAGGTTTAGCACGATTTGGATAGATGAAGTTGCGGACAACAATGGCCGTGTTGCCTTAGTTGTAGGGGAATTCAATATTGAAAAAATTTTGGACCGGCTTTTTTACCCGTATGACAAAGAAACAGAAAAAGAAATAAAATATAAGCCATACTGGTTAGATGGATTTCCCAAAGAAAACACGATCTTAAAAATTAAAGATAAGGATTATCATTATGACGGTACATATTTGAACGGTCCAGTTTTGTTTAAAGAGGACAACCGGAAGTATAAGAAAAATAATATTGATGTTTATAAACTTGATGGAAAAGAAGTAGAACCAACTTTAAAACTTTCATTTGATCATCTGGAAATCCCGCCTGAAAAACCTGATGAAGTCAGTATTTACCTTGCAGATGACAAACTGCTTGAAAAAGCAAGGGGTATGGATAAAGGGGATGACTGGCTTGTTCTTATCAATAAAAAATGCATGTTTATGGGAAAAGAATGGAAAATTTCCGGCCAGCGGAAGCTTACTTATTATGACCCTGACAAAGAGATTATTCATGAATTTGTTTGTAAGCATTTTTATCTGGAAGCAGAAGAAGGGGCAGTAAAATATTATTTTGAACCAGTAGTAGAACCTATACGCATAAAACCTTCTAACTCCTTCGCCCGCTTTCGAAGAGTATGGGAAACTACGGCAAATTTCTGGAGGGATATACTACCACCGGAACATAATTATCCCGACATTCAATTATGGAAGAACGCCCTTAAAAATTCACTAGTTATCAAGAAATGGGATTCTACTTCCTTGCGACGTTTGAAACTGACTCTGCAAATGAATGGCGATAATTTCGCTTTCAGTAAATATCAGCCCTACGAGTTGGTAGGGAAAGGATTTAAATGCAGCCTTGTTTTTTTGAAAACAGATGGACAAAAGAAGCATGAATTTGTCACAATTGAAAATTTGGGTTATATAGCCAGTCAGCTTGGGGTTAAAGAAAAAAATATTGCCGACCCGGCTGGTCTTGTAAAAAATATTTTGGAAAAACAGTCAAGGGACACCAAGTTCCAGATTGAAGAGACCACCGGCTACGGCAGCCCGAATAAAATCCGGGGAAATGCTGTTCTCGTAGAGGTTTCTTATGATAGCGAGAGTTTTTGGCCGTTCATCCCGATCCTGGCGGAACCACGGGTTTTTGCTGCCCTAGTGCCTGGAGAAAAAGCCTTAGATATTGTTAAGGAGATCAAAAAAAAGTATGAGAAGGAAATGGCTAAAACTAGGTGGCGGTTGCCCCTTAAGCTCGGCCTGGTCTTTTTCCCTCGCCACACGCCGCTTCGCTTCGCCCTGGACGCTGGCTGGCGAATGCTTAGATCAGAAACAGGGGAATTTACTGCTAAAGTCGCGGAAGTTGAAAGAAAAGGTAACAATCCAAATAATGCAGCTAGCGATTGCTTAAAGGATTTACTGCTCGCCACGTCTGTAAAAATAAAGGTCAATGTTGAAAAGGATCCACCATTCCAAAGCCGTGATCGCCGGATAATATGGGATGTGCCGACAGTGATGGGTGACCAAAGGACATTTGACGTTTGGTACCCCTGGGTTGAATCTAAAAATAAAGGATATATCCATGTTACGGATTTAGAAGAAGAGGATGAGATCCTTTTTGCCCCATCAACCTTTGACTTTCTTGATCTCGACCACCCAGGGAAGCGTTTTCAGCTTTATTACAACTATTCGTTGCACAGACCAGGTAGCAACTCTCCGTATCTAATGGAAGAACTGGACTACTTTGATAAGATTTGGACGATAGTGTCCGGCAACAAGGGACTTACAAGCACCCAGATCTATAATGTCTGGTCGCTGCTGTTAGTAAAGAGGCAAGAGTGGCCTCATGGCAGTGAACGGAATAAGAAAGTCTGGCAGGAGTTCTGCAGACAGGTCATGCTTAATGCCGGGTGGAAGGACGGTTTACCGGCTGATGAAGAGTTGGACATTGTGGTCCGTGCGGCAGCGGACGGTGTGCTGTTTGATGTATTAGAGCTTCATTTGACCATTTTAAAATTAAAAACCAAAAGGGATTTCAAAAGGGATCTATAGAACAGGAGGTGCTTTTAGAACATGGTTGATAAAAAAAAGTGCAATTCTTTACACCGTTTTATTCTTGAAACACTTGACCCGGTTCATGTCGGCGCCGGTGGTTACCGCATCGGCAGGGTGGACCTATCAATTGTCCGTGAACCTGGGACGCGCCTGCCAAAACTCCCGGGGACAGGAATCTCTGGAGCTGTAAGGCACTATGCAACGATCTTTTACGGAAAAACTATTTGTGCCGGTCAGGGTCGGCAGGATGAGGGGGGAAAGCAAGCAGGTCACTGTGGCCAAAATACCTGTCCGATTTGTTATACCTTTGGCAGTGTCAGTGGGGATAGGTCTTTTGCAGGTACTGTCCATATATTTGATGCCCGGTTGCTCTTTTTCCCTGTTTACAGTACCGCCGGTCCGGTTTGGGTTACCTGTCCCGATATCCTTCTGGGTTTAGAGCTGGCCGATGAATCCGCTCTTAATGAGGTTACTGATGATAAGGTGTTGGCGGGGCCGAAGCTTTGTGGTTATCAATACCTGAACCTGGGATGGCTGATGGTTGGAGTAAACAACTATCGTGAGCAAAAAAAAGAGCAATCGGGTAGTCGAGAGCTTTCGCTATTTAATAACCTTTCGTGTTTACCTGTACCGGTAAAGGAACGCTGTGTTGTGGTCAGTGACACTATTTTCCCCCATGTCGTTAATTCCAACCTGGAGGTGCGGACTTCCGTCAGTATCGATCCGGAAACCGGAGCTGCCAGGGAAGGCGCTCTTTTCACTTACGAAGCCATTCCCCGAGCGGCTTTCTTGTGGCTTGACGTATTGGAAAACGATTTCAGAAAAAATGAAAACCAAAAGACTTGGCCAGTAAAGAAAAAGGTGAAATATGAGAACCAAAAGTGGCAGGATAATGCCGGAGATAGTTTACCCGAAGCAAATATCTGGGAGACCCCTATTGACGTGGTTAAGACAGGTCTGGAGATGATGGAATGCATGGGAGTGGGTGGTATGGCGACACGCGGCTTCGGGCGCATCAAGAATCTGGGGGAGGTTGGGATTAATGAAAAACCTTGATTTCTGGGCGGCTGAGGCCAGTATGAATTTAATCGGTAAAGTAGCCGGGGGGATCGGGCAGGCAAGTCAAGGTAGTAGTAAAAGTGAAGTCAAGGAGTATCAAAAACTGTATGTCTCTGTCGGAAAATGTATGGGGATATTGCTGGAAAACGGAGTTTACGCCCTCTTTGTTTACCTTTTGGCTAAGAAGACGGACTACAGCGAAATCATATATAAAGAATTATATGCTGCCCTCAAGACTTTACAGCAGAATCTTAAAAATGAGCATAATATGGAAGATGATGAAGCCTGTCAACACAACGCCGGTGCCAGAAAACCAGTTGGACAACAAGAACTGCTATTTGATGCGGAAGATTGTCTTAACTGGCTGCAGAAGGAGGTAATGGAACTTCCAAGGCTTTTGCTGGTCAGGGAATACCTGCAGCAGATCCTGGTTTACACACGCTACAGCGCGGCGGCGAAAAAGAAAGAGGCTGAAAGTAATAGAAAAAAAACGGCGGTTCCCGCCGGTGGTGGTGAGCTGGATTGACTTGGTCGGCTTTTAGGGTGATTTTCCGTCTTTGCACACCTCTTCACGCAGGATGGAGGAGAGTGGGCAATACCTGGCAGACACGCACTTACCTCCCCGCGGTAAACCTTTTTAAGGCAGTTGTAGCGCGGTGCACGGAAAAGCAGATATGGTTTGAGAGTGGGGATGAACCCAATCCCTATATCAGAAAACAGAATTGGTTGCAGCATCGCCTGTTGTTTACATATTTTTTTCCGGCAATTTACCACCAGGGGAAATACCAAGTCTATATTCCCGGTCCCTGTGATCGGCGCCTTATTGAATATATGTTTCTTGACTGTTACGGTGGAACGTCTTTGAATCATGCTGCCAGTACAGCGCTGGACGGCAGCCTTCACTACGTGGAATATATCAGACCGTTTGCGCGTTCCCTGAGCAAACACGTTCCCTCCCAAGAATCTATTGACTCGTACGGGAACCCGGGCATCCCGACTTTGCTTTACGGTTATTGCTTTTTTAAAGTCCAAGATAGTGCGAACGGGTGTTCAAAAGGTTCGAGTGATGTTGGCAATTTGCTAAGGCAGGTTTTAAAAAACATTCAGGTGGGAGGGGAACGTTCCAGCGGTTGGGGAAAGTTGACTCTTGCCGGGGATGGATTCAAAGAGCTTGGTGAAATACCTTCTGACACTAGCCCGGCTATGGATCTCTTTACTGTAGTAAATTTAGGTGGGCCGCTTGCACGGTTATATATGAAATCCGGTAGCCCCTGCATTAAAGTGGGGGGACAGGAAAAGAAAAAAGAAGGGTATATCCCGGCCCATCTTAAAGCTGAACCCGGTCTGGTTACAATAAGGGGAAGAAATGAAATGCTATATACTAGAGAGACAATTACTGTGAAAGGAAGGACTCAGTTTGGCGGCCGGACTCGAGCAATTCCTTGTCTTGCACCGGGTGCAGTGGTGCAGGTGGAAGGTGATAAGCATGGGGGCTCATGTTTTAGAATTGAACCTGTAAGTTGTATCTGGAAACATGATAGTATAAATTCCTGATGTTTTTAATACTAAGTCTTTTTTCCTTGTCAGACAATCACATTGATACTTCCGGTGCAGTATTTTGTTAACGAGGAGAGATCGATCTTGGGCGGTCGGTGCTTTGAAAACCACTTTGTTATCTAAATAAAAAGCATATCAGCGCATCACCTTATATTTTACAGTACCGGGGGTGGAACAGATATAAGGTAACAAGAAATAATGTTGATAAGAGGGTTTTAAAATGAGTGGGAAATAGGATAAACATAAAACCCCGTCGCCTACATGGATTAGCATATGCGAAGGGGTTTTCCTTTTTATCCGCACTTTCCCCATTGATTGACATGTGCCGTTCGTTTATCCACAATGAATGGCATGGACCATCTTTTACTGACGGCTGGCTTCTCGTTATATTGGCGGCTTGTCGTTACACTTCTACCGCCATTGTCGGAGAGAAAGGCGCCGTCAAATTAGGTGAGAAGCAACATTATTTGGCTAAAATGGGTTAAAGTTGTAAATACAGGTAGGATAATATGAGATTTCACCATGGGTGGGAACTGGAGCTTGATTTTACCGGCTTAATCGAACGTGAGACGGATATTTATTCCATATTGCACTCCACTGTGGAGAACCGTACACTTGAAAGCTGCCGCAGGTGCGGATTTTAGTTTTTTTGCACGAAATATTCAACAAGTGCTTCACTCAATAACACAGGTGGTCATTGTAAGTGTATTTACAAGCTCTTGACAGGAAGCTTTATAGCCCCCTAAACAA
>DHTR01000104.1:0-2216 GCA_002408725.1 Pelotomaculum sp. UBA5255
CCCCCAGAGCCACAATCTGGTGCTCTAACCAACTGAGCTACACCCACCATCGTAATACTGCGGGCTTTCGGAATGATTTATCCTGAATGTCCGCAAAAAACATGTTAACAAATAAACACGGTATTGTCAAGAAGCAGGGATTTCCAAATGACATGAAATATTTTTTAAAAATGCGCAGATACTATTGGAAAGTTGCTTTGACAATGATATTATAAACTCCGTAGCTGCAGAAAGAAAGTAACACAAACCGGCCCGGATCTGGTTGTCCGGAAAACACCGCTTGCAGGGGACTGGGAGTTCTTTGAGAATGCGTTTAAATTTTAGTTACCTCAAGAGTTTTTGGTTGAAAATTAGATCTTATCCAGTTATAATAAGTGGTAACATTATGAGGAGTGCCGTGCCGCTGTTTTTACTCAGTTCACTGAGCAGACGGGCAGAGCCCAAACCGTGTTCAGGAGAAGAGGTGCCAGGGCTTTTAATACGCCTTGGTATTTTTGGTTTGGTGAAGGAAATAAAAGTGGATTTGTAGAATAACTTAATGAAATTGGTTACAATATTATTAGAATTTAATGGTATTTATTTTTTCTCAAAAGAATGTCTGCTTTTCGAAACAGCAAATACCTATTATATTCGAAATAACAATTACCTATTATAATTAAATCACTTAAGGGGGAGCATAATGAAAGCTAACGCGGAAAGGATCGAAAAAAACACCGTTCTACTAGAAATTGAGTTGGACGCTGAACAGTTCTCCCACGCCGTAGACAAAGCCTACCGCAAACTTGTTAAGAAGGTGAATATCCCTGGCTTCCGTAAAGGCAAAACACCAAGGCCGGTTTTTGAGCGCTTTATAGGAAAGGAAGCGCTGTATGAAGAGGCTATGGAAACCCTTGTCCCGGAGGCTTATCTGAAAGCGGTGGAAGAAACCGGGATTAAGCCTATCGACCGGCCCAGTATGGAAATTGTTCAGGCCGAGGAAGGCAAGCCGGTTGTACTAAAAGCGAAGGTACTGGTCAAACCAGAGGTAGTACTGGGCGAGTACAAAGGACTTGAGGTGGTTAAAACAGCCGTCGAAATCACCGCTGAAGACATTGATAAGGAACTGGAGCGACTGCAAAACAGACACTCCAAATTGCTGACACTTGAGGAAGGTACTGTTGAAAAAGGCGACATGACTGAGATAGACTTTTTAGGTATGGTTGACGGTGAGCCCTTCGCAGGGGGGGAAGGCAAGGACTATCCTCTCACAATCGGTTCAGGCGCCTTTATCCCGGGCTTTGAAGAACAGCTGATTGGGGTGTCTGTCGGTGGAACACGAGGCATCTTTGTTACGTTCCCTGAGGACTATCATTCTAAAGAGCTGGCCGGCAAAGGCGCGACATTTACAGTTACCATTAAATTGATTAAGCGGAAAGAACAGACGCCTATTGATGATGAGTTTGCAAAGGATGTAAGCGAGTTTGATACCCTGGAGGAATTAAGAGAAGACATCAAGAATAAGCTTAAGAAGGCCGCAGAGGACATGGCTTCGTTCCAGATGAAGCAAGGAATTATCAATAAGGCGGCCAATAACGCCGAAGTTGAAGTTCCTGATATTATGGTTGAAGAACAGATCAAAGAAATGCTCCAAAGTATGGAAAACCGTATGATAAGCCAGGGTCTTAATTTGGAAACTTACCTTAAGTATACTAAAACAAGTTTAGAAGATATGAAGGAAAGCATGCGTCCGGACGCTGAGACTGGCGTTAAGATAGACCTGGTGCTGGAGGCTGTTGCCAAAGTTGAGGACATTAAGGCATCCGAGGAAGAAATAAAAGAGCAAGCCGGGATGATAGCGAAGCACTACCAGCAGGATCCGGATGAGTTCTACAAGATGTTGGAAAGGGAAGGTCGGTTTGACTTTATTACTAACGGAGTTGTGAAGGAGAAAACAATACAGTTTCTGGTTGATAACTCAAGTATTGTGGAGGACACCAAAGTCGAGGTTCTGGAATAGTTATGATAATAATTCTTTAATAAGTCATCAATACTGGTAGGAGGTGTTGGGATTTGAATTTGGTTCCTATTGTAGTGGAACAGACCAACCGCGGTGAGCGTGCTTACGATATTTACTCAAGACTTTTAAAAGACCGCATAATCTTTTTGGGCGGTCCCATTGATGATAATGTCGCAAATCTGGTGATTGCGCAGCTCCTTTTTCTGGAAGCGGAAGACCC
>DHTR01000104.1:2444-3874 GCA_002408725.1 Pelotomaculum sp. UBA5255
ATTTACGACACCATGCAGTATGTCCGGTCGCCTGTTTCTACGATCTGTTTGGGTCAGGCAGCCAGCATGGGATCCCTCCTGCTGTGTGCAGGTGCAAAAGGGAAGAGGTATGCCCTACCATACTCCAGGATTTTAATTCACCAGCCGTTGGGTGGCGTTCAGGGTCAGGCCACGGACATTGAGATCCACGCGAAAGAAATTATCAGGACCAGGGGATTTCTAAACGAAATCATTTCCAAGCACACCGGTCAGCCTCTAGAAAAAATCGTTCAGGATACCGAACGCGATTACTTTATGTCTGCCCAGCAGGCGAAAGAATACGGTATTATTGACGAGGTGTTCGATGTCAGGAAGCAAAGGTAAAAGAGGTGGAAATATGTTCGGTGATAAAGGACAACTGAAATGTTCTTTTTGCGGTAAACTTCAGGATCAGGTCAAGAAACTGGTTGCCGGCCCGGGTGTCTATATTTGTGATGAGTGTATCGAACTTTGTAATGAAATTATCGAGGAAGAGCTTAGCGAGGACCTTGGTTTAGAACTTGGTGACATCCCCAAGCCAAAAGAGATTAAGGAGATTTTGGATCAATACGTGATCGGCCAGGAAGATGCCAAGAAGTCCCTGGCTGTAGCCGTATATAACCATTACAAGAGAATTAACCTTGGCGGCAAAATTGATGATGTGGAACTGCAAAAGAGCAATATCGTCATGCTGGGGCCTACCGGCAGCGGTAAAACCCTGCTGGCGCAAACCCTGGCGCGCCTTTTGAATGTGCCCTTTGCCATCGCCGACGCCACTTCCCTCACGGAGGCGGGTTATGTGGGTGAGGATGTAGAGAACATTTTGCTCAAGCTGATCCAGGCGGCGGATTATGACGTGGAAAAGGCCGAAAAAGGGATTGTATATATTGACGAGATCGATAAAATTGCACGCAAGTCAGAAAATCCTTCAATTACCAGGGACGTTTCCGGTGAGGGGGTCCAGCAGGCGCTATTAAAAATACTGGAGGGTACGGTTGCCAGTGTACCGCCGCAGGGCGGGCGCAAACACCCTCATCAGGAGTTTATCCAGCTTGATACCACTAATGTTTTGTTTATCTGCGGCGGCGCTTTCGACGGGGTCGATAAGATTATTTTAAACCGCACAGGTAAAAAGTCCATGGGTTTTGGGGCCGATATCAAGATTAAAAAAGAGCAGAAAATCGGTGAAATCCTTCGAAAAATTTTACCGGAGGACCTCTTGAAGTACGGACTTATTCCAGAGTTTGTGGGCAGGTTGCCCATTATTGTAACACTGGACGCCCTGGACGAGGATGCCCTGATCCGCATCCTTACAGAGCCCAAAAACGCTCTGGTCAAACAGTACGAAAAATTATTTGAGCTTGATGGTGTTTCACTGGAGTTTACTCCAGATGCCTTGAAGGGAGTGGCGG
>DHTR01000039.1:0-369 GCA_002408725.1 Pelotomaculum sp. UBA5255
ACTTCCCCCTGGGAAATAATAAATCGGAAGCATACTACCAGATAGTGCAATAACTGTACCAAAACATTTTCACGTAAAATATTTTATTTTTGCTCTATTCCTATATAAAAGCTGTCCCCGTTTTAACACCTGTATGGTCCATTATTATACACCTCTTGTACGAAATAGTAACACCTGCTCTAAATAGGAACAAGCCTTTTTTGGCATTGCCCCGGTTTATTTTGAGGTGAGCCCTCCTTAATCATACCTGCATTATAATTTAAACTTTTGAGACTTATGTTAATGCCTCTGTTTGGCTGCACTTAGAACAGAGACGGCAATATCGACCGGGGTCTGGCCCCGCGCAAAGCGCCGCTCCACGGCCAGATC
>DHTR01000039.1:583-882 GCA_002408725.1 Pelotomaculum sp. UBA5255
GCCTTCCCATCGCCGTTAAAATCCGCTACAAAGGAACGCCCGTCCAAATCCCTGCCATACGTAAAAGGAATGTTTTTCACAATAAACCCGGTTTCTCCCACATGGGCAAATAGCCACTTCCCATCCGCGCCGTTGTAAGCTATCAATTCGTCTATCCCGTCCCCGTTAACATCACCGGCTTGCACCTGCCAGCTGTAGCCGGACACAAAATCTTTCAGCAGGAACCCGTCTCCGTCGCTATTAATCTTTAAAAAACGGGAACCAGTGCTAAAGGCCGCTTCAACGGCGCCTGTTTCCTT
>DHTR01000039.1:1108-9268 GCA_002408725.1 Pelotomaculum sp. UBA5255
TTCCTTGTCCAGTACAGCAAGATCTTTTTTACCGTCGCCGTTGAAGTCCCCGGCCGTAGTCGCAAAGCTGCCCCCGGCAGAACCGTGTTCCAACCAGGGGGAAGCCGGGGAAAACCCTTTTCCATTGCAGGTCAAAACAAAGGCCCGGTTTTCGCCTTTCTCCCAGAAGAACAGATCATCGATCCGGTCGCCGTTAAAATCCGCCACAAGCATTTGGGCCGCGGCATCAGGATCAGGGGCACCAAATTTCCCCCACGGATGCTGCGGTGGAACAAAGCTGCCGCCATCGCTTAGAGCGACACGAACCGCTGCTGTGTTTCTGTCCCAGCAAACAAGGTCGCACCGGCCGTCGCCATTGAAATCTCCCGCGGCGAAGCTGGTAGTTCCGCCCTGCCATGGTTGTCTGAGCCACTCTGTAGCCGGACTGAAGGAATGCCCGTTATTTCTGGGAAGAGCCTGCTCAAGCCGGCTCTTAACCACAAACCAGCTTCCATCTGAAGGATCCCCGGCCGCAAAGTCAGCCCGCCTGTCTCCGTCAAAATCACCGGTTACCAGGACCTTGCCGGAAGTAGGGGAAAGACCGGACATGCGCTGGGCAGGCAAAAACTCAATCGCATCATAGACACTGACAAAAGTATAGCCCTTTTCCTTAAAACCGCCGATCAGTCTGTGCAGGTAGGAGTTCGTCTCGTGCGCATAGAAAGTGTATCCCTCGGGGGCTTTCATTTTATACATAAATTGAAACTCCTGATAGGGGTGGAAAAAAAAGCTTGCTAATTGAGCCGGATCCTCTTTATTCAACTGGTTGAGAATTCTGTCCACATCTTTTGCGGCGGCAACATTTAAAAACGGCGCCGGCACAAAAACTACGCTTTGACTTTCGGACCCATCCCAGGAACTGATAAACTTATTTTTTTTGTCCTTTGGATTAGGTTCATATAAAAGCCCGAAATAATCCCCCATCACTTTGTACTGTTCACTGGAGCCGGTATAGTGGGGAGTTTCCCAGTAATCAACCGGAATGCCGGCCCTGTCAGCCAACTCCAGGGCCTTATTAATCCTTTCCTCGGCATAAGCCGCCCCGGCAAACGGATCGGTGCCCTTCGTCGCAAACTCGTAGCCATTACCGGTCGTCTCGTTCCGGTACTGGTGAGTATAGCCATGCAGGCCAATCAGCCCGCCTTTTTCCCGCAGATATAGAATGGTTTTGATAAAAGCTCTCACATGGGCATTCTGCGTATCTCCAATACTGATTTCAATATTGTTTTTGGGATCCTTATAAACCGGAATCAGGGACACGTGAAAGGGAACTCCCTCTTCATGCAGAAAGTCGGCTATCGCCTCAAGCTTACCTAACTTTTCAGCGGTATCATAAGCTCCTGGACTGATATCCTCCAGGCGGATCAGGGCCTCCTTTGGTATTGTTTGCCCCTGCTCCCCGACACGTCCAAACGGGAGGGACGGCCGGTATTCCCTATAGAGAAAAAATAGCAGAACCAGGAAAACAAGAAATCCCGTCACGTAAAGTGCTTTCTTGAACAAAAAAACATCCCCCTAAATCAGCGGAAAATTTTCTTCTTTCGTTCTCATTTAGATTTTTTCTGAACGTCAAAGCCTTAGTACAAAAACAAAACGCTTTTTTTAAAATCATTCGCCCAGATAGGCTTTGCGGACATCCGGATTATTGGCCATTTCAGAGGCGGTACCCGAAAGGACGATTTCCCCCGTCTCCAGAACATAGGCCCGGTTTGCAATGGAAAGGGCCATATTGGCGTTTTGCTCAACCAAAAGGATTGTCGTTCCCGCTTGATTAATCTCTGAAATGATTGAAAATATCTCTCTTACCAGCATGGGCGCTAAACCCATTGAAGGCTCGTCCAACAAAAGGAGCCTGGGCCTGGACATCAGGGCGCGGCCCATAGCCAGCATCTGCTGCTCACCACCGCTCAAGGTGCCGGCCAACTGGTATTTTCTTTCTTCAAGGCGGGGGAACCGGGCAAAAACATTTTTCATTGAGGCCTTTACCTCCGTAGAGTTTTTCCGGGTGTATCCACCCATTTCCAGGTTCTCCAGGACGGTCAGCCTGGTAAAAACCCTGCGGCCCTCCGGCACCTGGGAGATTCCCATAGCAACAATTTTAAATGGTGGGATTTTGTTTAAAATGTTTCCTGTATATGTGATCGTTCCTGACTGAGGGCGCACAAGGCCGCAAATAGCCCTGAGCGTGGTGCTCTTTCCCGCCCCGTTGGCTCCGATCAGCGCGACAATTTCACCCTCTTCCACCTGGCAGGAAACACCCCTCAGAGCGCGGACACCGCCGTAGAAGACCGTAATGTTTTCAATTTCCAGGAGCATTCCTAAACCACTTCCTTCCCCAGGTAGGCAGCAATAACCGTGGTGTCGCGCTGTACTTCCGAAGGTGTACCGGAAGCTATTTTGCGTCCGTAGTCCAAAACATTGACGCGATCCGACAGGCTCATTACAAATTTCATATCGTGTTCAACCAAAAAGACGGTTATACCCATCCCGCTGATGCGTTGTACCATCTGCATCAGGGTTTGCTTTTCCTGGGGATTCATTCCTGCCGCAGGCTCATCCAGCAATAAAAGCACTGGTTCAGAAGCCAGTGCCCTGGCGATTTCCAGCCTTCTTTGCTCCCCGTAGGAAAGGTTTTTAGCCAATTCTTCCTTTTTTCCTGTCAGATCAACAACACCCATGGCTTCCAGGGACTTGTCCACAAAGGCCTTTTCCTCCCCCCTTACTCCGGAGTAACGGCAGAGTGCGCCGAAGATCCCGGCCCGGCCACGACAGTGGCAGCCTATTTTCACATTTTCAAGCACCGACAGGTTTTTAAAAAGACGTATATTCTGGAAGGTCCGGGCAATGCCACGGTCTGTGATTGCATATGGCTTTAATTTCGTAATATCCTCACCCCTGAACAGTACTTTCCCGGAAGTCGGGGTGTAAATGCCGGTTACGACATTAAATACCGTGCTTTTGCCGGCGCCGTTAGGGCCAATTAGCGCCACAACATTTCCTTCCTTCACCTCAAGACTGATCCCGTCTACCGCAACTAAACCACCAAAACGAATAGTTATGTCCTTCAGTTCCAGTAAAGCCGACATATCTGCACCTCTGGTTTAAAATTCCTACAGCTCACCCTAAGCTTATCTCCGCGCTTCCCTTCGGTTCCTATAGCCCCGGAGTACCCGGATGACGTCCACCCCGCCCAGCAGGCCGTTAGGGCGAAAGATCATCATGGTAACCATCAAGGCCCCGTAGATCAACATCCGGTATTCTTTAACAAAGCGCAAGAACTCGGGTGCCAGGGACAATATAGCCGTCCCCAGGATCGTACCGGGAATGCTGCCCAGGCCACCCAGAACAACAAAATTAAGGATTTCAAAGGACCTGGCAAAGCCAAAATCGGAAGGATTCAAGTACTGCATCATGTGGGCAAAGAGGGAACCACTGACGCCGGCGACAAAAGTACCAATAGCAAATGCTTTAATCTTATATAAAAGGGGATTGATGCCCATGGTTTCGGCTGCGATTTCATCTTCCCGGATGGCTACCAGAGCCCGGCCAAACCGGGAGTTCTGAATCCTGTACATACCCCAGATGGTCAAAACCACCACGATATAAACAAGAAATATATTCGATTCCCGGGGTATTCCGGCCAGCCCGCCGGCCCCCCCCGTAATTTTCAGATTAATGAATACAACCCGTACGATTTCACCAAATCCTAGTGTGGTAATTCCCAGGTAGTCTCCGGTCAGGCGAAGGCTGGGAAAACCCAGCAAAACCCCGCAAAGAGCAGCTGCCAGTCCCCCGGCCAACATGCTCAAAACAAACGGCAAATGCAGATGAATGGTCACCAGGGCAGACGCATAGGCCCCAATGCTTACAAATGCCGCATGGCCAAAGGAAAATTGACCGGTAATGCCAGTGATCAAGTGCAGTCCCAGCGCTGCAATCAGGGAAATGCCAACCATGGTCACAACTTGGATATAATATGGATTAGTCAGGATACTCATAACGGCTTCCATGATCTTACACCTTCCTTTGAATAGGACGTCCCAGAAGACCTGTGGGTTTGAAAAGTAAGACCAGGATCAAAAGGCCGAAGGCAATCGCCTCCTTGTAGGAATCAAAGCCCGCAGCCACACCCATCACTTCTACGATACCGAGAAAAATCCCCCCCAGCATGGCCCCGGGAATACTGCCGATTCCCCCTAGGACCGCCGCGCAGAAGGACTTGAGACCCACTGAAACCCCCATAAAGGGATGGATGGAGTTAAAGTACATGCCGACCAGCACACCACCTGCCGCAGCCAGGGCTGCCCCAACGGCAAAGGTAAAAGATACCACATTGTTGACATTGATGCCCATCAGGCCGGCAGTCTCATAATCCTCTGAAGTTGCCCTCATCGCTTTTCCCATTTTTGTATATTTAATTGTAAACTGCAGGAAGATCATTAGCAGGCTGGCAACAATAAGAATAATACACTGGACCGTGGAAAACTTGACAGGCCCCAAAACGTAAACGGTATCCTGGATAACC
Organism: Pelotomaculum sp. UBA5255; assembly: GCA_002408725.1. Taxonomy (GTDB): domain Bacteria; phylum Bacillota; class Desulfotomaculia; order Desulfotomaculales; family Pelotomaculaceae; genus DTU098. The sequence continues at coordinate 5,673 of DHTR01000039.1, forward strand.
TGGGGAAAAGCAAGCGGGTTCGGACCGCCCTTGATTAGGGTTACAAGCGTCTGCAGGAAAATTGATACCCCCAGGGCCGAAATAAGGGGGGCAAGCCTTGTAGACTTGCGCAGGGGCCGGTAGGCCACCCTTTCGATCAAAACCGCCAGTGGCACGCACACACCCATGGCCACCAGCATGGCCACAAAAAAGTTGACCTTATAAACCGCTACCATAATCAGGCCGACAAAGGCCCCGATCATGTATACTTCTCCGTGGGCGAAGTTAATGAGTTGAATAATTCCGTAAACCATGGTATAGCCCAGAGCGATGAGAGCATATGTTGTACCAAGGGTTAGACCGTTTACCAGTTGTTGCCAGAACATTGAAAACACCTCCTATTACCAAGACCGGCGCCTGGCCCTTAACTTATTAGCTTCTTACTTTTTCATCCTTCTGCTGGCGCCGCGTCAGTGGCATGGATGTCTAAGGTTAAGGTAAGCACAAAAACCGGGCCGCCCCCCGTCAGGAGAACTGTCGGCGCCTGGCCCTAAACACGGGCAGAGCCATTTGCCGACAGTTGACAGAAATCGCAACTTGGAAGTTGCTCCCTTTCATAATTTACCTGGCACATATTTAAGAATAAAACCCCTGAAAACAATTAAGTCTATGATACCTGATGATGCTCACCAAGTGATCCATGAAACAGCAATTCGGCGCAAACACGCTATGTTCGATTAAAATCAAGCCTACAATTTCGAATAACTAGTACCGCGTATAACTTAGGTACCGGGTACCTAAGTTATTTGAATCAGCTGATTTTCATGGCTCGAAGCGCCGCTTAAGGCACGAATAAACTACCCAGTGATCGGAATGACGGCCTTCACAGGATATTCCGGTGAATCTTTAACTTCCATTAAGTAAACCGGACTTTTAATCGGTTCGCGCTTGGCGTCAAAGGTAATGGTACCCGTTACACCTTTAAAATCTTTGGTTTGGGCCAGCTTGTCCTTAAACACGGTGGGGTCGCTGCTCTGGGCCGCCTTCATCGCCTCGGCCAGGATCAGGACGGCATCGTAGCCCTGGGCCGGGAACATGTCGGGCATGGCGCCGTTGTTCCTGGACTGGTATTTTTCAATGAATTCCCTGGTCTTGCCGGCAGCGTTCTTGGTATCCACCGCAAAGCCTGCGTAGAGCATGCTTCCCGCGACAGCTTTTTCACCCAGTTGATATAATTCCTTGCCAAGGAGGCCGTCGCCGCCGACCATGACCTGCTTGAGCCCCTGCTTGCGCATTTCATTCATAAAGAGGGCGCCCTCGGTATAATAACCCGTAAAGACCACGCCGTCAAACTCCTTCTTGCTCAGTGCGGTGACCTGGGCGCTGAAATTAGTATCTTTTTCCATGATGCTCTGCTCAGCCACGATTTCGATTTCGTATTTGGCCAGTGCCGGTTTAAAGATATTGGTCAGCCCTTCGCTGTACGAGAGTCCTGTGGTGGTAACCAGGGCAACTTTCTTCCACTTGAGCTCCTCGGTCAAATATTTGGTCACGGCCGGGGCAGCCACAGCGTCGAGCAGGGTGTCCCGGTAAATATAATCACCTATTTCAACAATACCCGGTCCCACTGCTCCCGCAGAGAGGAGGACAACCTTGGAGGGCTGGCAGATCTGGGCCGCCACCTTGGTAATGCCGGTGGTCGGATCACCGACGATGGCAGATACTTTCTGGGTGATCAGCTTTTGTGTAACGTTGGCGGCCTCACTGCTATTACTGCCGTGGTCCCCCTCAATAATCTCGAGTTTCTTCCCGTTCACCCCGCCTGCACTGTTGACATCTTCAACAGCCATCTGCATCCCCTTTAAAGTTTCAATCCCGTAGTGAGCATGGCCGCCTGTCTTACCGCCCAGGAAACCGATTTTAATGGTATCTCCCCCTGCAGTATTGGACGTGTCCTTGGCTCCGCCGCAGCCGGCCGCCAACAACCCGACCAACAGGAGAACCACCGGCAAAAGCAGGTACCTGTTCTTTTTCAAATTTTCTCCCCCTTTTTCTTAGTTGAAGCCTGAAGCATTTAGTATTCCTGACTTCACCTCCCGGCAATGGTTTTATAGTTATAAAAACTTTAATTTCAACAGAATGCACTATTATCCTTCTTTTTTAGACTTCTTCCGTGCCCCGCCACTATTATTCTTTTTGTTTACGCGGATTAAGGGAATGGATGATGAAGGTATAAAGGCCCAGGATAATCGTAGCCCCACCTATAAGCTGCAGCAGTCCCGGAGTTTCCTGAAAGATAAAAAAGGCCAGAATCGTTGCCCCCACCGGCTCGCCCAGAATGCTCACCGATACCACCGCCGCTTTTACATAGCGGAGCGCCCAGTTTTGCACGGTGTGGCCGAAGATCGTGGGGATCAGCGCAAGTAAAAAAAACCAGAGCCAGGCCTGTCGTGGATAAGGATAGAGCGGTGTGGCAGTTGCTAGATTCAAGAGAAGCAAAAATACTGCGGCAGTTCCATACACCAGGAAAACATAAGGAAACAGCGAAAATCTGCCCCGCAGGCTGCGGCCGATTAAAACATAAACAGCCACGAAAAAGGCGCCGCTGAAGGCTAGAAGATCACCATACAGCGCTTCCCCCCCAACTCTAAAATCGTGAATCCCAATTAAAACACTTCCGGCCAGGCTCAGGGCGACACCCACAAGGCCCTGCCGGCTGACTTTTTCTTGCAAAAAGAAAAACCCGCCGGCGACCACAAAGATCGGCTGCAAGGTAACCAGTACGGTGGAACTGGCCACAGAGGTGTAATTGAGGGAATTTATCCACACAGCAAAGTGAAGCGACAAAAAGACGCCGGCAACGGCCGCCAGAGCCAGGTCCTTGCGGGGAATCCTTGTAAATTCTGCGCGACCGGCTGCGTTCAAAGCCGGCGGCGCCAGGAGCAGGAGTGCGAAGAACAGCCTGTAAAAAGCGATAGCAAGGGGCGGGGCTCCGGCCAATTTTGTCAAAACCGAGGAAAAAGAAGCGGCTACAACAGCCAGGATAACCCCCAAATAGGGGTTGATTATCGTGTCTTCGTATTTCAGTCCCGTTACCTCCGGTCTTATACTTCAGCATCAATTTTTCTACTAATTATTCTGCATCCGGTACCGTGTTTCCTTTATAGGCTTTATAATGGTAGTGAGCTCATTTAAAAACACCCTTTTACCACTTTTTCGCAAGCAAGGAAAGGACTTGTCCATGAAAGAATATATCGAAAACACAATTGAACAAATAATCGCCAACAGCACGGGAAATATTTCCTACTGCAGTCCCCTGGTAACCTACGCCAGAGCCGTCGACCCCCTCTTTGCGGAATTGAAAAAAGTTGTGGGCCCGGGACACTTACTGCCGCAGGACCTGCTTCCGGAAGCGGCATCGGTAGTGGCTTTTTTTATCCCCTTCCCAAAAGAGATGGTAGTCACCAATCGAAAATCCCCTTACGTTTCCAGAGAATGGGCTGAAGCTTATATTGAAACCAACCGCCTGATCAGCCTTTGCTGTGAGAAGCTGGCAGCCGGACTGGCCGCCGAAGGGGTGAAGGCGGCCTGGCAGCAGCCCACCCATAATTTTGACC
>DHTR01000039.1:9436-25014 GCA_002408725.1 Pelotomaculum sp. UBA5255
AATTTTGACCCGGAGCAGCTCATCTCTTTCTGGTCCCATAAGCACGTTGCCTACATCTGCGGCGCCGGTAGCTTCGGCCTGCACCAGATGCTGATTACCCCTCACGGCTGCGCCGGCCGCCTGGGCAGTCTCGTTCTGGACCTGCCGGTTTCACCGTCACCTCGCCCTGATAGTCCACACTGTCTTTACTTGAGGGAAGGAAAATGTCTTGCCTGTGTCAAAAGCTGCCCCTCCGGAGCGCTGACCACACAGGGTCTGGATAAGCAAAAATGCTACCGTTATCTCCTGGCTGTGGACGCCTATTACACCGATTTGGGAACCTGCGATGCTTGCGGCAAATGCGCCACCGGGGGGCCGTGCGCCGTATTAGAACCAAGGAATTAATCCAGCAAGACAAGCCCCGGGCAGGTGACCTTATCCGGGACAGTTAATACCCCTGGAGCGTACTTAATTAATTTTTTAGTAGGGGAGGGGCGTCAAATCCCGTCCCCGTCCCGCTTCTATTTCAGTGCCTCGTACGACTTGTAGCCCCCGCTGATATTTTTTACCTTGTAACCTTTTTGGCATAGAATTCGGTTGGCGACATAACTTCTCTGCCCTGACTGGCAGTAAATGAGGACATCCCTGTCTTTGGGGATTTCATCCAGCCTTTTCCGGATGTCATCCAGCGGAATATTCAAAGACCCTTCCACGGCGCCAAATTTCGCTAATTCTTTGGCTGTCCGCACATCAAGCACAGAGGCGCCGCCGGTAACCAGCTGCTCCAATTGCTCCCAGCGAACTGTTTCCACTTCTTTTCTTAGAATATTGGCCGCTACGTAGCCAACCATGTTGACAGGGCTTTTGGCCGAGGAAAACGGGGGGGCATAGGCCAATTCCAACTCCTGCAGGTCAAAGACGGTCATTTTGGCCCGGAGGGCCGTGGCCAGCACGTCAATACACTTGTCCACTCCTGTGTAGCCGACAACCTGAGCACCCAGGATTTTCCCTTCAAGGGGCGTGAATAGTAGCTTCATGGACATCTGCACACCCCCAGGGTAATAAGCGGCATGGGGATCGGAGTGGATTTGACAGTCCAAATAATCAATCCCAAGCCTCATCAGTGTCTTTTCATTGGCCCCGGTAACCGCCACTGTCATATCCATGAGTTTGACGATGGCCGTACCCTGAACACCCCTGTGTTTGACGGGGGAACCGGCAATGTTGTCGGCTACCAGGCGCCCCTGGCGGCTGGCCGGCCCGGCCAGGGGAACCAGGACGTCCAGGCCGGTTACAAGGTGTTTAACCTGAATAGCATCACCCACGGCATAAATGGAAGGATCTGAGGTGCGCGAGTATTCATCCACCAGAATCCCCCCGGTAGAACCAATTGCCAGCCCGGCTTCTTTAGCCAGCCATACCTCCGGCTTAACGCCAATTGCCAGGACCACCATAGCGGCCGGAATTTCCCTGCCGCTTTCCAGAATCACCTTCTCCACCCGGGAAGACCCTTCGAACGCCGTTGACTTGTCTCCCAGAACCAGCCTGATGCCCTGTTCTTGAAGGTACTTGTGGACGATTGCCGCCATTTCCGGGTCCAGTGGCCCCAGCACCTGCCGGGCAGCTTCCACCACGGTTACTTGAACCCCCCTGAGATGCAGGACTTCAGCCATTTCCAGCCCGATAAACCCGCCCCCGATAACCACTGCCGAGGCAGGCTTTTCAGATTCAATATACTCCTTGATCCTGTCGCTGTCCGGTACATTCCGAACTGTAAACACATTGGGCAGGTTTATCCCGGGAATGTCCGGGATAATCGGAGCTGCCCCGGGGGACAGGAGCAAATAGTCGTAACTCTCCAGGTACATTTTTTGATTCTGCAGATCACTGACTTCCACCTGTTTTTCACGGGGGAAGATGCGCCGGACTTCACTCCCAGTCCGCACATCTATGTTGTATTGCCTTTTCATCCTACCTGGAGTTTGGACAAGCAAACTCTTTCTCTTCGGTATGACACCCCCAACATAGTAGGGCAGGCCGCAACTGGCAAAAGATATGTGCTCCCCCCGTTCAAACATGATGATCTCCATTGTTTCATCCAGCCTTCTCAGCCGGGCCGCCGCACTTGCACCCCCGGCCACGCCCCCAACGATGACGATTTTTTTTGTCAAGGTTACTTCGTCCTCCTCTTTGCGTAAGGTATAATTCCGCTATCCTACACCCTTTTGGCCACATTTTCACCAAAAGGCTGGATATAGCCTTCTTCCTGTCCCTTCAGGATATACGCCATAGCCATTCCCGCCGCCTCAATGACCATCTTCAGGCACGCCCTGAACCTGTCCTTGTCAAACCATTCCGGGTAGTTTTCATTAAGCTTGCCGCAGTCCAGTGTTCCGAATTTTTCCTTAAAATCATGTGACATCCCGTTAAATAAGCGGTAGAGTCCGGGGTTGCCATAGAGGCGGTCTACCCTGTCCTGGAATTTCCCTTCCAGCGGGTTGCGGCGCCCGTGCACCGCTCCTACCGCCATAACGGCCCCAATCAGAGCGCCGCAATTATTTCCTGCTAACCCCATGCCACCTCCGAAACCGGTGGCAAGGGCTACGGTTTCAGCAGGAAAATCCGTTATCCCGGTATCGATAACCGCTTTAAACACCGACTCCGAACAATTGAGACCGTCACGAAAGTTTTGCTTCGCATTAGCCCTGGCCTTTTCAACCAGTTCATTACTCATAAAATTCCCTCCTCCTATCTTGTAGACCTGTCGGAATATTATAAATTTATAAATTCTACGGTCTGGACTTAATTCCTTTCTTTTAGAAAGGAATGTCAAAAAGTATCCCCGGAAAAGCCGGGCAATAGCTTTTAAATTCGACAAAATGAGGCTCTTCCCTGTTGTGCTGCAGGAGGGTATAATACTTAAACGGAGGTGTTAAAAAGTGGCAATGATGCGGTTCAAGGGCAGGTATGTGCCCGATCGAAATGGTAAATTGAAACTTGTTATCAAGCTGATGAATATCAATGTCGACCTGCCCGGTTCCAGCAATGCTTATTCCTCCAGCTTGTTAAAACCACCTGCCTGGTACGGCAGGCTCTGGCTTTGGTTAAAATCCAGAACATAAATAAGCCGCATGCTGCGGCTTATCATTTTATAATAACTCTGTTTGGTAGTCGGTGATTAAAATCGTCCCTTGGGCTTCGATAAAGCGTACCACCGCGGATAATACCTGGTGGACATGGGCTTGCTCACAGCTAATGAAAGATACCCCGAGAATACAGCGCTGCCAGGTATCCTGCTCGCCCACCTCCGCCACCGATACGTTAAAACGGCTTTTAATCCGGTCAATGATGCTTTTTATGACCCTTCTTTTTTCCTTGAGCGAATTGGCTTCGCCCAGGAACAATTCCACGGTCAAGACGCCTATAATCAAAGAGATTTCCTCCCGCAAAAAGGTCCGGGATTTGTGGTCGCTCCCCTGCACAGGGAAACTGCCGCGAACACCGGCCTTTTTTATTACAGGTATTTTATTAAATCTTCCCACCGGTCGATCAGCCCGTCCGGCTCCAGTTGCTCCAACTCCTCGCGTCTGCCCAGACCCCAGGTAACGCCCAAGGTGCGTGAGCCGGCGTTTTTCCCGGTCAAAATATCAAACCGACTGTCTCCTACAAGGATCGAGTGCACAGCCTTAATCCCCAAATAATTCAGGGCATTTAAAAGTGGTTCCGGTTCCGGCTTATGCTTAATTACATCATGGGCTGTTACCACAATGTCCATATACGGTTCGATTCCGGTAAAAGCAATGGTTCTTGAAGCCCCGGGCTTACCCTTGGAAGTGACGATACCCATCCGGATTCCCTTTTCCTTGAGCCGATCCAATAAGGGCAAGGTACCGGGAAAAAGACTTGTATAACGGTCATGGTCCCGGTGGTAATAAAACTGGTACAGTTCTTCAAATCGCGAGGCCTGTTCACCGGAAAAGTGCCTGCCAATGTCTTTCAGCGGCAGACCAATCATCTTAACAACATCGTCATTACCCCACGGGATCTTCAACTCTTCGAATACCTGCCGATACGTCCTCACGATCAGCGGCAGGGAATCCACAAGGGTTCCGTCTAAATCAAACAATACTGCCTTTGTTTTCATCGTTACCTCTCTTCAATGTGAACAAACTTATAGCCGGCCTGGCGAGACTCTCACAGGAGGCTTTTTTAAGCATATATTTATAAAAAAGGATTGCTAAAACAATGTTAAATTTTAACCCTTTCAGAAGGGAGAAACCCTCCGTTAGAGCTTTGAATCAACACACTGCAAAAGACTGCCAAAATGGAGCGCTGGTAGAAAACCAGTTGGAAATTAAGATTGAAAACATCCTGGTCAAAATCACGCGCTGTTCCGGCATTCCCCCCCAAAACGAGCTGTCCGCTTTTATCCCCAGGGCGGAGATTCGCCGGAGGCGCTACGAGAACGGGCTTCTTTGGGCTGACGAAGAAATCATTTTGAGCAGCATTACCCTGGTTGATGCGCCCCGCCACCCGCCCGAACAGGCAAAGAGGCTCGCGCGCAGCTTGGCGCCCGCCCCGCCGGAAGTCAGTTTCACATATAAACCCCGTTAATCTTACCCCGCCGGGAGATCCTTCGCTCACGCAAAGGTCAAATTATGACTGTATTATGATTCTCTAATCAGTATAGGAGAAAAACCAACATAGTCGGCACTGACCAGGTGAAAGTTGATACCCCAGGCACAATGGGGAAGGCGATGGCCGGTAGCCGCGCCATGCAGGTGACCGTAAACAACGGTGCTGACACCGTACTCCTGAAATAGTTCAATAAGTTCGTTTTTTTCATGCCGGTCGTTGGTGGGCATGAAATGGATTATTACAATTTTATCCTCAACGGAGGAACTGGCGCTCTTTAGCGAGTTTTCCATCCGGATTAGCTCCCGGCGGTATATTTTATAGTCCTTCTCCTGGTAGTAATCCCCGCCGGGGCAGGTCCATCCACGGGAACCACAAACAGCCGTCTTCCCGAAAACCAGATGATCATTCTGAATCACCCGCATATTAGCGGGGAGCACCGCCCTGACGCGGGACAGGCTTTGCCACCAGTAATCATGATTGCCGGCCACACCGGCGATGGTCCCCGGCAGAAGGCCAAGATAGGCCAGGTCATAACACGCCTCGTTAAGATTCATCGCCCAGGAAAAATCACCGGGCATTAAAACCACGTCCCCCAAATCAACCGTGCCCAGCCAATTTTCATAAAGCTTTCGGTAGTGGTGCCGCCACTCATCGCCGAAGAGATCCATCGGTTTACTGGTTTCGACATCCTCCCACCGCGACGGATCAACAGTTCGCCTGAAAGAAAGGTGTACATCCCCGATAGCAAAAAACTTCAAATTTTCCCTCACTGCTTTTCTTCTAGATTTAATCGGAATATGCTCTGAATAACCATGTCCAGTAGTTGACAGAGCACAGGTTGAGCTCTTTTGACTCCGGATACAGCTCCGCTCGGTGCCTGTCTGACGTCATTAATGACTAGCAACCGTCTACAAGAACAGCCGGTAATATTTATGTCATTGAAGCACTTTTTTCTTCCTTTAACCTGGCATTCACCCTTTTTGCCCAGACAATTTCAATCTCTGCATCCACAGTGACGCCATCCTGGCCGTGCTCCTCCTGGAGCACTTTACCCTTTTCATGCAATACGGAAAGCAAGCCTGTTTTTCGGTAGGGAATGAAAAATGTCATTCTGACCCGTCTGCAGGAAAGGACCCCGGCCACCGCTTCCAGCATTTCGTCCAGCCCCCGGCCGTCCAGGGCCGAAACCGCTACCGAAGGAGAACTGATTGTGCTTACAGGCAGTTCAAAGCCAGGTATAAGGTCCGTTTTGTTATACACTGTGATACAGGGTTTCGATCTGCTTCCCAGGGATTCCAGCACCCGGTTCACTGCTTCAATTTGCCCCTCCAGGTTAGGATGGGAGGCGTCCACAATGTGAAGAAGAAGATCAGCTTCCACCACTTCCTCCAGCGTCGCCCTGAATGCCGCCACCAGGTGGTGGGGCAGATTTCGAATAAAACCGACAGTGTCCGTCAGGAGAACAGCTTCGTTATTGGGCAGGACCACCCGGCGGGTGGTTGGATCAAGGGTGGCAAACAATTTATCTTCCACCAGAACCTGGGCACCGGTCAGCTTCTTTAAAATGGTTGATTTTCCTGCGTTGGTGTAGCCCACCAGAGCAGCCAGTGGAACGGGAACCTCCTTGCGGCTGCGGCGCAGCAGCTCTCGGTGCTTTCTAACGTCCCTGATAGCTTCATTCAATTCCGCGATACGTCTGCGAATGCGCCTTCGGTCCACTTCCAGCTTTGTTTCACCAGGTCCCCTTGTCCCTATCCCGCCCCCCAACCGGGATAGCTCGACTCCCCGCCCGATTAAACGGGGCAGGAGGTAGTTGAGTTGGGCTAGTTCCACCTGAAGTTTGCCCTCCCGGGTCCTGGCCCTGCAGGCAAAGATATCCAGGATCAGCTGGGTTCGGTCAATGACTCGTATACCTGTAATGTTTTCCAGGTTGCGTGCCTGTGCGGCAGAAAGTTCACGGTCAAAGATAACCAGGCCAGCCCCTGAGGATCGGCAGGATTCTGCCAGTTCTTCCACCTTGCCCCGGCCCAGAAACGTTGCGGCATCCGGCCTGCCCCTGCGCTGGGTGACTTGCAGCAGAACGTCCGCCCCGGCGGTATCGGCCAGTCGCGCCAGTTCCTCCAGGGAATAGGCGGTTTCTTCCGGATTTGCCGCCGTCGTCTCCATGCCTACCAGGATCGCTTTTTCACGCTCTCCCTCCAGTGTAAATTCCAATCAATTCTCTCCGTTTCTTTCTCTATAAATAGCTTTACAGCCATCATAGAGAGATTACGATTCTATGTCAACTATCCTGCCCGAATCAATTAATATTGAGAAGAGGCTCCGGCAATGTATACCGAAGCCCCTAATACCCCTACTGCCGGGCTGCCTCCAGCATGTTTTCAAAAACAAGGTCCTTCCCGGACGGATCTGTTTTTACCAGGATCCTGCCGCCCTGCTCACTCTTGCCCTCCAGAATATAAACGGAAAGCTGGTTTTCCAGGCGCCGCTGGATAGCCCTCTTAAGGGGCCTGGCCCCATAAACCGGATCAAACCCCTCTTCGGACAGGAGTACCCTGACTTCCGGAGCAATCTCCAGCGAAAGGCCCAGTTTAGACAGCCGCTGCCCCAGCAGTTCAAGCTGGATATCCACAATCTTGACAATCTCTCCCCTGCCCAGATTATTGAAGATAACCACCTCGTCAATGCGGTTCAAAAACTCGGGTCTGAAATTTACCTTCAGTTCATCCATCACACGCGCTTCAAGCTCCGCCCGGCTGCCGCCGGCAAGCTCGCGGAACCAGTGCCCTCCCAAGTTCGAAGTCATAATCACAACGGTGTTCCGGAAATCAACCGTTCGTCCTTGCCCGTCGGTGAGGCGGCCGTCGTCCAGCAACTGAAGCAGGATGTTAAACACGTCGGGATGTGCTTTCTCGATTTCGTCAAAAAGGATCACCGCGTAGGGGCGACGTCTGACAGCCTCGGTCAACTGTCCGCCCTCGTCGTAACCGACATAGCCCGGGGGGGCCCCGATCAGGCGGGACACGGCGTGCTTCTCCATGTACTCGCTCATGTCATAGCGGAGCATGGCCCGCTCGTCGTTAAAAAGGAGGTGGGCCAGCGCCCTGGCCAACTCGGTCTTGCCCACGCCGGTGGGACCCAGGAAAATGAACGAACCCATCGGGCGGTTGGGGTCGGACACACCGGCCCTGGCCCGGCGAATCGCTTCCGAGACCACCTGGACAGCCCGGTCCTGGCCGACCACCCGCCCCTTGAGCTGCTCTTCCATTTTCAAGAGCTTCTGAATTTCTCCCTCCAGCATCCGGGAAACCGGAATCCCGGTCCACTTGGCGACCACCTGGGCAATATCTTCCTCATCCACTTCTTCCTTCAACATTTTATGCACCTTTTGCAGTTCTTCCAGCTTTTCATTGTATAGATTGAGCCGCTTGCTCAACTCAGGCATGACCCCGTAACGCAGTTCCGCCGCCCTGCCCAGGTCGGCATCCCGCTCAGCCGCCTGTTCCGCCAATCTGGTTTCCTCAATTTTCCCTTTAATCTCACGAATACTCTGGATCAATTCCTTTTCTTTAGACCAGTGCCCCTTTAATTCCTCCATCTTTTCCTTGAGCAAGCGGAGTTCTTCCTCCATTTTATGGAGTCTGTCCCGGCTCCCCTGATCCTGCTCCTTGGAAAGGGCCTGCTTTTCTATCTCCAACTGCCTGATCCGGCGGTCAATCTCATCAATTTCCGTGGGCATACTGTCAATCTCAATCCGAAGCCGGGAGGCCGCCTCGTCGATCAGGTCAATGGCTTTGTCCGGTAAAAACCGGTCGGAGATATAGCGATGGGAAAGTGTCGCAGCCGCCACCAGGGCGGCGTCCTTAATCCGCACCCCGTGGTGCACCTCGTACTTCTCTTTCAGACCCCGCAAAATTGCAATTGTGTCCTCTACGGAAGGCTCGCCTACATAAACCGGCTGGAATCGGCGTTCCAGAGCGGCGTCCTTTTCAATATGTTTACGGTATTCATCCAGGGTAGTGGCGCCCACACAGTGAAGTTCACCCCTGGCCAGCGCAGGCTTGAGCATATTGGCCGCGTCGACCGCACCTTCTGCAGCCCCCGCCCCCACTAGAGTGTGCAGTTCATCAATAAAGAGCACGATTTCTCCCTGGGCCTCGTTGATTTCTTTTAAAACCGCTTTCAGTCGGTCCTCGAACTCACCCCGGTATTTGGAACCGGCAATCAGGCCGCCAAGATCCAGGCTGAGCAGTCGCTTATTTTTTAAACTTTCCGGAATATCCCCGCTGACAATCCGCTGAGCCAGGCCTTCAGCGATGGCTGTTTTACCCACGCCAGGCTCCCCGATTAAAACCGGGTTGTTCTTGGTCCGCCTGGACAGAACCTGCACCACCCTGCGAATCTCCTCGTCCCTGCCGATCACAGGATCCATTTTTCCCTTTTGGGCCAGATCCGTTAAATTCCTGGTAAAGCGGGTCAGGGACTGGTACTTGTCTTCCGGGTTCTGGTCCGTAACCCGCTGGGTGCCCCGAATTTCAACAAGGGTTTTATAGATCCGATCCTGAGTTACCCCGTGTGAGCGCAGGATTTTGCCTGCTTCCCCCTCCCGCCGGGAAAGCATCCCCAGCAGCAGGTGTTCTGTGCTTAAATATTCATCCTTTAGCCTTTCGGCCTCCTTCCAGGCCAGATCAATTATTTCGGCAAGCCCTTTAGAAAGATAAACCCCCCCGGCGCCATGGACTTTTGGCAGGCGCTCCAGCGCTTCCTTCACCTGCACCTGCAACCTGGCCGGTTCAACTTCTAGTTTTTGTAGAATCTGCCTTACGACCCCTTCTTCTTGCTGCAGCAGTCCCAGAAGAAGGTGCTCCCCCTCCATCTGCTGGTGGCTGTACCTGGACATCAGTGACTGTGCAGCCTCAAAAGCTTCCTGGGTTTTTAAGGTCATTTTATCCATTCTCATCCTTTAAACCCCCTTCTTAAAGACTGTGCTTGCTTTAGAAAAAGCGAGGGGTTATTCCCTCGCTATACTGGTGACAAAGTGTAAGTGATCGCGGTGGGCTCAATTAAATATTCAACCTGCCGGAAGAACCTGGATTAACCTTCAATTTCAACGCTGAATTCTCTTTTTTCAGGCTCATCTTCCTTGGGTAGGGTGATTTCCAGCACGCCGTCCTGGTAACGGGCCTTGATTTCTCCCTGCTTTACGGGCACATCCACCGAGAAAGAACGGGCAAAAGAACCGTAACTGCGCTCAACTCTGAGATAATTTGCGCCCTCTGTTTTTTCTTCCTGTTTGCGCTCAGCCTTGATCGTCAGCATGCTGTCCGTAAAGCCTACTTTAATATCTTCCTTGTTCACTCCAGGCAGCTCCGCCTTAATCAGGACCGCCCCGGGGGTGTCCTTGACGTCCACGGGAAAGCCGAAGCCCTGCTCAAGGGCCCTTTCGGGCGACTTCAAAAAGCGAAAGTTATCGTCAAAAATTCTGTTGATCGAACTCTGCAAGCCTGTCAGTTCGCGAAACGGGTCCCATCTTACCAAAGCCATTCAAATGCACCTCCGTAATTGTTTTAATTAATTTGAACTCCCGGCCTGTTGTCCTTGAGTTTGATATTGACTATCCTTGACCTTAGTATAAAACAACGTTGTCGAGCTGTCAAGGTATCTGCTTAATTTTTAATATAATTTTTTCCCTATTGCCCAAGATTTAAACTTATTTAAAATCGTTTGTCGGTGAAGGTTCCCGGCGCATTCTTTCCTGTTCCAGTCACAATGTGGTATAATTTTGAAAAACTACCGGGAAGGGTGGATCTTAATTGCCTCTGCTGATAGGAACCATTCTGATTTTAGGCTTTTTAATCGGGGTGGCAACTGTCCTTTATATTCAGGGCAGGCCTCCCCGTGGGAAAAGACCGTAAATCCAAGACAAGGACCTCACCTGGCAGGTCCTTGTCTTGCGCTGCGATTGCAACAATATGCAGATCGTAAAGAAATGAAGCAATCCTTTACAATTTTCTTGCACTGGGAGAAACTATGCAATACAATGTTGGAAAATGAAGGGGGGATATTTTAATGTTCGTTTGTAATTATATGTCCAGACAGCCCATGACAACTAGTAAAAAAATGCCTGTACTGGAAGCTTTAAATACTATGAAAAAGAACCGGATCCGCCAATTACCGGTTGTATTGGAAGGACAGCTTATTGGTCTTGTTACGGAAAGGGATCTGCTTACCGTTTCCCCATCACCGGCATCCTCTCTCAGTGTTTTTGAATTGAACTATCTCCTGTCAAAGATGACCGTTGGGGAAGTTATGGTTAAAAACCCCCTTACAGTTTCGCCACGCACAACCATTGAGGAGGCCGCACTGCTTTTGAGGGAAAACAAAATTGGGAGCTTACCTGTTCTTGACAAAGATGAGTTGGTGGGCATTATCACGGCAACTGATATCTTTGATGCCCTGGTTAATTTTTTTGGGTACGGAATAGAGGGTACCCGCCTGGTTATTGAAACAAAGGACCGGGTAGGCTTGATTGCCGATATCACCCAGGTTATTAAGGAGTTTGGGATTGATCTCAAGGCTATCATCTGCGTAGACAAAGAAGATGAAATTACCGAGGTCGTACTTCGTATCGGCACTGATGACCCGGGTCCGCTGGTGACCGCGCTGGGAAAAAGCGGCTTTAGAGTCACGTATATTAACTGATAAAGCGCCAAAAAACAACCCCAGAGTAACTGAAACATTATAACAATGGGTAAAAAATAAATGTAGTTAAAACAGGTTTCCTCTCTTGAGTGAAACCTGCTTGTTTTGTTGCTACTGAGCCCGAAGCATTCTTGCTTCCTGTCGATCAAAAGGCCTCAACTATCCTTCCTTAACAACTGCCTTCAATAACATCCGGATGTAAAGCTTACCTGTATCGCTCCTTGGCAGACTATCCCTGTATTCGATAAAACCATTCAGATTCAGACTCTTTAATTTTTTCAAAAAAAATGCCTCCAAACGGTCAGGGTCAAAAACTCCCGGCCGGGGTATGACATAGGCGCATACTTCACCTCCCACAACCAGGCCTGGGATCACGGCTACATCTTCTACGGCCGGATTTGTCAGTAAGTAATCTTCCAGTTCCCGGTAGTTAAAAATAGCCCCTTCAGGGTGCCCTCTTTTTTTCATCGTTCTTAGCCTCTCTTGTCTTATTTCGAAAAATCAGTTTATCCAATATATTCTGATTATTTATATTCTGACTATTCACTAAAAATCCTTTTAGCTTTTGCAAAAAATTTTATACAATTTTTTTAACTAGCTATAACTTTTTTGAATTATTTTCATAGCTTTGTGCCAAACTATGTTAAAGCATAAAGGAGGTGGATTGAGAATGCAGCTTACAGAAATGGAACTCTTTCACATCCAGGAACAGTTAAGGTCAGAAGCGCTGGCCATTGCCAAGTGCATGACCTCTGCCCGACAGTCAACCGACCCCAGGCTTCAGCAAATGTATTCAAGGGTAGCGGACAGGCATCGAAGCCATTATGAAACAATTTTAAGAAACGTACAGAATGTTGCACCACAGGGGCAATTCCAGACGCAATATTAAGGAGGTGAGAACATGCTTGACGAAAAAGAGCGACTAACAGATTCACTGATCACTCAAAAATACATTGCACACGGCTATAATACCGCAGCCACTGAGGCGGCCAACTCCCAGCTTATGGACACATTTATGAATATCCTGAGGGACGAGCAACAAATTCACAAGGAAATTTTCAATGAAATGAAGAGTCGCGGCTGGTACCAGCCAAAAGAAGCCAACATGAACGACATCCGCCAGAATTTTAGCAAATGGAGCCAGGAATTACAGCGGGTGCAGAGCAGCGCCCTGCAAGCAGGCGCTAAACAGGCCGGCACACAGCAGATTGGCGTGCAGCAGACCGGCTACCAGACAGGCATCCCGCAGTACGGCTTTCAGGCCGGGATAGGGATGCCGCAAACAAATGAAATGCAGCAGCAGAACATGTACCGCTCCCCTCAAAACCCGATGATCTAAACAAGCTAATGATATTCCCCCTCTTTCGGGGGTTTTCTTTATCCTCCGCCATCCCGGTTGTTTGTAGACATAACCGTTCAGCTGTCGATATTGCATTTGAACTTCTTAATCCGATAATTTAGAGCAAAATGATTAAAATTATCAGCAATCTAGTGTAAGATAGAATAGCACTGGTTATAAAATGATAGGATAGTTCATCAAAAACCACTGTGCACAAAAAAGTACAATCCTATCCGGCTATGAGGAGTGAACAAAAAATGAGTGTAGAAAAAACCAGTTCTGTAAAATCCCTGCTCACCGAAGAAAGAGTTTTTCCCCCGCCGCAGAATTTTGTCGAAAAGGCCCGGATTAAAAGCCGGGAACAGTACGATGAATTGTGGCGGAAATCCATAGAATGCCCGGATGAATTCTGGGGGGAAATGGCTG
Source organism: Pelotomaculum sp. UBA5255 (assembly GCA_002408725.1). GTDB lineage: Bacteria > Bacillota > Desulfotomaculia > Desulfotomaculales > Pelotomaculaceae > DTU098. Next base: position 22,521 of record DHTR01000039.1, read on the forward strand.
AGGAGCACATTGAGTGGTTCAAAAAGTGGGAAGCCGTTGAAGAATACAGCTTTCAGGATGATGTTTACGTGCGCTACTACCGGGGCGCCAAGCTTAATGCGACTTATAACTGCTTAGACCGTCATTTAAATAGTTGGCGAAAAAACAAGGCAGCCCTGATCTGGCAGGGCGAGCCAATGGAGGAAAGCCGCACTTACACCTACGCCCAACTACACCGGGAAGTATGCAAATTTGCTAATGTGTTAAAAACGATGGGCGTTAAGAAAGGTGACTGCGTCTCCGTATACTTGCCGATGATTCCTGAACTGGTCATCACGGTACTTGCCTGCGCCAGGATTGGAGCCATCCACAGTGTGGTGTTCGGCGGTTTCAGCGCCGAGGCGTTGCGCGACAGGATCCGGGACTCCCATTCTAAAACGCTGGTTACCAGTAATTTTTCCCTGCGGTCCGGAAAGCAGAGCTGCAGCAAGGACAACGCTGACAGCGCCCTGTCAGCCTGTGAAGATGTAAAGAACTGCATTGTTGTTAAAAGAACAGACGGGGACTGCTCCATGACAGCGGGGCGTGACCACTGGTGGCACGAACTTATGAGCGCGGCCTCCCCCGTTTGCGAGCCGGAACAAATGGATGCGGAGGATCCTCTCTTCATCCTTTATACCAGTGGGAGTACCGGCAAGCCCAAGGGGGTGCTGCATACCACCGGTGGGTACATGGTCTATACAACGGCCACCTTCAAGTATATTTTTGACTACCGTGATGAGGACGTATACTGGTGTACGGCAGACATCGGCTGGGTCACCGGCCACAGCTACATCGTTTACGGACCCCTGTCGGCCGGAGCGACAACCTTGATGTTTGAAGGGGTGCCCCACTATCCCCAGCCGGACAGATACTGGGAAATCGTGGAGAAATACCGGGTCAACATCTTTTACACCGCTCCCACCGCCCTGCGGTCTATGATGAAATCCGGCAACCAGTGGCCCCTTAACCGGGACCTCAGCAGCCTGCGTCTGATGGGATCGGTTGGCGAGCCCATCAATCCCGAGGCCTGGATGTGGTACCATAAGATCATCGGCAAGGAAAAAGCCCCTATCGTGGACACCTGGTGGCAAAGTGAAACAGGTGGGGTTCTAATCACCCCGCTGCCCGGGTCTATTCCCACGAAGCCCGGCTCGGCAACCGTCCCGTTTTTTGGCGTAGACCCAAAGGTCATTCGCCAGGACGGCAGTGAAGCCGGAGTTAACGAAGGTGGCTACCTGGTCATCACCAAGCCCTGGCCCGGTATTATGCGCGGGGTTTACGGCGATCCCGAGCGCTTTAAAAATACCTACTTCGTCCAATACCCCGGCCTTTATTTTACAGGTGACGGCGCCCGCAGGGACAAAGACGGCTACTTCTGGCTGCTGGGCCGTGTTGACGACGTGATTAACGTTTCCGGTCACAGGATGGGTACGGCAGAACTGGAAAGCGCCCTGGTAGCCCATCCGATGGTGGCGGAAGCGGCTGTAGTCGGCTACCCACACGACATCAAAGGTGAGGGTATTTACGCCTACATAACTGTTAAGGACGGCGTTGAGGCAACGGAAGACTTGAGAATGAAGATTATCAATCACGTTCGCAAAGAAATCGGGCCGATTGCATCACCCGATGTCATTCACTTCGCCAATTCCCTGCCTAAAACCAGGAGCGGTAAAATTATGAGGAGGATCCTGAGGAAAATTGCCGCCGGAGAAATCGACCAACTTGGCGATACCACCACCCTGGCCGATCCCGGAGTCGTCAACAGCCTTGTAGTTAAATCCACGGAAATGTTAAGATCCATTAAATAATTCGGCTTTACAGCAATGCTCCCATGAAGGAGCACAGGAGCGGGGCAAGATTTGCCCCGCTCCTGTGCTCCTTTACCATAAAGAATGTCACCCGGCGTACAGTACTGCCGCTACGTCCGGGCTTTACGTTCTCTCTCCCTTTATTTATACACATATTTAAATTTACGGTCTTTATGTTTAAAAAGACGGAACAATACAGATCTGGTTATCGTCTTAATAGTATAAAGAATAATTGTTTTACGATCATGAACAGATGGCACAATTGGGGGAATTTGAATGGTTAACAAGGTTTTACGGGGAACAATCATTGCGGCGATTTTAGTTTTTGCTTTTACAGCCGTGGGCTTTGCCAATACTGATGGAGCAAGCATCATCATTAATGGCTCCAAAGTAAACTTGACGGGAGTTATCCAGAATGGGCAGGTGATGGTGCCCCTTGAAGAACTGACCCGCGCCCTGGGAGGTTCATTTAATTGGGATCCTGCCGGCAAAACGACCACAATCAGCCTTCCCGGCTTAAATTGGCCTCCGGGAAACGACTTAAAAGACAGCTGCACCATTCATGTAAACAAAATCACGGAAGGGATCAGCCTTCTCACCCTGAGCGGCGAAGTTAAGAACATCAGTCCTTTTAAACTCACCTCCCTGACCGTATATGGCAAATT
>DHTR01000039.1:25211-25907 GCA_002408725.1 Pelotomaculum sp. UBA5255
AATTACTGGATGAAAATGGTCAAGAACTAACCAGAACCTTTACTTACAGCCTCACCCCGTCTCAACTTTTGCCGGGCGAAACAGGACAATTTGAAATGATTTTCTGGGATTATAATAAGTTTAAAGATTCGAATGCAAGATATGGAATATATGTTCAAGGTTTTTCACCGGAAGCAAAATAAATATATACGAATTATGATCGGCAAAGCCCCCTGATTGTCCACAGGGGGCTTTGCACTTAAACAGCGATAACTTGTTTTACATCCGGAATCTCCTGCTTGAGCACCCGCTCAATACCCTGCTTGAGGGTTATGGAAGCGCCCGCTCAGCCACCGCAGGCCCCCTTCAGGCGAACCTTTACCAAACCGCTGGTGTCCACGTCTACAAGCTCAACATCGCCACCATCTCTTTGAAGATACGGACGTACTTTTTTAAGAACCTCTTCAACACGTTCCTTCACCTCGGAAAACCTCCTTCCTGTTAAATATATTATGACAAGGCAAAACTGTTTGTATGTAGCCTGAGTCGCCGGGATTACATACCTATTTTATCTGTTATGAATTGCTATATCAAGAAGAAATCTTTATTCCAGTCACCAAACTAATAAAAATCTTAAATTACAATTAAAGAATGGGGGTACATAAGAACGACCTATCATTCAATAAAAAATTAACCCCAGCATCATGCATGATGCTG
>DHTR01000039.1:26099-28866 GCA_002408725.1 Pelotomaculum sp. UBA5255
CCAGCATCATGCATGATGCTGGGGGTTATAACTTCCGCGCAAATCAATTAAACAGAAACAACCTGTGTGACTTCCGGGAGCTCCTGCTTTAGTACTCTTTCGATACCCTGTTTTAAGGTTATCGCAGCACCGGGGCACCCCCCGCAGGCTCCTTTAAGGCGGACTTTTACCACCCCTTTGTCATCCACCTCTACAAGTTCAACATCGCCACCGTCTCTTTGTAGAAAAGGACGCACTTTATTTAAAGCTTCTTGAACCTTTTCCTTCATGACGCATAACCCCCTTTCATCATTAGAGCTCCCATAATTTTACACGAGCTAACCCGCTTAAGCAACATTTTATCGTTGTTCACCGCTAATTACAAGTAATAATAACCTGTGCTCAATACAGGTCAGGTGGATTGTTTCCAGGGGTTAGGCTAAGATTGTCTATTTTATTCTTTATTTAATCAAGGCGAAGTTCTATGGTTGAATACTCCACCAGGCTGGAAAGGTTGGTGAGCTGTTTTTTCTGGTACTCCAGGTCTTCGCGAACTTCCTTTAATTGGGCCTGTGTGTCAGAAGCAGGCGAAGGCCCAGGCTTTTCTAACGCCACAAGCAGGATTTGTTCATTTAAAGCCAATTCCTTGAGCCTAGTTTCGTAAACCGTATATTCTTTGCTGACATCCTCACGGTTCATCTTACTGAGGGTCATCTGGCCTAAATCCTGAATTGAATTGACTACGTTTTCATATTGACCGACCGGCACCTTCATAACCAGCACCCCCCCACCGGAATAACCTGACAATTGACCCCCGTTGCTCCTGGCTAGGTCCTTGATTTTGGATTGAACATCGTAACCAGCATCAAGGTGCAGGGAGGTGGTGTGAATTATCTTCTGAGCAGAGTCTTGAATGGAGGCGGGAACATTCCCGTAAGCAACATTCCTGGAAATATTCCCTTCCTTAACAGCCATAACCTGTGGAATGATTGAACCTGGCGTAGAATCTTTAAAGTTTTCCTGATTGCTGGGGACATTATTCAGTGGTTCCGAGCTTATAATTTCCCCACCGGGAGAACTCGAATACGCCGGGCCGGGCGCAGGAAGCAAAGTACTATTCATGCCGGATATGGGCGCCACACTACCCGGTGCTGTAATGTCCGCAATATCCGCATAATGCTGACTTTCCAGACCGGATCCGGCATTAGAATCATTATTCGGATGATCGTCAGCTACTTCCTTGTCCCGGTCGGACAAGATCACCCCCCGATCCGTTTGACCCTGGTCAATCAAGGTTTGAAAAAGTTGATTTACGTTTTCCCTTTTTCCAGGCATCCCGTACATCAGCACCGTCATACTCACGGTGAAAACAAGCGCTGCAGCAAGGGCAACCACACGCGACCAGGATCCGCGAGTGAAACTACCAGGAGATGCTCCCAGGGGTCGGCTCTTGCCTGCCGCAGGCGGTAAGTTCGATACATTTTTCAAAATCTGCGCGCTGAATTCAGGAGAAGGGGACAATTCCGGCAGGGCCTTTAAAGCATCCACCAGCTCACAGAGGATTTCAAACTCAGCCCTGCAATTTGGGCAAGCGGCTAGATGGGCGGATATCTCTTCCCCCTCCGATGAATTGAGCACTCCGTCGAGATAAGGGGATAACAGATCCTGTATTTCAAGGTACTGCATCAAAATCACTCCTTATCTAGCTAGACGTGAGCGCTGCCCAAAAGGTTCCCGCTTACTGTTATATGTATCTTTAAATGCCCGGCGGGCACGGCTTAAGCGAGATTTTACCGTACCCAGGGAACACTCTAAGACACCGGCTATTTCCCCATAAGACAACCCCTGTATTTCCCTCATCACCAGGATTAAGCGCTGCTCTTCTGGGAGATCATTGAGACACTGTTGAATTAACTCATTAAATTCGTTCTGTTCAGCGGCCTCCTCGGGTGTGGGCATACGGCTTCGGCCCAATGCCTGTGAAACAGCCTGGCTTCCGTTGTTTAAGACCTCATTTTCCCAGGACACGACCGGGCGCCTCTGCTTCCGGCGGATCTCATCACGACAAGCATTGGCAGTCACTGAATAGAGCCAGGTAAGAAAACTGGATTCCCCGCGAAAACTAGGCAGGGCCTGGTAGAGCCGCAAAAAAGTCTCCTGGGCAAGGTCGGACGCATCAGCGTGACTGCCAAGGAAACGGTAAGCTACCGTGTAGACTTTGCTCTCGTAGCGGCGAACCAGCAGCTCAAAGGCATCCATGTCGCCGTTTTTGATTCTCTTGACAAGAATGTCGTCGGAAGGCTGCATTTCACCACTCCTTCCAAGTGAAAGGGGAGGGCCGGAAATGCATTATGGAGGCCTAGCAAATCCTTCCTACCCAGGGACAACAACAATAATATCCCCGGGTTTTCCCTTTAATCTTCTTCGACATTTTCATATTTAATTCCTTCGTTAGTTAAGCACCTTAATTAAGTTAATTAAGGATATTGCAAGTAATTACAGGAACCGGGCCGGCGACAATAACCAGCCGGGGCTAACGCATGAATGGCAAACATAGCGATGGATAGGCGCTAGGGCAACCGGGCCAAAATTGTTATTGGCACAATTTATCTGCCTAAATTCTTAGCTGATTAGGTCTGCGGTGATTTTTGATGCGTCAGCTCTGAAAAACATATGACAACATTGACGTCCACGACCTTTTCTGCTAGAATAAGTGTTGCATAAAAAATATAACATGCCGATGTGGCGGAATTGGCAGACGCACCGCACTCAAAATGCGGCGGATAAC
>DHTR01000023.1:0-731 GCA_002408725.1 Pelotomaculum sp. UBA5255
ATGTTGAAAAGCGTACTTTTGCCGCAGCCGCTGGGTCCAAGAATGCCTGCAACGGTCCTGTCCTCGACCATGAGCGTGATTTCCCGGAGTGTAAGGAGTCCGCCAAGGGTTTTTTGAACACCTTCTATAATAATCTCCGGCAAGTCGGCTTACTCCTTGGGCAGGAATTCGTTGGTGAAGGCCTGCCCGGGTTCAAGAGGTTGTTCAATGAGTCCCTGGTCAAACATCCAGTCGGCATATTTTTCCCACCGGATTTCAGACATCTGTCCCCACACCGGCGCGTCTGCCTGGTATTCCTTGGTCAAATATTCCTGGCTTTCCAGAACCAGCTCCCGGTTCAGTTCAGGAACACTATCAAGAAGAATCTGCCCCGCATCTTGGGGTTTTTCGATGCAGTAACGGTAGCCTTTGGCCGTTGCTTTCATGAAACTCTGAACCAACTCCGGGTTCCCTCTAATCGTCTCTTCACTGGATATTATTACCGGTGTATAGAAGTCCAGCGCATCGTGGTAATCCTTGAGGAAAACAAAGTTTAAGGGAATGCCTTTGAGTTCTGCCTCAATGCCTGTCCATCCCATGAAGATCCAGGCAAAATCAATATCCTTACGGATGCTGCTGAAGAAATCGGCCGTCCCGATGTTAATCATTTCAACCTTCCCAAAATCGGCCTGTTCCTGGGTCATAAGAGCCTTGATCATGGCATCTTCAGCCGGTGAACCCCAGCCCCCGTA
>DHTR01000023.1:1015-4967 GCA_002408725.1 Pelotomaculum sp. UBA5255
GCTGCCAGGGCCTTAACCGGCATTCCCTTGGTGCGGGCAATGGTGACCTCTTCCTGGTAGCTAAAGCCGAAATCGCCCTGGCCGGCGGCGATCAGCTGGGCTGTTCCGCCTTCACTGGGTTGGATAATTTCCACATCAAGACCCTGTTCTTTGTAGTAACCCAGTTTTTGGGCGACATAGGCCCCGGTATGGTTTGAATTCGGAGTCCAGTCCAGGATGACCGAAACCTTTTTGAGTTCCTTTTGACCTGCTTCTTTTTTCTCGGCGCTGCAGCCTGCCAGCAAGGACACCAGCAGCAGCGGCAGAGAAAACAGAACAACTAAAACCAGCACCTTCTTTTTCACTACAGATCCCTCCATTTAGTTTTTTTGGTTCCAGGGAATGACCAGCCTTTCCAGAAGGCTTACGAGCGCAAACAGGGCGGCGCTGCAAAATGTAACCACCAGGATGGCCGCAAACACCCGGTCCACCTGGAAAGAGCGCTGGGCAATGGTCATGTAGGTTCCAAGACCCTGCTTCGCTCCCAGCCATTCTCCAATAACCGCCCCCATGAAGCTGTACGAGGCGGAAATTTTAAGCCCCGAAAAGAAAGACGGCAACGCCAGCGGTAGCTTTACCATTCGAAAAGTATCAAGACGGCCGGCTTTCATCGATTTGAAAAGCTCCAGATACTCCCTGTCAACCGCCGCCAGCCCGCCCAGCAGGCTTAAGGCGATGGGGAAGAAGCATACCAGTACGACCACAATAATTTTTGGCAGCATTCCGTACCCGAACCAGATAATAAACAACGGGGCTACGGATATAATGGGAATCGTTTGCGAGGCAACAAGCAAGGGATAGACGGCCCTTTTCAGGAGGGGTATTTCCTCCATGAAAAACGATAGGATAAAGGAAAAAAGGATGGCTAGGGTGAAGCCCGCCAGGCATTCAATCAGGGTACTTTGCGCGTGTTTCAGAATCAGGGGCAGATTGCCGGTAAGGGTTTGCAGGATCCGTACAGGTCCAGGCAAGATCCACTCCTGGATGGCCCAGACCCGGACCAGATACTCCCAGAGGAGCAGCAAAAAACCCACAAACACCAGTGGAACGGCGCTGTTAGCGATGGTTTCGAATTTTTTCCTCAATCGTAACACCGCCTGCCTTGCAGTCTATTTTGACAACCGACAAAATTCGGGTTGCCCCATTTCCCAGGCAGATTTCCTGGGCCTTTGCGACAATATCCAGCAATACAGGGAGTTCACCCTCCATTGTGGTCTCCATGGGGCCCACAATGGAGGCAACGCCGGAATTCTTGATGTATTCAATAACCCTGTCAACCAGAGGGTACAGTTCCGTCTCGGAAACATTCGGAATGACCTGCAAGCTCACGTTGTATTTCACTGTTTCTGGCCTCCTATAAATAAAATAGCCTTTTACCCGAAGAGTAAAAGGCCTTAACGCACAAACACGACGTTAATTGCTATCCCTACGCTGGCATTATCCAGATCAGGTAGTGGGTCAGAACAAAGTTCTTTCTCAGCCGAATCATTCAGCTCCCCGTGGTATTCTAATTGTTTGGTTGCTGTTATTTAAAGAAACTAAATATTGTAAGACATTGTAATTATTATTTGCATTATATCTTTATTAAGCTAAAGAAGCAATATCTTTATCTGTATTTTTGCTGCGGGACTTAAGGTTATGGATAAATTGCCTTCATTTTATTAGCAAGCAGGAAGCCAGCGAACCCCAGGCATTTAGGGATTTGAGCGGCGCCATAAAAGCTCAGCCTGCTCGTCCGATATATTTATATTAAAATGCGGCTCGCGGGAGCGCATCAAGATCAAATCCCCCTTTTCGGCGATTTCGCAATTAGAGTTGGTTTCAATACGTATTTTCCCTGATTTTACGTAAAGGAATTCCTCGGTCGGATGCAGGAAATAGCCCGATGACGGGAGCCTCTGTCCGGGATATAAAAAGGCCAACCCTGCCAGGCAATCACCCCCTTTTTTTTGCTTTCCCGTGATGCTTATCTTTAGTGGTTCAAAGCCCCCGGGCGAACCTTTAAGTTGAATTTTCTTAACGATTTGCATCTGGACTCCTCCTTATGAATCAAGTCCCAATAAGTCAAAAAGGTAAGATTTGTGAAATCTCGTTTGTGAATCATAGTACAAGCATCGTTCCATCTCCTCTATATAATATAGCAAAACACATGCCGGATAAAGGATAATTATTACCATCCCCTGGTGTAATTCTCGGCACAGGGGATGCAGACAATTTTTCCGTCCTGGACCCGGGCGCGGGGCTCCATGACTGGCTCACCGCAAGCGGCGCAAAGGTGGGTATCGAAGATTCGGGACCTGGAAGGCAGCTCGATCTGGACATGCCGGACCTGGCAGAACTCCTCTTCGGGCATTTCAAGGATAGAGCGGGTGCGGTCCTGCTGGCGCCGGTTAAAATCTTCCCGCTCTTTCTCAGTGGCTGTACCGTTGAAGACTTTCTTCCTAAGCTCACTGTATTCGGGGCTTTTCCAGACTTTGCCTATTACGGAAATGCGTACAGACCGTCCGCTATTGCGGCAGGCAAAGGTGTAAACCTGCTTGCCATGGTCGCGGTAAATCAGGTTTCCCTTGCCGATGCTGCAGCCGGTCAGGACCTGGACGGCGTCCACCCCGCAGGCGTCATTCTCTACAATGGCCACCAGCTCTTCGTCAGCCGCGCGGATTGCCTGAAGCTCTTTCAGGGCAATTCTGGCAACCCGGTAGCCGGTGGCTACGCCGGGGCAGGAGTGGCCGTGGAATTCCAATACTTTTTCCCAATCATTCAGCTTGGTTTGCATAAATAAAAACACTCCTTTGTTGGATTATTGTTTTTAGCTGACAGAGGTTAGGGATAAAAACAGGCTGCCTTACGGGGGGAGCAGGCGTTTAATTCAGGGTTATCTTCAAAACAGCGGTTTTTTGCTCCGGGGCAGCGGTGTGCGTACGGACAGCCCGATGCTATTGCCGAAGTCTGCCTTTTAATATTGGGAATGGTCTGTGCCGTATTCCGGCCAAGCCGATCCTCCAGCAGCGGCGCAAAGTCAATCAGGGCTTTGGTATAGGGGTGCAGGGGGTGGCTGACAATCTCGCTGGTAGGCCCCTCTTCCACGATCCGACCACTTAAGATCACGGCCAGACGATCACTTGTTTTTTTGGCCAGGGCGAGATCGTGCGTAATGAACAGCACGGAAAGACCCATTTTTTCCTGTAAATTCATTATGAGCTTGAGGATTTTTGCCTGCACGCTGGCATCCAGGGATGATGTTGGTTCATCAGCAATTAAAACTTTTGGGTTCAGCGCCAGCGCCCGGGCAATGGCCACTCTCTGTGCCTCGCCGGCGCTTAAATGGTGAGGGTATTTTTTTAAGAAAGCATCATCGCTGGGTAGTTCCACTTCATTCAGAACCCGCCGGACCCTTTTCAACCTATCTTCCTCACTGCCGGCTTTATGGATATCCAGGGGTTCCTTAACGGTTTGCAAAACATTCAGCCGGTGACTGATTGATTCACCCGGATTCTGAAAGATCATCTGGACCCTTTGATAGAAATCCCTGGTCCTCTTTGTGATCCTTTGGCCTTCCAGCAGGGTCTCTGCCTCGTCGGCATTGACAAGGCCCATGATGGCCCTGGCCAGGGTTGTTTTGCCGGAGCCGCTTTCTCCAACCAGGGCTAGCGTTTCCCCCTCGTGTAGAGTACATTCCACACCTTGCAATACCTTCAGGGAACCAAAAGATTTGCTGCACCGCTTGACTTCAAGCAGGGGTACGATACCGCCTCTGTGGCAGGCGATAAGCCGGTCGCCGTCGCCGGCAGGGGCCGGTACCCCGCTGGCGCAAATCTGGATCCGCTGGGTGCAGCGCGGGTGAAAGGGGCAGCCTTCGACGTGGTGCGACATCCGGCCGGGTATTCCCTGTAAATCTTTTGTTGTGGTCATA
>DHTR01000023.1:5142-22212 GCA_002408725.1 Pelotomaculum sp. UBA5255
TAAATCTTTTGTTGTGGTCATATTGGGATAGGACCGTAAAAGCCCGCGGGTATAGGGGTGGCGTGGCTCGGCCAGCAAATCCACGGTAGTGCCAAGCTCCATGATTCTGCCGCCGTAGAGGACGGCCATATGACTGGACAGGGCGGCGGCTGTGGAAATATCGTGGGTGATTACCAGGGAGGCCTTTTCTCTTGTGAGCTTCCTGAGCACAGCGATGATCTCTGCTTTGGTCAGGGCATCAAGGGAGGCGGTTGGCTCGTCTAGGATTAATACGTCGGGATCATTGACCAGGGATAGTGCAATCAGCGCCTTTTGTTTTTCACCCCCGCTTAACTGGTGGGGGTAGGCCCGGTGCCGCCGACTGTCCAGGCCTACCAAATCCAGGGTTTCGCGGGCTTTTTCGGCGGCGGCGTGCTTGTCCTTCCGGCCGTGCACCAGGCTGGCTTCCATAACCTGAACCAGGATGGAATATAGTGGGTGGAGGGCGTCCTCAACGTTTTGAAACACCATTGCGATTTCATTGCCGCGGATCCGCCGGTGCTCTTCTTCCTGGCAGGTTAGGATATTCTTGCCTTTAAAAAGAATCTCCCCCGTGCAGCGCCCTCCCACCAAGCCCAAAATGGCGCGGCCAAGAGTGGTTTTGCCGGCGCCTGACTCGCCGATAATCGACAGGACATCCCCCTTTTTTAGGGTCAGGTGAATGTCTTTCAGAATCTGCAGGCCATTATAGGAGGCTCCCAGGTTCTTAATTTCCAGCATGGCTAACCTCCTTTCTCAGACGAGGGTTCAGAGCGCTTTCAAGGGCAAACCCGGTGAACGTGAAGCCCATGATCGTGAGGGAAAGCGCAAAGCCGGTGGGCAGGAGCCACCATCTCCAGACATCCATGTAAACAAATTTCAGGGCATGCTGCATCATCTTGCCCCAGCTAACGATAGTGGGATCACAGACACCCAGGAAGGAAAGGCCGGCCTCCATAAAAACAGCCCGCCGGGCGTCCTGGATCATGAGCGCAATTAAAAGGGGCCCCAAATCGGGAATGATGTGGCTGAACAGCAGGCGCCGCCGGCTTGCTCCGAAAGTGCGGGCGGCGTAAACAGGCATCCGTTCTTTTAAAGAAAGGGTCTGGGCCCTGATCACCCTTGCCCCGCCGGGCCAGGAAAAGGCGGAAAGCAGGAAGACTAATAAAATTGTGTTTGGTCTTAAGTAAGCTGCGGCCAGAATAGCCACAATCACCGGTGGAATGATGATGAGGGCATCGACCAGCCGCATCAGCAGGCGGTCGTAGAGGCCACCCAGGAGAGCGGAAGAACAGCCGGCCAGCACGCTCAAGCAAAGAGAGAGCAGGGCGACTCCGCTACCGACAGCAAGTGACGTGCGGGCGCCATAAAGAAGATGTGTCCAGATGTCCTGCCCCACATCATTTGTCCCCAGCCAGTGCTGCGCCGAAGGAGCCGCAAAGGGGGCTCCCGTGTAAGCGGAGGGCTGGCAGGTTGTAAGCAGCGGCGCGAGGGCCGCTGTCGCTGCCATCAGAATGATAAGCCCCAGGCCAATCCGGCCGAGGCTGGTTGTATGGACTTCACGCCAGTAATTCACATGCATTGCGCGACCCTCGGATCAATTTTTGAGTAAAGGATATCCAAAAGGAGATTAATCGTCAAGACCACTATCGTAATGATCAGGAGGATTCCTGCCATGAGCGGGTAGTCCCGCGTTAAAAGGGAATTATACAGTAAGGAGCCCAATCCCGGATAAGAAAACACAATTTCGATAAACAGGGTCCCGGTAACCAGGTGGGCAAATTGCAAACCGGCTGCGGTCACTACCGGCAGAAGGGTATTCCGGCCTGCGTGGCGGTACCGGACAGTCCGCTCCGGGCAGCCCTTGGCCCTTGCCGTCAATATAAACGCTTCGCCAAGGGTGGTAATCATGGCGCTGCGGGTCATCAGATAGGTAGCCGTGAGCCGGACCATAACCAGGGCGGTCAGCGGCAGCGCCAGGTGGTGCAGGATGTCAATAACCAGCATAAGTCCGCTGTGCCCGGCGTACGGTGTCAGTGCCCCGGAAAGGGGGGCCAGGCTCAGGAAGACGCCAAAGAAGAGCAGTAGTATAATGCCCACGAAGAAATCCGGAAACCCGCTAAAAAACATAATACCTCCAAGTAAACACTGGTCCAGTGCCCGGCCTCTTCTGGAACCGGATTCGACCCCAAGGAAAAATCCGGACAAGGTGGATAAAAACGAAGCCAGTCCTGTTAGTAAAAGAGTCCAGGGGAGAAACCCGGAGATCACTTTTAGCACCGGGGCATTGTAAAAATAGGAGTAGCCCAGATCTCCCCGGCAGAGTGAAAACAGGTAGGCAGCATACTGTTCCCCCAGCGGGCGGTCCAGGGAAAACCGGCGGCAGAGCTCTTCCTGCAACTCCGGGGTCAGCACAAGAAGCGCCTCATTTCCATAAATAGCCTGAAGCGGATCGCCCGGCATCAAGCGGGGTATAATGAAGTTTATGGTTAGAATAATGAACAAGGCCACAGCGTAATTGACCGGTGAAGTTTTTTTAATCGTCTTGATCACGGGCACCCCACGTAAAAATGAATATATAGATCCCGGCAGTTCCGTTTTTAATTCAGAAAGGACATTTTATTTAGAGGTTGAGGCACCCCGCTCCCAATTCCCTGAGGGGTGAAATAAAGTGACACCCTGTCATCAGACAGATAATCCCAGGTTGGATAGTAGAGCGGCAGGCAGGGCATCTCCCGGGCATAGACCTCCTGAATACGGTTGACGAATTCCCTGCGCCTGTCCTGATCTGTTTCCTTCATTTGCTGCTCCAAAAGGAGGTTCAGCTCATCGCTCCGGTTAAACCTGGCGCTGATAAACGCCTTGCCGGAAATGACTTTGTTTAAGGTTTCAGGGTCGCCTCCCATTCCGCCGTGGCCGCTCAGGGCGAGGTCAAATTTCCACTCATTGACCAAGTTATCCAGGATCTTGGCTTCCAGGCTGCGTAAATTTATCTTGATCCCGGCAGTTTCCAGCATTTCCTTGACCATTTCGCCTTCGCGTTCACCCGGAAAGCCCGAGACGCCGGTGCCTCCGCCGCTGATTAGAAGTTCAAGCTCCAGGGTCTGCCCGTCTTTCTTAAAACAACCGTCTTTCTTCTCGTAGCCAAGGCCGGCGAGTATTTCTGCGGCTTTGACGCAATCATAAGGATATGCTGCGGCGGCCCGGGCGTTAAACCAGGAGTTGTCCGGTGGAACCAGACCCGGGCTGCCCTCGAGGCCGTGGCCCCGCTGACAGGTCGCTACCAGCGCCCGGCGGTCGATGGCATAGGCCAGCGCCTGGCGGAATTCCACGCTGTCAAGGGGGGCTTTCTGGTGGTTAATCATCAGCTTGGCCACCCAGTCATGGCGGCCGGTTAGTTTTCTTAATCCTTCCTTCTTCAATTCACCCGCTATTTCAGGGGGAACCTGGGCTACATTGACCTGCTTTTGCCGTAAAGCAGCGGCCGCCATTTCGTTTCTGACCTTGACAAATTTCAACCGGCTGATTTTTGGCGTTCCCTGGTAGTATTGGCTGTAGGCTTCATACAGGTAGGTTCCCTGTTCTTTGCTGTAGTCCTTCAGCTTGAAGGGCCCGGTTCCAATCAGGGCTTCTTTTTGCAAGAACTGCCTGGGTTCCTGGATATCCTTCCAGATATGCTCGGGCAGGATTGGCGCCGTTCCTGCAATATGTTCCAGAAACGGGGCGTAGGGCCTGTTTAGATACAGCTTGACTGTGAAATCGTCAACGGCTTCGGCTTTTTTGACAACACCCAGGTTAACCCATTCGTAAGAATGTGCTTTCATGTAGTCCATACTGAATACAACATCTTTTGCTGTGAATGGATGGCCGTCATGCCAGGTGGCCTGGTCCTGCAGCAAAAATAAATAAGCATTTTCGTCTTTCAAGAATTCCCAACTTTTGGCCAGCGCCGGTATGTATCCCTGGTTGTCTTTCCAGATCAGGGTATCGAAAATAAAACTCATCCTGACGTAACCCGGACCCCGGGAATAATGGGCAAAAGGAGAGGGGAAGCCCCAGTCTCCGGCAGGGTCGGCTATCGTATAGATTGGATCTTGTAACCCGGCAGGCCGGTCCCCTTTCTTTGCTGTGTTGCAGCCTGTCGCGGCAAGAACCAGCAGCGCCAGGGCCAATAGACTTATGGCAAATAGACCTATAGGTGTCGATGGCTTCGAAAAGAGTGTTCGCATTAAATCTTTCCTTCCTTAAAAAATAAAAACCACGAACCTTACCCTGATTATTCAGGTATAACCTCCGTGGTTTCTTTCGTATTATTAAAATATACTAGCGGCCTGTTGCCTAATGATTCCAGGTGGAACAGCTACAACTGTCCGTTAACTAACTTAAATTTTACATCCATTCCTACTGTCTGTCAATTAAAATGGCTATTTTGCCCTCAGACAAATCCACCGGTAAAAGCTGGGGAAACGACATTCTAGTGAGACAAGGACAATACGGCTATTAAGCAGATGCAGGAGATTTGAGATGTTGGTTCATCATTGAAAGATGTTTTTAGAATTATGATGGACTTACCACTGAAGACATATGCCCGCACCATTCTGCTGTCTCACGAAACACGTCCAGCAGCAAAAAGCGGTACGTGGAATCGGCGACTGCTTTGATCTCTTCCGTTCGGGTAAGCGGACCGCCGAAGCGGTAGGCCTCCCAGACGGGTTCCGCAATCTTTCCCTCAAGGGTACTGCCGATGGTAAAAATCAGCCCGGACTCTCCGGTAAACCATTGCCGGTTATAGATAGCGGAGAGGGCATCCGGAAAAAGGATTTCATGCTCGCTAAGAAAGATGAACATTCTGGGAAACAGGAGTTTTAGCGCATCCCATTCAGGCTGACCCCAATCCGGCAAATGTCGCCGGATCGCAAGGTCGGGCCGTTGTATGGGTTCTTGCTTGTTTTTTGGATCCGTGAACTGAAAACCGGCTTCTTCCCAGGCTTTCCGGTCCTGTTCGAGGCAGCCGGGGGCATCCAGAATAAAGCTTCGCAAAGCGCGTCACCCCGTTTCCTGAGTTCGTTAGCTAATTATTCTTTCATAAAGGCGTCTATACCTCGAAGTCCGTCCAGTGCAGTACAGGCGAAGGAGAAATGTGGGTTGGCAATAAAGGGCTCGCGGGGGTTGATCCGGATCACCGTGGCGCGGTACCGTTTGCCCAACCGCTCACTAAGCCTGCGTATTGTGGGAACAGCTGTCCCGGCCCCTATTTCGATCACGACAAGGGGGTTTTGGCGGTGGAGCTTCAGGAATGCGCCGAAGTTTTCTTCCTGGTGCGCAGAACGGCCGTCATTCCAGAAATAATCCCCGAACATGAGAATGTTGGGACGGGAAACCGCGCCGCAGTGGGGGCACCTGGGGATATGTCCGGCCCGCATGTTTTCCAGGTCGACCGGCACGGCTTCGTTACTGGACCAGATGTCCGCAGAGCATGGTCTAGTACATTGAAGGTGCCGGATGGAGCCGTGTACCTCATAGATGTTTTCTTCCGCAAAGCCCGCCTTCAGGAAATGGCCGTCTACATTTGATGTGACGATAAAATAATCCAGGTTGTTTTGCTGAATCCACTGCAGCAGCAGGTAAAATCCTTGATGGGGAGAGGTGCTGCTGTACAGGTCGGCACGGTGTCCGTAGAAACCCCAGCCAAAGGCCGGGTCCTGGACAAAGTGGGCAGGGTTGGCGGCCTCGACAAAGTTGATGCCGAGACGCTCGTAGATCGGGTAGGCTGTCCAGAACCCCTTGCTGCCCCGAAAATCGGGGAGTCCCGAATCGACCCCCATTCCAGCTCCCGCGGTAATGACCAGGGCCCGGGAGCTTTTTACGGCTTCGGCGGCTTTTTTATAAGTCATTTGCAGGTTCATTTATTCACTCCTGTAAACATCTGGTGATGGGCGCTTTTAGTAGGCCCAGATTAATAATACCTTTACTTCACATTAATTACAAGAACCGGTATTCCCTGGGTTGAAAAATTTTTAACTTAAGAAATTGGCATATATTTTAAAGGGCTTGTAAAGGTGATATAATAATAACGCCTGCAATAGATCGATAGACATCTCCTGACCAGGGTTGAAATTCGTCCATGCAGAGCATACAAGAAAGGAGATGTCTAGATGTTTACGGGCAAGTACTTACAATGTAGAGACTGTGGACAGGAATTTGAATTTACAGCAGGTGAACAGCAATTCTTTGCTGAAAAGGGCTTTACGAATGAACCTTCAAGGTGCCCTTCCTGCAGGAGCGCGCGCAAGAACAGCCGCAATCGTGATCAGGGTTTTGCCGGCTCCGGGTATCGCCAAAACCGGCAAATGTACGAGACCACATGCGACGGTTGCGGTCAGATAGCAAGAGTTCCGTTCCAGCCGGACGGCTCCAAGCCTGTGTACTGCAGCGACTGCTTCCGCAATAACCGGCAAGCGCAGCAGTAGGAAATAAATAAGAGAAATAAAAAAAAGAGCTGTCAAAACAGCTCTTTTTTGGTTTGCCCGGTATGTTTGCCGTGTTTTTGATGATTTTACAGCAATTACATTGGAACGGGGAGAGTGGCTGTAAGATAGTGTAAACTCTCTTTCTTTGATGAAGTGGCTATGGTGTACGGACGTTTTTGTTAACGGACCCCGGGCCAAGGGTGCGGCCTCAAAGATTGGGAAGGGATTTCATAATTTCTGCTTCCAGCAGGGACAGCATGCGGGCGTAATGAGACGGCAGCGGTTCTCGGCCGACATTTCGCTTTTTAAACGGTATGTTTAGATCCACCGTGTCCAGTACGGTAGTGGGCCTGGCGGAGAGTACTACGATTCGGTGTCCCAGGAGCAGAGCTTCCATAATATCGTGGGTCACAAACACTATGGTGCGTGGTGTTTCCCGCCACATTTTGGCTACCTGGCGCACAAGGCCAAGCCTGAGGGGCATATCCAGGGACTTGAATGGTTCGTCCAGCAGGAGCAGGTCATGGGGGAAGGCGAAGGCCCGGCAGAGGGCCAGGCGCTGTTTCATTCCCCCGCTCAGGGCCTTGGGGTAGCTGTCCCGGTATTCATAAAGGCCCATCAGGCTCAGGTATTTATCGATCAGTTCCTTCCGGCGGGCCGGGATAACGGCATCCCGCAGGACAAAGTCGATGTTGCCGGCTACGGTTTTCCAGAGAAGAAGACGGGGTTCCTGGAATACATAGCTCACCCTGAGCCCGTCCTTCCCGTCTATACGGCCGGCATCGGGCTGCTCCAACCCGGCCAGCATCTGTAGAATGGTCGTTTTGCCACAACCCGAAGGTCCGACCAGACACAGGATCTTACCCCTCTCAGCATGGAAAGAAAAGCCCTCCAGGACCCGGGTTTGTCCTAGAGTTTTATAGACATTTTCGAACTTGATCACGACGTGTCACATCCAGTGCTTGAGTTTGCGGTTGGTCAGATAGGCCAGCAGGCGGTCCGTAACCAGACCCAGGCCAATCAGAAACAGGGTCCAGGCAAAGAGGGCCGCTGTTTCGAGGTTAATCCTGGCCACCGCCATGCTGGCGCCGATACCTTGCTGAACGCTCAGGAATTCTGCCATTGCCACGGCTTTCCAGGTGACCCCGAGGGCGTTGGAAACACCGGCCATGAGGTATGGCGCCACCTGGGGAAGGTAGATTTCCCGGATTACCCTCGGCTTGCTGATGCGGTAGATTTCGGACATCTGTAATAGCTGTCCGTCAATGCTTTTAACTCCCTGAAAGGTGTTAATCACAATCAGGGGGAGAGTTGTTACAAAGACGACAAAAACAGGCACTTTGGTAAAACCGATCCAGATCATGGCCAGCAGCAGCCAGGATATCAATGGAGTCACCTGCAGCACAACCACAAGGGGTCGCAGCAGGCTGGCTGCTACAGGGTTCATGCCGATTAACAGGCCCAGGGGCGTGCCGGCAGCAACGGCCAGGCCAAATCCAACCAGGCCGCGCAGGATCGAGTGGCGACTTTGTTCCCAGAGCTGCCCATCAGCCGCCAGGGTCAGAAGGGTTTGCGCAACCTCCACCGGTGAAGGAGTAATAACATGGCTGTAAAAGCCGGAAATCACCTGCCAGATGGCCAAAAAGGCAGCCAAACCGAAAAGGGGCGGCAGGCCCCTAATCAGAAAGATAGAATTTTTCATCCGGTCGCTTGCCCCCTACCATTTCCGGTGAGAAATCTAAAAGCTTGGCCAGGTAAGTGTCCACATCGGCCATGGCTCCGGAGCCTGTGACAAAGTGCAGCCGGGTTCGCTCCATGCTCTTGACAAATACCGGGGCAGGTATGTTCGCATTAGCCTCCACCAGGGGGGCGGCTTCACCGGGATTCGCCACGGTCCAATCCAGTGCCCCGGCGTAAGTGCGGTGAAACTCCGAAACCGCCTTTGGGTAGGTCCTGGCAAACTCGTTTCGCACCACCATGCCGGCCTGGGGCAGTCCTGCAGAACCACCTTCGTACTGCTGCCAGTCGCTGTTGAAGTTCCGGATCACGCGCGCCTCCTTGTTATTCATTAGCGCCCGGGTCGCCATGGGCTCAGGTAACACGGCGTTTTTAACCAGGCCGTTAATCATCATTTGGGCAATTTCCGGGGAGTCCAGGTAGGTTAACCGGACATCTCCATCCTTTAGCCCGCTTTGTCGAAGAAAATACTGGGACAGGACATCGGGGGTCGAGCCCCTGGCCCCAACATAAAGTTCCCTCCCGCTGAGGTCTGGCCAGTCCCTAACACCGCTCTCCAGACTAACCAGATAAAGAATTCCCCAGGTGCTGACATTTGCCAAAGAAATATCAACACCTTTGTTATATAATTTGGCCGCCACGTTTACGGGAAGGACACTAAAATCCGCCTCCCCCTTAATGATTCGGGTGGTAGCCTCTTCCACTGACTTGTATAAGATGAGCTCCAACCGGGTTCCCTCCGGCCGGCCTTCCCCGATCATTTTAAACAGCGGCGCAGTAGGCGGGGCAAGGGGAGCCTGCACAACGATTTCCCCCGGCATATCGGTTGCCCCTGTTGCGCTCCCGGGCTTCCCGCTTCCACAGCCCGCGCTCAGCAGCACGGCTAGAAAGAGCAAAATAATCGTTCCAGTCCGATGCATTCCATACCGTCTCCTTTAAATCAAGTGATCCTTGCTGGTTAATATTTCTCCAAATCAGGCTAATCTCCTTCCGGCCCTGAACGTAGCGAACGTACCAGAAATAAAAAGATATTTCAAAAAAGGCTGAATAAAAAAAGGAAAAATAATATTTATAAAGAAAAAATATAATAGGGTAAGTGCAATAAGATAAGCGGTTCTTGTGGCTTAAAAACGGAAGGGGTGGTTTCAATGTATTTGCATAATTTATTTGTTTATGGGACATTACTTCCTGGCCTGACTAACTACAACCGTTTTATTGAGGCTCACAAACCAAAAACGTTCAGTGCCCGGGCGAGAGGGATCCTTTACTACCTCCCGGAAGACGGTTACCCTGTTGTCCTCGAGGGTGACGGGACTGTCCTGGGAGTACTTTATGAAACCAGGGAGCTCATGAGCATCCTACCGGAAATCGATGATATTGAAAAGTTCACCGGTGTTGAAAGCCAGAGCGATCTCATCCGGGAAATCAGGGACGTGGAAAATCTTGATACTGGGACGACAGTAAAGGCGCATATGTATTTGTGGCCTCCTTCCAAAGCAGCATGGCTCAAAGAAAACGGCGAAATCATTGTAGACGGCGACTGGGCTAAGTTTTTGCGTGAAAAGAATAAGGGCTAAGAGCAAACGGACTGTTGGGTCCGTTTTATATTTTCTACTTGAGCCTTTAATGAGCACTACAACATGAGTAATAAAGTAGTAGGAAGTGAGTAAGGTAGGACTCAAGGGAGTCCGAAGCGTGTGCAAGCATGCGTCAACATAAAACCAGCATCCTATGAACATGTTCTAGCGGTGGAGGGGGTGGGACCGGCCACAGTGAGGGCCTCTGCCCTAATATCCGAGGTGGTTTATAATGTCAAGGCCAGCTGCAGAGACCCTGTGCGGTATAGTTTTGCCCACGGCGGAAAGGATCGACACCTCCTTCCCGATAAACCGGGAGGATTATGACCGCTCGATTGCGCTTTTGGAGAATGCGCCAGGCCGGGCTAAAGCCGGGATAGGGAAAACGTCAAAGCGCTGAAAAGGCTTGCCGCGATTACCCGGGCCACAGGGAGCAAGTCTTTTACGTCTTGATTTGCATTGGTTTGCGTGGATTTGGTATAATGATGCAATACTAAGAAAACGGAGGGATCTTGATGAAAACCGATAAGAACTTAAAAGAAGCTTTTGCCGGTGAATCCCAGGCCAACCGCAAGTACCTGGCTTTTGCCAAAAAGGCGGATGAAGAAGGATATCCAGGCGTGGCTAAATTATTCAGGGCCGCCTCCGAAGCTGAGGCTATTCACGCCTATTCCGATTTAAAGGCAATGGGGGCGGTAAAGACAACGGCTGATAATCTGCAAGCGGCCATTGATGGTGAAACCTATGAATTTACCGTGATGTACCCGG
The DNA here is from genome assembly GCA_002408725.1 of Pelotomaculum sp. UBA5255. Taxonomy (GTDB): domain Bacteria; phylum Bacillota; class Desulfotomaculia; order Desulfotomaculales; family Pelotomaculaceae; genus DTU098. Next base: position 15,713 of record DHTR01000023.1, read on the forward strand.
GCTTTATCAGGGAGGCGGAAGAAGAAGCGGCCAACTCGGCAAAAAGAGTTTTTTCGCTTGCTAATGAGGCCGAGAAAGTACACGCTGATCTTTACCAAAAAGCACTTGCCGCACTGGAAGAAAAGAAGGATCTGGAATATTTCTTGTGCACGGTCTGCGGCTACATCCATGAAAATGGCGCTCCGGAAAAGTGCCCTGTCTGCGGTGCTCAAGCCAAGGCTTTTAAAAATGTAGGGTAAATAACAACGGTTTTAGTTAAGTAAAATTTAAGTTGCGAAAAACAACCCCCCGTCCGGCTAACCGGGCGGGGGGTTTGTATTTGGGTCATCAGGTTGGGCCGCTTCGCCATACCCTTTTGTCAGGCGGTTGAATTCGTCATAGAGGGGAAGTTCCTCCCTGCGAGTGTACCGGGTTGCGTGCCCCCTGTAGACGCACCTGCCCGGCAGGCTTCTTCCCTGGTAGTCAAAGTGACCGTAGACTCGGCACTGGTAAGGCCGAAAGGCATAAATACCGCATAAGTCCCCTTCCTGGAAGGGGCAATGTCCGGATGGACCTCCCCAGATGTCTACCACTTGATTGCCTGTAAAATCCCGGAAACGTTTCATCTTAACACCGTTCTTAACCAGTCTGCGAATGTTCTCCATTTCCAGTGGGTATACCCTTAATACGGAAGTAACTTTGCAACACTCACCGCATACTCCACAGTCCCTCTTTGATGATTGCAGGTGTAGATCGAGTTTTTCATAAAAGCAGTTGAGCTTTTTCAGCAACAAGTCCATCTAGACACCCCCGCTTCTCAGGACCTTTTTTTAATTATACCACATTAAGGGTTAAATTGTAGGATTTAACTTGCGTTTTATGTTTAATGAATGATGTCATCAGGACCCCGCTTTTTTTCCAGGTTATTTTCAATTTGATCAAGCAGATCCAACATAAGTTCCTTGGCAATGTTTTCTATATCCCCGGGCTGATAGGGTTTCGGAGCGGCAGTAGAGGTGTTCATGTCCGGGGACGGATCTAAATCAGGGTCGTGGGAGAGATTTTTAGGCAATACCTGGATCGGCTGAATGGGCTTAAGCTCCGCCAGGGGCCCGGAGCTGATTCCATTAAAACGGAGAAAGGCTTCACGGGATGAGACACTGGTAAGATTAACAGAACTGAAGATGTCACGGCTAACCTTGCAGGTTAGGATACAGGGATTTAATTCCTCCAGGTCTGTTTCGGGAGCTGTTTCCCCGACCCGCCCATTATACCCAACCTGTTGGATTTGCCTGTCCCGGGTCGACTCAAAGATCAAATGAATCGCGCTTAGACTGAGCTGGAGTAGGATCTCTTCGTAAAAGTTTGCAAATTCTTTTTCATTCATCTTTACAGCTACAATCCCGTGCTCCTCCTGATCATACTGGTACCGGACCACCCGGGGGATTTCCAGAGGCGTGGGGAAGACGGCCTCTACTACAATAAGCCGTCCCGCCTGCTCATAGCGGGCGTCGAATACCACTTCCAGCGCGTCAGGGTATCTGAGAACTGCCAGGGCGGCCCGAATAAAGCTCTCGACGGCCCCGGGCCGCCCCTTCTCGAGGTCCAGCCGGAGCTGGTCAATCAAACTATTGTATTCAGACTGCTCCTCGATCAAGGACTTCCGCTTCGTCTCGTAAGCGGCCCTGGCGGAGTCCTGCCTTTTTTTGTATTGTTCCAGTTTCAGTTCAAGTGTCTGCCTGGCCTCATTTTCCATTTGCAGTCGCCTTTTTTTCACAGAGGGCAGTAGGAATTCCTTTATGGGATTCTTTCGGATAATTCCCATTTCCTTGGCAATCTGCTCATAGCGGGGAAGTGGTTCCTTAAAGACAAACGGGGGATAAGGCTCGTCTTTATAATAGGAAACCCAATTAAATTTTCCGGCGGCGAGGTTGTCCCGGAGGATGTTTTTACACTCCTGTAAAAAATTTTTGGCCAACAGGCTGTCGTATTCCGCCAGTTCCTTTAAACTGTCCGTTTCGGTCCGCTGATCTTGCTGCCTTTCCTGCCTGGCCCGGCGGGCCGCCTGTTTTTCGTTTTTCAGTTTCCGCTCGAACAAGGATGTCCCTGCGATTTCCGCCGGTGCATCAGGGTCATGATTGGAGATGGTTTTCTGTTCAAAAGCTGCACCCAATATTCTCTCTCCTTTCCGGTCCAAGCCCAATGTATCATAAAAATAATTTGTTTGGATCATATTCTCCCCTTTTTTCTACGGATCTTCGGTGGAGAACCGGGTACAAGCAAATCCTTGAAATAAAAAATGATTTATAATACGCTTAAATAGTGATATTCTATTACACGTGATCTGTCGACAAAAGTAGAACTTCGGGATTTGCTGCATTTGTCAACTATTTTTTCCATGACTAGGAGAGGATACCCTTGTATTTTCCGGTTTCAGGTGTTGAGGTTGCCCCATGGTTTCCGCCGCTGGTTGCGTTCCTGGTAGCATCTTTTACAACCTCTTCGGGGATTTCCGGCGGGGTGCTGATGTTACCCTTCCAGATGAGCGTACTAGGTTTTGTGAGTCCTTCCGTCAGTTCCACAAACTTGATTTACAATATTATAGCCATACCCGGCGGGTTGTACCGTTACATCCGGGAAGGCCGGATGGCTTGGCCCCTCGTCTGGGTTATTGTTATCGGCACGCTGCCCGGTTTTTATGCGGGTGCCTGGATCAGGATCAATTACCTACGCAGCCCCGGTCCGTTTAAGGCTTTTGTCGGCCTGGTCCTCTTGTATCTTGGCTTTCGGCTGCTGCACGAAACTTTTGCGGCAAATCATAAGCCAAATGCAATAGAAGATAAATTTAGAGAGACGGCAAAGGCATTTAAGGGTGAAGCCCGGTACGGGTTATCTGCAGGATTGCCGACTGATGCGGTTGTAAAAAAGAAAAGCCTTACCATCCGCAAGATTGAATACGAGTTCTGGGGTGAAAAATATTCCATCAACACGCTCACGCTTGTTTTAATTTCATTGGCAGTCGGATTGATGGGTGGAATATATGGAATTGGTGGGGGCGCAATAATTGCCCCTTTCTTAGTTTCATACCTGGGCCTTCCCGTCTATACCATTGCCGGGGCTGCCCTGGCAGGAACTTTTTTGACTTCTATCGCAGGCGTGTCTTTTTACAGCATCCTTGCGACTTCACCAGCCGGGGCGCAGGTTGCAGTGGCGCCCGACTGGACCCTGGGTTTGTTGTTCGGCGCCGGGGGGTTTTTAGGTACTTATGTCGGCGCCAGACTTCAAAGGTATTTACCGGAAAAGCTAATTCGCGGGACGCTGGGTGTACTGATCACGTTTCTCGGAGCCCAATATCTTATTCAGAATTTGGCAAAATTATTTTAATTGGGCGTTTGTGTTTAAAATGGGCAGAACAAAATTATTGAATGACGAGAGGTAAAAACAATTGATTGACGTGGCAGAGGGGGAGCTTTCCCGCCGATGGTTGATTGGGCTGGTCAACTTTCTCCTTGGATTTGCCATTCAGGGGTCCATCATTTTTATCCCCCTTCTGGGTGCCCAGTTAGGGGCTTCCGATTTTCAAGTAGGGCTAATTGGCGCTGTTTACGGGGGCTCTTTCCTGGTTTCATCCCTTTTTTCAGGCTGGAAATCGGACACTCTGGGAAGGCTCCTCTTCGTGCGTTGGGGTCTTTTTATCAGCAGCGCGGCCTTCGCTGCCCAACTCCTGGCCGACAGTATTCTGGTGCTTGCACTGGCGCGCGGAGCGGTGGGATTTACCCTTGGCATCGCCACCGCGGCATCCATTGCCTATGCCTTTGAAGCGGGTATCGACATGGGTAAATTTAGCTCTTATGGATCCCTGGGCTGGATTTTCGGCGCCATGGGTGCGGCCCTGATAGGAGATATTCATCTGCTGTTCTGGCTGAGCTTCCTGGTCTGCCTGCTAGCCTTTCTGGTCTCTCTTCTTTTTCAAGAAGCGCCGTCTTCCGGTTCCTCACTGCCCCCCAAGCTCTGGCCGGTAATGAGAAAGAATTACCGGGTCTACCTCGCTGTGTTCCTGCGTCACCTGGGGGCCACTGCGGTCTGGATCATCCTGCCCTTGTACCTGGCCAGCCTGGGTCTGAACAAGTTCTGGATCGGCCTGTTGTGGGGGATTAATTTTGTCGTACAGTTTATTGTGATGCGCTGCCTGCAGCGGTTTTCAGCATACAAGGTATTTGCCTTCGGGCAATTGCTGTCCATCCTGGTCTTCGCGGCCTTTGCCTTTGCCACCGGAAAGTTGCCCCTCATTGCTGTGAATGCTTTATTGGGTGTAGCCTGGTCCTGCCTTTATGTCGGCGCCCTGCTGATTGTCTTGCGAAGCGGGGAGGAAAGGGGCACTGCAGGAGGAATCTTCCAGGCGACGCTGAACCTGTGCAATGCGGTGGGACCTCTCCTGGGCGGTCTGATTGCCCAGCAGTGGGGCTATCGCGGAGTCATGTTCTTTGCGGCAGGACTGGGTGTTGCAGGCATGTTCGTGGCCCTGCCGGAGGCCGGGTCCGGAAAGAAAAAAGAACCCGTCGAGCTGTAAATTGAGCCGTAAAATAAGAAGGCCCCCCGGCGTCGGGCGCCTTTAGAGGCCTTTATTAACAGGATAACCAATTGAATGTATGATTATACATCCTTCATTAAAAATTTATTAATGTTATTATGCGACCCCCTTGATATAATCTATAATGGCAATTATTTTAGAGGTTGATTTCGTTTTTTCTCCCCTTTTTCTTGTTTGGATTGTAGACCTCAAACTTACCTGAAAAGGTTTCCAAATTGTACTCAACTAAGGGAGCCGACTTGTTCAGGCGTTCCATCAGGTCTACACGCATCTTTGTTATAGCGTTTCCATATTCGTTTCTTTTCCTGTCCACATGGCATCTATGTTTACTCATAACATTATTATGTTCACCCGGCAAAAGTTCATTCATTTTGCCAGCCCCATCCTTCATCACTCAAGGAAATTAAGATTTAAAGGAAGGTGAATTAAGATGTATCAGTACAAGGTAATCGCAACGATTGTAGAAATTCGGGGAGAGGGGAAATGTTCATACGGCCATAAAGTGGGGGACAGTTTTGAGTTTGGGCAGTTCACTCCTGGAGGGCTGTGCCAGTTTGCTTACGATTCAATGCGTTCGGCTGTGGCGGCGCTACTCTACGGAGGTCATTTCCCCTGGTCGGAGGACAGCGAGGTTTCAACCTGGGCCTGTCCGGATCCGGAGCGGCCGGTAATCTTTGAGTTGAAGAGGATTGCAGTTGCTGATTAGCTGATTAAAAGAAGGATTTTTTAGGTTTACGTCGAAATTAACTTGGGTTTTTTGATAATTATAAGGGAGGGTTTTTTGAAGTGCCAATTTTTGAGTACAAGTGCAGCGACTGTGAAAAAATATTTGAAATTCTCGAGCTGCCGGGGCAGGAAAACAAGATCAAGTGTTCGAATTGCGGGAGCGTTAATCTGAAAAAGTTAATCTCGGCCCCCTTTTTGCCGAGCTCGGTAGGAAAACCCGCAAACGACGAACTCAAATGCTGCGGTGGTACTTCCAGGGAGCAGGGGTGCACACCTGGTTCCTGCTGCGGGCAAGCGCCTAAATAAGGATCCATTTGCCTACAGGAGTGGGAGAAGGCGTTCAATTGTGCAAAGATTAGCTTCAAAAAAACAGGCCGGTCGCCAATGCAAATCCGGAAACTCCGTTAACCTCCGGGGCAAGGTTGTTTATTATACAGTGAGGATAAGCCGCCGGGCCAAACATTTGAGTCTGAAGGTGCGCTTTGATTCGACTGAGCTGGAGGTTGTTGCCCCCTTTGAGTTTGACCTGGGGCTGCTGGAGGATATTCTCCGAAAAAAGCAAGATTGGATTCTGGATCAATTGGACCGCTTCCACCAGGCCGAAAAACAGTGCCTATATAAGCAGTATGGCGGCAAGAGGGTTTACTACCAGGGTCGTGAATTTGAAGTCGAGACGAAAATAGAGCAGGGCAATACCCGGCATGTATTTATGTGTGAAGGAAAGCTAATCGTTGTTGTGCCTGAAGGGGCGGAAAAGGAAGCCGGTGCCGTGCTCGAGGAGTGGTTACGGTCGACGGCCCGGCAAATCATCAACCAGCGGGTCGAAGTGGTCAGCAAAGTGTTGAATCTTTCCTATAACCGTATTTTTATCAGGAGTCAAAAGACCCGCTGGGGTAGTTGTTCCCAAAAAAGGAATTTAAACTTTAACTGGAGACTGGTCATGGCGCCGCCAGACGTGCTGGATTACATCGTCGTGCACGAACTGATGCACCTGGTTGAGCTTAATCACTCGAAAAAGTTCTGGCGCCTGGTGGAAGGTGTTTGCCCGGATTACAAGGTCCACCGTGCCTGGCTTAGAAAAAACGGTCCTTTCTTAACCCTGTAATCCAGCGCCTGTAAAGAGAAGTTTGATTGCCGGCAACGGAGGTGTCCTGTCTTGTGCGGACGATTCACCCTGACCACCGATCTAAGGACCATGAAAGAT